>VFZP01000065.1 GCA_016871115.1 Acidobacteriota bacterium
CACGCGCCGCGCCGGCCGTATCTGGCGCTACACCGTGCCGTGGCTGGATCTGCGCATGGTGAGCGCCGAAGACCGGTTCTTCCGCCGCCCTTCCTGGTGGCGCGGCCGCGAGTCTGCCAAGCGAGTGAGCGACGAGTGGATGAAGCTGGCCGCTTTCACGTTCGACTTCTTTCCGCCGCCTGAGTGGGGCCCGGCGCCGTAGCAGAGGAAGGCCGGGCGCAGCGCTCTAGTGGGTCATCGCGTACAGCACGTAGTTTGCGCCCAGCTTCATCGCCGCCGACGCGAACTTCTCGGGGTAGCCGGGATCGTCGGCAAACTCCCAGCCGTCGCCCACGTCCATGTTGAAGCACACAGCCATCGTCATGCGGCCGCGGCGATCGAGCACCGCGCGCCACTGCGGGATCGCGCCGCCGCGTTCGATGCCGGAGCCGCCCACCACGTTCGCGCCCGGCACGCGGAGGCGCTCCTTCAGATCGAACAACACATGAAACACCGGGCTCGCGTCGTCGAGTTCCACCACTTCGGCGGCGGGGTCGATTTTGCGCAGGCCTTCCATGAAGCGGGCCCACTCGCGGTCGTTGTGGAAGTCGTCCACCATGAGAAAGCCGCCGCGGTCGAAGTATTGGCGGAGGCGCGCGGCTTGCGGCGCGGAGAGTTCCCAATCGCCCACGGAGACGGCGAACATCCACGGCAGGTCGAACATGTCGTCGCTGTCGATGTCGGCGATGTGCTCCACCGGTTGCACGTCGATGCGCGTGAGGCGAGCGAGAATGCTGAGGAACACGCGGTCGCCTTTGTTGGCGTCGATGCCCCAGCGCGCGTAGCCGCCGAAACCGCGGCCGTCGAGCGGCGAACGGTAGCGAAGACGCCCCTGCACGAACTCGCCTTTGCGGCGCGCGTCGGGCGGGTCTTCCACGGGGTCTTGCATCTCGTCTTCATACTGCGCCCAGATGCGCCCGCCGCCGCCGCGTGACTGCACCACCGCTGCCAAGCCTGCTACGAGCAGGAGTGCGGCGGCCGCTAGCGTCAGTCTCACTCCACCAGCCTACAATCAAATTTGGACCTGCGCCTCTACACTCCCACCGACCGCGATGCCTGTCTGGCCCTGAGCGACTCCATCGTTGCCGCGGCGCGCGAAGACTTCGTGGCATTCCTTGACCAGCCCGGTGAATTCTACGTTGCCGAACATGACGGTGCCGTGATCGCCTGCGGCGGACTGGACACGCGCGCGCAGCCTCCGCGTCTCCAGTGGGGCATGGTGCATCGCGACTGGCAGCGCAAAGGCGTGGGCCGCCTTCTGCTGCTGTATCGCCTGCGCGAGTTGAGCCGCACTGCGCCGGACGCTGAGTTCGTTGCGCTCGCCACAACGCTCGCCGCGCAGGGCTTCTATGAGAAGTTGGGGTTCCGTGTGGCCGCCACGCCGCGTGAAGATGGGCTCGTGGAGATGGTCAAGCGCCTGGCGGTTTGCGCGTAGACGTCGTGAGCGCGCGGCGGAACTCGCCCAGTAGCACGTTCGTCTCACCCGCGCGCCAGCACGCGCCCACTTCGAGCGCCTGCCCCAAACCCTCCATCGGCCGCGCGGTCACCGCGGCGCTCAATGGCGGGAGCGCGTACGACGCCACCAGGAAAATGCCGAGCCCTTCGGCCACCAGCGCCGGACCCACCTGTACCTGCGCCGTCTCCTGCGGGCGCTCGCCGGACGGCGCGACGCCGGCTTCGCGAAGCTGATGCAGCAGGCGATCGTAGACCGCCGGATTTAACGAGCGCTGAAAGACGATGAGCCGTTCGCCGCGCAGGTCACGCGCGGCCACCTTGCTACGCCTCCTGGCCAAGCGATGCGCGCGGGGCAGCACGGCCACCCAATGGCCCGACGCGATACGCTGGCTCTCGATGCGCGCGTCGTCAAACGGCAGCAGGCCGATACCGACGTCAATGCGGCGCTCGAGCAGCGCGGGGATCAGTTGGCCGATGCCGAGATCGAGCCGATCCAGGCGGGCCCGGGGATGCGCGCGCTGCAGGCGCGTGAATGCGGGCAGCACAATGCTGGAGAAGCCATACTCGCGGTAGCCGATGCGCAGGCCCGGCGTCTGGCCGGCCAGTCCGGAGGCGGCAACTCGTGCAGCCGCCAGGGTGGCGGCTGCGCCCTCCATGAATGCGCGCCCCGCGTCGGTGAGCCGCACCGTGTGCCGGTCCCGCTCAAACAGCTTCACGCCCAAGCCGCGCTCCAGCCGACCGATCTGCTGGCTGAGCGCGGGCTGGCTGATAAACACCCGCTGCGCAGCGCGCGAGAAGTGCAGTTCTTCGGCGAGCGCGAGGAAATAGTGCAACTGCCGGAGTTCGAACGGCGGCAGCGAAACACTCATAACGATAGCTTATTACCAAATCCACTTGCGGCGTGTGGCCCGGCTGCGACATCCTAGGTCTCGTCATGCCTGAGAACAAGCCGCTCATCAGCCACACGATTACCCAGGGCCCGCGCCGCGCCCCGGCCCGCGCCATGTTGAAGGCGGTCGGATTCACCGACGACGATCTGCGCAAGCCGAACATCGGCATCGCCAACACGTGGATCGAGACGATGCCCTGCAACATCCGGCTGCGCGAGCTGGCCGAAGATGTCAAGCGCGGCATTCGCGACGCGGGCGGCACGCCGATGGAGTACAACACCATCGCCATCAGCGACGGCGTCACGATGGGCACCGAAGGTATGAAGGCGTCGCTGCTTTCGCGCGACCTGATTGCCGACTCGATGGAACTCGTCGCGCGCGGCCACATGTTCGACGGCATCATCTGCCTCACGGCCTGCGACAAAACGAACCCCGGCGCCGCGATGGCGGCGCTGCGGCTGAATATTCCGAGCCTGGTGCTCTACGGCGGGTCGATCCTGCCCGGTCATCACAAGGGCAAGGATCTCACCGTGCAGGAAGTCTTCGAAGCCGTGGGCGCGCACGCCGCGGGCAAGATCGACGACGCTGAGCTCCTGGCGATTGAGAACGCCGCCTGCCCCGGCGCGGGTGCCTGCGGAGGCCAGTTTACGGCCAACACGATGGCGACCATTCTCGAAGTGATCGGCCTGTGCCCGTTCGGCATGGCTTCGGTGCCGCAGCCGGACGATCGCAAGAAGGAAGTGGCGTATCAGGCAGGCCGCATGATTGTGGAGGCGGTCAAGAAGGACATCAAGCCGCGCGACATCTGCACGAAGAAGGCGTTTGAGAATGCGATTGCCGCGGTGAACGCGTCGGGCGGGTCGACCAACGCTGTGCTGCACTTGCTGGCGATGGCGCACGATGCGGGCGTGGATCTTGAAATCGATGAGTTCCGCCGCATCGGCGAATCGACGCCGCTTTACTGCGATCTGCGTCCGGCGGGCAAGTACACGGCCGTCGATGTGGATCGCGCCGGTGGCATTCCGGTGATCGCCAAGCGGCTGCTCGATGGCGGCTACCTGCACAAGGACTGCCTCACCATTACGGGCCGCACCATCGGCGAAGAAGCGGCTGACGCGAAGGAAACGCCGGGCCAGCAGGTGATCAAGCCGGTGAATGAGCCGATCAAGAAGTCCGGTGGATTGGTGATTCTGAAAGGCACGCTGGCGCCGGAAGGCTGCGTGATCAAAGTGACGGGCATCGACCGCAAGATTCACCAGGGTCCGGCGCGTGTATTTGAGCGCGAAGAAGATGCCATGGATGCCGTGATCGCGGGCAGGATCAAAGCGGGCGATGTGGTGGTGATTCGCCATGAAGGACCGAAGGGCGGCCCGGGCATGCGTGAGATGCTGGGCGTGACGGGCGCGATCATGGGCGCGGGCCTGGGCGATTCGGTGGCGCTGCTCACCGATGGCCGCTTCAGCGGTGCGACGCGCGGCTTCATGATCGGCCACGTGGCGCCGGAAGCCGTTGACCGCGGGCCGATCGCGGCGGTCGAGGAAGGCGACCCGATCACCATCGATATCGCCAACGGCAAGATCGATCTCGATCTGCCGGCCGAGGCGATTGCGGCGCGCCTTGCGAAGTATGTGAAGCCGGAGCCGCCTTACAAGCGCGGCGTGTTTGCCAAGTACGTGGCGAGCGTAGGCAGCGCGGCGCGGGGCGCGGTGACGGACTAGCGAACGGGCAGCGTGATGCGCGCTTCGGGCCAGCCGCCGGGCAGGGCGGGTAAACCCGGGCTCACCGAGACCGTCACCAGGCCGCAGCGCCGAACCTCGCTGGGCATGCGGAAGTTGATCTGTTGGATGCCGGGCTGCAGGTGTTGCGTGGGACCGATGTAGTCTGCCTTCACTATGTAACGCTCGTCGATGAGGAGGTAGGCTTCGCGGGCCTGATCGAGTCCGGTGGCTAAGGATGAGACGTCGCCGCGGGGTGCCGCGTCGCCGAAGAAGGCTGCGGGGCCCCAGCCTTGTCCATCCGTGGTGAAGACACCGTAGGAGGTGAAGTCGGCGATGGGCACCGTCACCGCCGCGGAGATTTGGCCGCCACGTTCCACGGTAATTTGAGCGGTGCGTTTGGCATAGTCCGGCGGCACGCGAAACTTGACCAAGCCCGATTGCACGTTGGCCAACCCCACTGGCTCACCGTCGAGCAGTACGCGTGTGCCGGCCAGTTCGGTGACGAGGTTCCCCGCGCGTGCATCGAGCGGCCCGAGACGCTGGCCGATCAGGGTGACCAGTTGCCCACGCGCGGCGAGGGACTGCGGGCGGCGGCTGGCGTGATCGACGAGGCAGGCCACGGCGGGCGGCCCGGTGGCGGCGTCCGGATTCTCGCGTTTCGTCAAGCTTTTCTCAAGCAAGCCGCCGCCGTACGAGAACCACTCAAGCGTGCCGCGCGGGTTGAGGATGGCGAAGGGCGAAGACGGCACATACGTTCCATCGAGAAAACCGCCCTCGGGGTTCAGCTTGCGATAGTACACGCCACCGTCCAGGCACGCACCGCGGTAGGGGCTGTCGCGCTGGGAGCCAAGGCTGTTTTGCCGCTTGGCCATGAAGCGATGTAAGTGGCCGTTCACTGGATCTGCCTTGAGTTCATAGGTAATGCCGGGCGAAGTCCAGGCGCCGAGCATCGTCCAAGGCCCGCGTGATCACGGCCGAATCGCATTAGGACGTTGCCGATGCCGCCGTTCACGTGGCGGAATGATCCAGTGAGCCACGGATGCCCCGCCGAATTCATCGCCACCGGGCCGGGCTCTCGCGACACGATGCCAGCGTTGCCGGTCAGGCGAACCGTAAACGATCCGCCGTCCATCAAGCCGCCGTCAGTGTCGAGTAGCGCGATGGAGAGGGCGTTGGGAGTTGCCGTTGGGGCGGGCGAATTGTACGAAACAACGGCGCCGCCGGGGGCCGGAGCAGACCGGAGTCTCGCGGCGGCGTCAGCGGGCCGGCGGTGTGGTTGGATCTGCCCTCGCACGGGCGGTTTGCGTTCTCGCTGGTGCCGCGCCCGGACCTGGGTGCGCAGCGGCTGGGCGAGATTCGCAGCCGCCGGATGACGTGGCGGCACGCGGGCTACGAGTACATGGTGAGCACCAGCACGAAGATCGCGCCCGGCACGCGCGCGTACAACTTGTACGTGCTGCCGGTGAACCGGAAGGTGAAGGAATTCGTGCTGAGGGCGGGTCCCAAACTCGAGGACGCCGTGCACGCGCGGCCCTGAAAAAACCGAACGGCGCGCCCGGGAAGGCGCGCCGTTGACCGGTGAAAAAAATGGCGTCCCCAGCGGGATTCGAACCCGCGTTATCGCCGTGAAAGGGCGGTGTCCTAGGCCGGGCTAGACGATAGGGACGTGCCGGCTGAAGCCCTGTTACAGGGTCTTCAGATAAGCCATCAGGTTGTCTTTTTCCTTCTTGTCCAGCATTTCCTCGTAGGCGGGCATGCCGTTGCCGCCCTGATCGATCTTCTGGCGCACTGAAGCATCGGTGGTCTTGGTCTTGCCGTCGGCGAGCGTCGCCTTCTTCATCAGGCCCTTGAGGCCGGGACCCATCTTCTTTTCGTCGCTATCCGCGTTGTGGCAGACCGCGCACTGTTCGAAGACTTCCTTGCCCTTAGCTGCGTCGCCCGCGCCGCCCTTTTTGTCCTGGGCGAACAGGCTGGGACCCGCCAGCAACGTAAGACCGAAAACACTCGCAAGAGTTTTGGTGAGTTTCATACCGAAGGAGCCGAACCTCTCAGACTTTTAGTGTACAACGAAATGGTTCCGTCCGCAGGGTAGACGACACTCAATCATGGCGGAGCGCTTCGACGGGATTGAGCCGGGCGGCGCGGCGCGCGGGGCGCACGCGCGGCGGTTGCTCGACGAGACTACATCCTGGTTGATTTCTCCTTTTGCTACACTACCCGCCATGAGACATGTGAGGATTGCTTCGTTCGCTGCCTTGCTTTTTTCCGGTAGCCTCTCCGCCCAGGAATTTCGCGCGACTATCTCCGGCTCGATGACGGACGCGACCGGCGCAGCCGTGCCCAACGTGCAACTGACTGCCGTGAGCGTGGATCGCCAGGTGGAGTACCGAGCCGTATCCAACGAAGCTGGCCGCTACGTGACGCCCTTCCTGCCCGCCGGCGCCTATCGCCTGCGCGTGGAGAAAGACGGCTTCAAGCCAATCCTGCGCGAAGGCATCACGGTGAGCGGCGTGGACCGCGTCAATCTGGACATCAAGCTGGAAGTGGGTTCGACGACGGATCGCATCACGGTGACGGCCGACACGCCGCTGCTGCAGACCGAAACCGCCGTGCGCTCCGGCACCATCGGCTCCAAATTGATCACCGACATTCCGGTGTCGGGCCGCAACATGTTCCAGTTCCAATACTCGCTGCCCGGCGTCACCAAGAACAGCAACTACTGGGGCAACTTCGAGCTCTACGCGTTCGGCAACATCAACAGTGTGTCGATCAACGGCGGACGGAACGGCGAGAACGAAATCCTGCTGGACGGCATCACCACCACGCGCGGCAGCCGGAGCGCTTCGTTTGCACCGGCGCTGCAGGCGATTGAAGAGGTGAACATCGTCACCAATACCTACGACGCCCAGTACGGGCGCGTGGGCGGTGGCACCACTTCGATCAACCTGCGCACGGGCACCAACACGATTCACGGCGAGTTGTTTGAGTTCTTCAAGAACAGCAAGCTGATTTCGAACGGCTACTCGCGCAACTCGGCGGGCGTGCGCAAGCCGGCCTACAAGAACAATACCTACGGCTTCCGGCTGGACGGACCCGTCTACATCCCGAAGCTGGTGGACGGCCGCAACAAGCTGTTCTGGCTGCTGTCGCTCGAAGGCCTGCGTGAGCGCAATCCCCAAACGCAGTTGTGGACGCTGCCGACGGCTGACCAGCGCAACGGCGATTTCTCGCGGCTGTTGACCAATGCGGGACAGCAGATTGCCATCTTCGATCCGCTGACGAATCCGCGCCAGCAGTTTCCGGGCAACGTGATTCCGCGGTCGCGCCTGAATCCGGTGGCCACCACCACGCTGGGGTTCTTCCCGCTGCCGAATCGCGCGAGCGAAGGGCTGGACGGACAGAACAACTATCTGTTTGTGAACTCCTCGCGCAACGAATATGACCAGTGGCTGGGAAAGATGGACTGGGCGGTGAGCGACCGGAGCCGGCTGAGCTGGCGCTACGGACAGACGCCCTGGGAGAACTTCGCGCGCGTGCAATGGGGCACCAACGCCGCTGAGCCGTCCACCGAAGCGCCGTCCACGCGCATTTCGCGCAACTGGGGTGCGGACTGGACGTTCACGCTGAACCCGACGGCCGTGTTCAATCTTCGCGGGGGCTTGGCGCGGTATGAAGGCTTTTCCGGTAACGTATTCGGGCGCGGCTTTGACCCCGCGCAACTGGGCTTCCCCAGCTCGCTAGTGTCGCAGTTTGACGTGCGGCAGTATCCGCGCTTCAACTTCACGGGCAACAACTACTCGTCGCTCGGCTCCACGCGCACGGCAAACTACGAGACGCAGGACACGTACTCGATTCAGCCGAACATGACGATGATCCGCGGCAAACAGACCTGGAAGTTTGGCGCCGAACTCCGCCGGTACAACTCGAACACGCACAACCCGGGTGCGTCGTCCGGTACGTTCAACTTCGGCCGCAACTGGACGCAGCGCAATCCGCAGCAGGCCGATGCGCTTTCGGGCAATGAAATCGCGACGTTCCTCACGGGCGCCATCACCAGCGGAAATGTCGAGAAGAACATCTGGCCGGCCTACCGCAACTCCTACGGGGCGCTGTTCTTCCAGAATGACTGGAAGATCACGCGTACGGTCACGTTGAATCTCGGCCTGCGTTGGGACTACGAGGGCCCCATCGCGGAGCGCTTCAACCGGCAGGTGCGCGGGTTTGCGTTCGACCAGGCGAGTCCGCTGCAGAGCCAGGTGCAGGGCTTGACGCTGCGCGGCGGGCTGCTCTATGCGGGCACCAGTGGCGCGGCGCGCGAGGCGTTTCTGCGCGACCGCAACAACTGGCAGCCGCGCGTGGGCATTGCCTGGCAGTTCCTGCCCGGCTGGGTGATGCGCGGCGGCTACGGCTTGAGCTATCTGGGCCAGAACGCGGCGGGTCCGGACACGGGTTTCAGCCAGCCCACCTCGGTGATCGCCAGTGTGGATAACAACCTCACACCGGCATCCTTTATCAACGATCCGTTCCCGCGGAACTTGTATCCGAATGGGTTACTGCAGGCGATCGGCTCAAGCCAGGGTTTGGCGACGAATCTGGGGCAGGCCGTAGCGGCACAGTATCTCAATCGCCCGCTGCCCTACTCGCAGCAGTTTTCCTTTGGGTTGCAGCGCACGCTGTTCAACTCATGGCTGGTGGATGCCAGCTATTCGGGCAACCTCACGGACAAGCTCCCGGTGAACATTGCCCAGAATTTCATTCTGGGCGGTGAGTTGACCCGCCTGCCGGTGGCCGAGCGCCCGGCGTACTTTAACGCGGCGCAGCCGAATCCGATGGCGGGGCGGCTCCCGGGGTCGGGCTTGAACGGCGCGATGCTGCCGCGCTCGACGCTGTTGAATGCCTTCCCGCATTTCTCGCAGGTGACCATCACAAACGTGCCGGTCGGCAGCCAGAACTACCACTCGCTGCAAGTGAAGGCGTCGCGCCGTTTTGCCAATGGCTTTTCCTCGCAGCTTTCCTACACATGGTCAAAGACCCTCGAAAGCGTGACCCTGCTGAACGCGCAGGACGCCAATCTGGGCAACCTGCTGAACACACGGCCGGAACAGCGCCTGCAGCAGTTCGACATCCCGCACACCTTCACGGGTATCGTCACGTACGAGTTGCCGTTTGGCAAAGGCAAGCGCTGGGGCTCGAATCTCGGCGGCGCGGGACAGGCCGTGCTGGGCGGCTGGAACTTCAACGTGCAGTACATGGCGCGGAGCGGCGTGCCGTTCGACTTCCCGAATGCCTCGCCGCTGGCCGCGCGGAGCGCCGTGCTGACCGAAGAACAACGCAACGAACGGGCGCGGGCAGCCGGGCGCGACAAGTTCAATCCGTTCTTCGACAAGTACTACGACACGACGGTATTTCCGAGAGCGGCGCAAGCGCCGTTCACGCTGCGCGACTTCCCGACGCGGTTCCCGGACGTGCGTAGCCGGTATCTGCAGAGCTGGGAGATCTCGGCGTACAAGGAGTTCAAATTCTTTGAGCGGCTCCGGTGGCAGATCCGTGCGGACTTCCAGAACGCCTTCGACTACGCGTACTTCGGGGCGCAGGCGTCGGCCAACGTTGCGGACCCACGGTTTGGGCAGTTGAACCCGGCCCAGAATAACGCGACCCGCCAAGCGGTGCTGGTGATGAAGGTGCTGTTCTAAGGATCGATGCGTGCAACGCGCAGCCGCTCCTTTCTTTGCGGCTGCGCTGTTGCTGGCCGTGGTGGGTTTATGGCCGGGCTTCTTTGCGAAACTGCCCGAGACCCCGCTGCCGCATCATGTGCATGGATGGTCGGCAACGGCCTGGATGGTGCTGCCGTTGCTGCAATATGCTCTCATCCGGCACGGCGGCGGCGGCCGCCATTGGCACCGGCGCATCGGATATGCCAGCATCGCGCTGGCGGCCATCGTCGCGGTGAGCGGGGTTTACGTGGTGCGGATGATGGCGTACAAGAATATCGCCAGCTTTCGGCTGGCCAGCGTGAAATTCGTCTGGCTCGATCTCACAGGGATCGCACTATTCTGCATCTACGTTGCCTTTGCCATCCAAGCGGCACGAAGGCGCGATATCCGACTGCATGTGGCGGCGCTGGCCGCCAGCGCGCTCATTCGGCTGGAGGCGGCTCTGGAGAGAGTGTTCGTGAATTGGCTGCCCGCGCTGGTGGCGGACTTCGATGCGGCCCTCTACGCAGCGCTGGTTTTCCTGGAACTCACCTGCGCGGCCCTCATCTGGCTGGAGTGGCGGGGCGGCCGCCCGCGCTGGCCCCTCCCCGTTTTGCTTGGCTACTGTCTCGTGATGCACGCCACGGCCACGCCGCTCGCCCGTAGCGAAAGCTTCCAGCGTTTCAGCAACTGGTTTGGCGCGGCCGGGCGCTGATGATGAACACTTTGGGAGGAGCTCGCTATAGCTTCGGCGCGTAGTAGCCTTTGCGCGCCCGCACAATCAGGTCCTTGCGGTTCTTCACCTTCAAGGAGATCTCATGGAACAGGCCGTCGGCTTTCAGCGGCACGGGGTTGAAGGCCGCGCTGTACTGGTGGCGCATTTCGTTGGCGATGTTTTCAAACGACTGCGCCAGATCTTCCACTTTGAACGGGAAGAAGGCAAGCCCGCCGGTTTCCTGCGCATAGTATTTCAGCACTTTGTCGCCGTCGGTTTCCAGGCGGCTGATGTTGGTGGAAATGGTGTAGACCACCACATCCGCCTTCTGCGCCAGTTCGAGGGCTTGGTCGCGCGTGTACTTGCTGTTGTTGTCGTCGCCGTCGCTCAATAGCACGATGGCGCGGCGGAACTTGTGGCGCGGCTGGTCCTGGCTGAGCTTGTCGCGCGAGGCAAACGCGATGGCGTCGTAGAGCGAGGTGCCGCCGCCGGGCTTGAGGTCGCGCACGGCGTTTTCGAGCTTGCCCATGTCGTCGGTGAGATCGGTGGCGAGGTTGGGGAGCATGTCGAAGCCAACGACGATCGCCTTGTCGCGGTCGCGCCGCATGGCCGAGCGGAGGAACTCGAGCGCGGCTTCCTGCTGGAAGCGGAAGCGGTCGCGGATGGAGTTGGAGGTGTCGATTACGATGGCGAGGCGGAGCGGCAGGTCGCTTTCGGCGGTGAAGTCGGAAATCGTCTGCTGTTTCTTGCCTTTGAAGACCTCGAAGTCTTCTTTCACCAGGTCCGTGACGAAGCGGCCGCGTTTATCGACGACGGTATAGAGCAGATTGACGCGGGTTACGTTGAGTCTGATGATGTCCGCGTCGCTCAACTCCTGAGCCGGTTGCCGGGGCTGCGGCACCTTGGCGGCGTCCTGCGCCAGCAACATCGCCCCTACTACGGCCGCCGTCAACGCCAAATTCTTCAGCATGGAACCTCTCCTGTGATTATACGGCCCGTGGCCGGGAGCCGCACTTGCCTTGAATATGCGACACTGGCTACAAATTTCCTTGGTTGGGAAGGTTTGGATGTCACATCGTACGTTCCGTACTCTTGTCTCTTTTGTCGCATTTGCCGGCGCTCTCATGGCGCAGACGAGCCGCGGCACAATCTCTGGCTTGGTTACCGACTCGTCCGGCGCGTCCGTCCCCAATGCGAGCGTCGAGTTGCGCGGCCAGACCGTGCGCACGACGCAAACCAACGAAGCCGGCGCCTACCGGTTGGACGCGGTGGATCCAGGCGAATACAGGCTGATGGTGAAGGCCGGAGGCTTCCAGACCGCTTCGCGCGGAGCGGTCACAGCAGCCGCTGGCCAACTGACGTCGGTGGATTTCACATTGGAGGTCGGCGAGACAACCACGGTGGTAGAAGTAGCTGCTTCGGGTGACGCGGTTTTGCAGATGGAAGCTCCGGTACGTGGCGGCACGATCTCTGGCGCTCAGGCCGCCCAATTGCCCATCGCCGGGCGCAATGCGGTGTCGTTGGCGTTGACGCTGCCGGGCGTCTCCTCCAATCGCTACGGCTTCGGCTCCGGTACCTTCTCGGTGAACGGTTCGCGTGGGCGGTCAAACAACTTCATGATTGACGGCACGGAGAACAACGATATTTCAGTGGCAGGACAGGCGCTGCAGATCCGCAACCCGGAAGCCGTGCAGGAAGTATCCGTGCAGACGTCGAACTTCGATTCCGAGTTTGGCCGGGCGGGCGGCGCGGTGGTGAATGTGATCACCAAGTCCGGCACGAACGAGTTCCACGGCTCGGCTCTTTATTTGATCGATGCCACGTTTGACGACGCGATCACCAACACGCAGTCGCTGGCGGCGGCAGTGCGCGAGCGGGGGCGTCCGTTGCCGGGCACCGAACAATGGTACGGCGCCACGTTGGGCGGCCCGATCCGGAAGAACAAGACGTTCTTTTTCGGGTCGTTTCAGGACCAGCGTCAGGTTTCGCAAAGCACTGTGACGCTGACGACTTTATCGGCCGCTGGGCGGGCGGCGTTGAATCAGGTGTTCCCGCGCGGCACCAATCCGCGGGTGGATCTGTACAACGAGATCTCGGCGAACGCCACGGCGAACTCGCAGTTCTTCCCGGTGGCGCTCGGCAACGGCCGGCCGGCTATTGAATTCGGCACCGTGCTCTTCCCGTACTCCGCCACCTACCGTTCGCGCCAGATCACCACACGCGTGGATCACCAGATCAGCAACAACGACCAACTGTCGGGGCGTTATGTGATTGACGATATCTCCTCGCCGCAGGGCGGAGCCACCGGGTTCTTCCCTGGCTTTTCCACGTCCAGCCCAGTGCGCTACCAGAATGCCGCACTGACTGAAACGCATATTTTCTCACCCACCGTCACCAACGAACTGCGGCTTTCCTATAACCGCATCACGCTGGACTTTCCGGTGGATACGGCGAACGCGCTGGGCAAGACACTGCCGTCTTACAGCATCGCGGGCATCTCGGGGTTCGGCGTCCAAACCAATCTGCCGCAGGGCCGCATCGCCAATAACTACTCGCTGCAGGACACAGTGAGCATTGTGCGAGGCCGGCACACATTTCGCACCGGGCTGGATCTGCTGCAGCAGCGTTCGCGGCAGACCGCGCCGAGCGTCATCCGCGGTTCTCTGTCGTACGGCGCTTCGAGCGGCTTCACCGGGTTTGCCAATTTTGTGGACGACTTGGGCGGCACGGGCTCGGCCTCTCGCGACTTCGGCAACGCAACCTTCTATCCGGGGCTGCTGCGGTCGGCTTACTTCTTCCAGGACCGGTGGCGCGCCACGAACTCGCTGACACTCACGCTCGGCCTGCGTTATGAGGACTTCGGCACGCCGATGAATTCGCTGCTCAAGCCGGCCTACTCAGGCATCTTCAACCTCGATCCGGTGACGTTCACCGGCCCCTACAGCCAACCGAATCAGGTGAAGCGAGACCGGAACAACTTCTCGCCGATGCTGGGGATTGCCTGGTCGCCCGAAGGTGCGAGCAGCCTGGCCGCGAAGTTGTTTGGAAACCGGAAGTCGGTTATCCGTACCGGGTATCAGATGGGGTATGACTCCTTCTTCAACAACATCGCGTCGAACGCCGTGGCCGCGGTCCCCAACCTGATCTCGACGTCGGTGCCCTCGCAAGTCACCACCGCCAACCCGCGCGGCTTGCCCAACCATTCGACGAATCTGCCGCGCCAGGCCCGCGCGATTCTGCCGATCGACTCGCAAGTGCTCATGTCGCAGAATCTGGTGAACCCCTACACGCAGCGCTGGTCGTTCGGCTTGCAGCGCCAACTGACCGAAGCCATGATGATGGACGTTTCCTACGTCGGCTCCAAGGGGACTCGTCTGTTTGTCAACGAGGACTTCAATCCGCTGGTGCCGGTTAGCATGCGGATTATGCCAGCCAATGTGACGCCGCCCTATACAACTCAGGGCCGGCTGGACAACCTGCAGGGCGGACGGTTGACGCGCACCAATGCGGGCAAGTCGAACTACCATGCCTTCCAGAGCTTGCTGCAACGGCGAATGTCCAAGGGCCTCCTGCTGCGCGCTTCCTACACGTGGTCAAAGGCGATCGATAACGCGAGCGAGATTTTCGGTGTCGGTGCCACCAACCTGCCCCAGAACACCGCGCTGCCGTCCATCTACGGCGGCTTGTCTATCGACCGCGGCCTGTCGTTCTTCGACCGCACCCATCGCGCCGTCTTCAGCTATCTCTACCAGCTTCCCTGGGGCGCGGACCGCACGGGATTGGCTCAACGCGTCATGCATGGCTGGGAGATCAGCGGCATTACGACCTTTGAAACCGGCGTGCCCTTGACGATCTTCAACGGACTGGATGCGGATGGCATCGGTGGAAATTTCGACCGTCCAGACTTCAACCCGAACGGGCGGCCCGGCGTACGGGCACAGTGGAACCCCACGGCTTGCCCGACCACCAACTACTGCAACCCGGAAGCCAGCAACGCCCCGATCAGCCCGTCGGAGGCGATGTTCATCGGTCTGCCCGCTCATACCGGCAACACTCCGCTGCGCACCGGGAATCTTGGCCGGAACACGCTGCGGACTCCGGGGATCAACAACTTCGATATGAATCTCACCAAGACCACCCGCATCACCGAACGTGTGAATCTGCAGTTGCGGGCGGAGATCTACAACATTGTGAACCACCCGCAGTACGGCTCGCCCAGCGTCAGCCCGTTTTCACCTGGTCAACAAGGGATTTCCGCTAACGTTGCCAACTCGCCGGCGGGGCGATTCCTCAAACCGCAGTTTGCGGACGGCGGTAGCCGCGTAATGCGCTACCAGGCGGTGATTCGCTTCTAAGCCGCAGGCTCGCCTTCGAGGAACCACTGCCAAGCTGGCTTGACGGTGGTTCCTTTCGGCACTTGCGCCTGTAGTTCCATCGCGTCCGCCGTGCCGAGCGTGATCAGCCAGCGCGTGGCGCGGGGATGCGCGGCGCGGGCGGCTTCGAGTGCGCGGAGTTCGCGGTCCACCATTGCGGGGTCATTTAGTTCGGCGCACACCTGCATCAGGAGCGGCGCGCCGGTGCGGGGCGTGGCGAGGAAGCCCACCTCGAAGCCATCCTCGGTGCGCACGTAGCCGAGTTCGCAGCCGCGCCGCTCCAGTTCCACCTCCACCAGATTCTCGAGCGCATGGCCCACGTTGGCCTTGCCGCTGCGATCGAAGGCGTGGCCGAGGCCCGCATCCACAGGGTAGATCTTGCGCGGGTTCGATTGCCGCTGGCGTTCGCTCGACGTGGCCATGGGCACCATGCGAACGAGGAACGCGTCTTCGAGGTGCCCCAGCAGCGCATGCAGCGTGTCTTTGCTGGCGGCCACGCCTTGCGACTTCAGATCGTTGAGAAAGCGGTGGATGCTGAACAGGCCGCCGGAAGCGCCCAGCAGTTGGCGCGTGAGACGCCGCAGCGCCACGATGCTGGTGACGTTATGGCGCTCGACCACATCGCGAAAGATCACGGTGTCCACATAGCTTTGCAGCAGCGCGACGCGGACCGAATCGGGGAGTTCCTGTGCTTCTGGAAAGCCGCCTTCGGTGATGAAGGCACGGCAGAGTCGATCGAGTTGCGAGCGTTGGGCCTTCGGCACAAACGCCGGGTCTTCGGGCGGCGCGATGCCGCGGTGGCGGAGGAACTCGCGGAAGCTGAACGGGAAGACCGTGGTCTCGGTGGCGCGGCCGCGGAGCGACGTAGCCACTTCGCGGCTGAGCATTTTGGCCGAGGAACCGCTGACGAAGACTTCGAGCGACTCGGAGTCGAGGATGCGGCGCACGAAGGTTTCCCAGCCGGGCACCACTTGGATTTCGTCGAAGAAGAACGTCACTTTTTGGCCGTCGCGAAACTGCGGGTAGCGCGCGAAGTACTCTTCAAGGATCCAGTTGAGCCCGGCCGCGGTGAGTCCGCCGAGGCGCTCGTCTTCAAAGCTGAAGTAGACGAGTGCTTCTCGCGGCGTGCCGGCGGCCAAGCGCTCTTGGAGGCATTGATGCAGGAAGGATGTTTTTCCGGCGCGGCGCATGCCGATGATGGCGTGGGCGCGGCGGGGGAGTTTGGTGAGCTTGATGTCGCGCGAGGTGGCCTCGACGGGTTTCGAGGCGATGGTGTCCGCCAGCTTCTGGCAGATGACGTCGCGGAGACCCATCCTTTCCATAAGGACAGATTAACAGTAATGTGTCCTTTTTACAAGGACACATTGGCGGAAAGGTGTCCTTCCCGCTAGTACGACTTGGCGATCACGGCCCGCTTCTCCACGGGCTCGCCGGTGACGATGCACTTGCCGGGGCCGTCAAACCGGTCTTCAAGCGGAATGCACCGTACGCTCGCCTTGAACTCCTTCACGCGCGCGTCGCAGGCGGGGTCGTCTTTGATGTGCGCCATCACAAACTTGCCGCCGCCTTTTTCGGCGGTGGCTTGCGAGAGGATCTCTTCCACTTCGCCGATCGAGTTCGCCACCACGGTGTTGGCGGCGAGGCGGGCGCGGCCGGCTTCGAGGAGTTCGGTCTGCATGCGGTCGAGCGAGCCTTGAATCGTCGCCACGATGCCGTCGAGCGAAGCCGGCTCCTTGGTGCCGAGGTCGCGGCGCTTCAGCACGCACGTGTTGGCGGCAAGGTCGCGCGGGCCGATTTCGAGCACCACGGGCACGCCGCGCGTTTCCCAGTGAAAGAACTTGGCGCCGGGGCTGTGTTCCGTGCGGTCATCCACTTCGGTGGCGATTCCGGCGGCATTCAGATCGGCCGCGACGGCGTTCACTTTGCCCAGCAACTGCTCGACGTCGGTATCCTTGCGCAGGATGGGAACGATCACCACTTTAGTGGGCGCGAGCGCGGGCGGCAGCACGAGGCCATTGTCGTCTGAGTGCGTCATGATGAGTCCGCCGATCAGGCGCGTGGAGACGCCCCACGACGTTTGCCACACGAATTCGAGTTTGCCTTCCTTGCTTTGATACGTAACGTCGAAGGCCTTGCCGAAGTTCTGGCCGAGCTCGTGGCTGGTGCCGGCCTGCAGCGCGAGACCGTTCTGCATCATGGCTTCGATGCAGAACGAACGGTCCGCGCCGGCGAACTTCTCGGCGCGCGTTTTCACGCCGCGGATCACGGGCATGGCCATCACATTCTCGGCCACGTCGCCGTAGACGTGCAGCATCTTCACGGCCTCTTCGTAGGCTTCCTGCTGGGTGGCGTGAGCGGTGTGGCCCTCCTGCCAGAGGAACTCAGAGGTGCGGAGGAACATGCGCGTGCGGAGCTCCCAGCGCACGACGTTGGCCCATTGGTTCAGTAGCATGGGCAGGTCGCGATAGCTCTGGATCCAGCGCGAGAAGAAGTGGCCGATGATGGTCTCGGACGTAGGCCGGACGACGTAGGCCTCTTCGAGCTTCTTGCCGCCAGCGTGCGTTACCACGGCGAGCTCAGGGGAGAAGCCTTCCACGTGCTCGGCTTCCTTCTTCAGGAAGCTTTCGGGGATGAACAGCGGGAAATAGACGTTCTTGTGGCCAGTGGCCTTGAAGCGGCGGTCCAACTCGGCCTGGAGGCGCTCCCACACGGCGTAGCCGTTGGGTTTGATCACCATGCACCCCTTCACCACTTCGGCCGGTTCGGCCATGTCGCCCTGGAGGACCACATCCTGGTACCAGGCGGCGAAATCGTCGCCGCGGGGGGTAATGCTCTTGGTCTGCTGAGGTTGTTGCTGCTTCATTTTGGCGGGAGTCTTCTAGGGTAGCGAACTTTTTTGCCACCTCGAAGCCTCGGGTTGCGTATCTAGCCAGTGAGAGACGCAAAGAAACGATCTTCCTGGTAGTGCCCAAACCGCCGGTTGCCTCGCTCGCCAGTTTTCCGCAGATCGTGCGTGACCACCAGTCGATGGTCTTTTCGATCGGCTGGTATTTGCTGCGGGACCGGGTGGTGGCTGAAGAGCTGGCGCAGGATGCGTTTCTGCAACTGCACCGGAACATCGAACAGATTCAAACGCCTGCGCACCTGGTGAACTGGCTACGGCGGGTGATGACGCAGCGGCGTATTGACCATTCGCGGCGGGCGGGCGTGCGGCCGCAGGTGGGGCTCGACAGCGCCCCGGAGCCGCGGGCGGTACAGCGCGAGGCGGACCCATGGCTGCGCAGCCAGCTTGACCGCCAGATTGCCCGCCTGCCGGACCGGTTCCGGATGATGGTGGTGCTGCGGTTTCAGGAAGAGTTGGAGCCCGCCGAGATTGCCGAGACGCTGGGCATCCCGGTGGGCACGGTGAAGAGCAGTTTGCACCGGGCGCTGGCGCTGCTGCGCGGGCGGATGGAAAAGATGCAAGGGACGAAGTGACGATGGACAACGACAAGTTTGAACTCGAACTGCGGCGCGTGATGCAGCGCGTCGAACCGCCGGCGGGGTTTGCAGAGAAGGTGATTGCCCACACGCGCGCGCCGCCGCCGCAGCAGCGCCGCCCGCGTCCCATGCCGTGGCTGGCGGCCGCGCTGGCGGCCACCATGCTGATGACGTTCGGCGCGGCGTGGGTGAAAGGGGCGGAAGATATCCGCCGTGGCGGAGAGGTGAAGCGCCAGTTGTTCCTGGCCCTGGAAATCACGGGCGAGAAACTCGCCCCGGTCAATCAGGTTCTGAATGGGAGCACGCACTAATCATGAAATACACAAAGTTCGCTCTGCTCGCGCTGTTGCTGGCTACTCCGGCGCTGGGCCGACCCACTGAGTTTCAGAACATGCTGAAGTTCGACCGTCTGGCGCCGAAGGCCAAGAAGACGGTGGAAGTGAATCTGGACTCGACGATGCTCAACTTCGTTCAGAACTTCCTGTCGGACTCGAAGAAAGACGAGGCCGACGCCAAGCGCATCATCGGCAAGTTGAAGGGCATCTATGTCCGCGTGCTGGAATTCGAAAAAGAAGGCGAGTATAACGACGCTGACCTCGAAGGGATCCGCAAGCAGGTGGAGGGCCCCGGCTGGCAAAAGATGGTGGACGTGCGCGAAAAGGGCAAAGGCGACAATGCCGGCGTCTATATGCGTACCGACGGCAAGCAGATGCAGGGTCTAGTGGTGCTGGCCTGGGAACCGAAGGAAGTGACGATCGTGAACATCGTCGGCACGATGGACCCGGCGGACCTGCGCGCGCTGAGCGGCAAGGCGGGGATTCCGAACATCAATATCGGGCCGGCGTCGACGGGCAAGCAGAAGACCAAGGACAAAGACAAGGACGAGGACGACGACGACGAGGAGTAACCGGCCATGATGCTCCTAGATGCTCCTAGTGCCTCTGGCGCTTGCTGCCTCTGGGACAGTGAGCGTGGAAGAATTGCTGGCCGGGCTCGCGGCCTCGCAACAGCGGGCCCAGGCCGGCCGCGCGAGGGTCGTGTACACGCAGTTCGTGCATGCCCAGCTCCTGCGGTCGAACGGAAAAGTGGCGCGCGAGGAAAAGCGCACCTACACGGTGACGCCCAAGGCTGACGGCTTTGAGCGGAAGCTCGAAAAACTGGAAGGCTGGCTGGAACATAAGGGCCGCGTCACGAAGTTCTCCGTACCGGAATTCGAGCACAAGAACGTGGACCTGGACGCCCACCTCATTGATGAATTAACCCACATTTCCGTTTTGAGCCGCGCGTGCGAGTCTCTCGGATGCTCGTCCGCATCAGTATCCATAAGGGTTTGAAGGCAATGAAGGCCCCTGCGGAGGACAGCACCCAATGGGTGACAAACAAAACCAGCGAGGATGTCCCAAATATAGTTGAAGGTCGGGACAGCGTGTAAGAACATGTTACGCTACCTTGCTTTCGTTTGGAACAATTTTCTGAGCAATTGTGTTTCTTTCTAAGATGGAGGCCAGC
>VFZP01000066.1 GCA_016871115.1 Acidobacteriota bacterium
TGCACGCGGGATTGTTGCATTGCTTCTGACGGAGTGCTTGGTCAACGCGAGAAGAAGAGGGCCTCGCCAATCAGGGATTATGCCACCGGTACGCGGAAAACCCAAACTGATGACCGGACCGGAGGCAACGGCGCCCTTTTCACCTCATCCACCTTCGGCGGTACCGGGCGCTTTCTCGACCTCGACCGTTTCAAGATCGTCAACGACAGCCTCGGCCATCTCGCCGGCGATGAACTGCTGCTCGAACTCGGACGCCGCCTGCAACGCACGGTGGAGGTGGAACTGCCCGAGTCGCGGCACGTGGTGGCGCGATTAGGCGGTGACGAATTCGGCGTGCTGGTGATGCCCGCCGCCGAGGCCGTCGCGCGCGGACTCGCCGAATCGTTCCTCACTGAAATCGCTCGCCCCATCGAACTGGACGGCCGCGCAGCGTCCACTACCGCCAGCATCGGCGTGGCTCGCGTGCATCCAGGCTACCGCTGCACCGAAGAACTTCTACGCGATGCCGACACGGCGGTGTATCGCGCCAAGGCAAACGGCAAGTCGCGCTTTGAAGTGTTCGACGCTACCATACGTGCCGAAGTAGTGGCGCGCGCCGAACTCGGGCGTGAACTCTCGCAGGCCTTGCGCGGCCGGCAGTTTGTGCTGCACTATCAACCCAAATATCACTTGGCTTCCGGAAAACTCGCCGGTTCCCAAGCAC
Source organism: Acidobacteriota bacterium (assembly GCA_016871115.1). Classification (GTDB taxonomy): domain Bacteria; phylum Acidobacteriota; class Terriglobia; order Bryobacterales; family Bryobacteraceae; genus VFZP01. The sequence goes on from VFZP01000066.1 coordinate 704, forward strand.
TGCTACGTTGGGAGCATCCCTCGCGCGGGCTGTTGGGGCCGGGCCACTTTGTGCCCGTCGCCGAGGAGAGCGGGGCGATTCTGCCCATTGGCCTGTGGGCGATTGAGGAAGCGTGCCGCCAGATGCAGGAGTGGGCGCCGCGCATGGCCGGCTGCCGCGTCAGCGTCTACGTCTCGCCGAGCCAGTTTCAAGACCGGCGTCTGGCGCTCGATGTGCAGCGGATCATGCAAACCGCGGGGGTCAACCCGGCGTTGCTGCAACTGGAGATCACCGAATCGGTCGTGGCCGAAGATACCGAACTCGCCAACCGCACTCTGCAGGCGCTCAAGAACACCGGCGTGGATCTGCAGCTCGACGACTTCGGTCTGGGCTACTCTCCGCTCAGCCAGCTGGCCAAACTGCCGTTCAACGCGGTGAAGATTGACCGGTCCTTTGTCGCGCAACTCCGCGCCGACGGAACTGGCAAAGAAATGGTCCGAGCCATTATCTCGCTGGCGGCGTCGCTGCAGATGATCGTGGTGGCGGAGGGCGTCGAGACCGAAGAGCAGCGTGACGCATTGGTGGATCTCGGCTGCCCCATGGCACAAGGCTATCTGTTCGGCGCGGCGCTGCCTGCCGCGGAAGCGGTTGCGCTCTTCGATACGAAGATCGTGGCGCCCCCGCCGTCTTCAAGGCGGCAGGCGAAAAAGCCGGCCAAGCGCGCCCAGCGCGCGCCGAAGAAGAAAGCCGCCACCGCGTAGACTCGGCGCGTTGCACTAGGATAGGGAATGATGCTTCGCCGCTTCGCATTCCCGATCTTCGCCAGCGCGGCCATGGCGCTGGCAGCGGGCTCCTTCACCAGACCCTCGTTCGATTCATCCGGCGCAATGAAACGGCCCGAGGGCTACCGCCGCTGGATCTTCCTCGGCGCAAACTACGGCATGGGCTATACCGAGGGCGAAACGGTGGACACGCAAAAGCCGAAGCCGTCCACCTTCCACAACATCTACGTGCAGTCCGCCGCCTACGATCACTTCGCGCACACCGGCGAGTATCCGGACGGCGCGATGCTGGTAATGGAGATCGTCAAACCCGGCACGCATGCGTCGATCAACAAGCAGGGCATCTTTCAGCACCAGGTGGTGGGGATCGAGGTGGGCGTGAAAGACAGCAAGCGTTTCGCGGAAAAGTGGCGCTACTACAAGTTCTTTTCAAGCGAAGGCAAGCCGCTCGACACGGCTAAGGCATATCCGAAGGAAGCCTGCTGGAATTGCCACAACCTGCACGGCGCGGCCGACAACACGTTCTCGCAGTTCTATCCCGCCGCGCGCGAAGTGCGGCCGGAAGTGGCCAAGGCCCTCGAGACCGTGAAGTCCGCCCACTAGTGCTCACCTTTGCTCCGCAATCCGAAGAAGAGATGATCGCGCTCGGCGCGCGGCTCGTCACCGGGGGGCTGCTGCCGCCGGCAGGCCTCGTGCTGCTCATCGGCGATCTCGGGGCGGGCAAAACCACGCTTGCCAAAGGCATCGCCGAAGCGCGCGGCGCGGCATCGCGGGATGAAGTGTCGAGCCCCACCTTCACGTTGATCCACGAGTATGGCGAGCCTGCACGCCTCTATCACATCGACCTCTACCGGCTAGACGAAGCGCACCAAGTAGAGTCATTGGGGCTGGATGAATTGCTCGCGCGTCCCGGCGCGCTCGCGCTGATCGAGTGGGGCGAGCGATTCCCTGAGTTGTGGCCGGCGGCGCGCGCCGAAGTGCGCATCGCACCGGACGATGCGGGGGGCGGGCGCGTGGTGAGTGTCGTTACCGCACCCAGCGGCGAAGCACGCCAACCAGCGTAGAGCTTGCGCCGAACAACATAAACGTGCTGGGTTCCGGCACGGGCGTCAGGGAAGAAGCCGGCAGATAACCGATGTCCCGGAACGACTCGACCGTCAGATTGCTGATGTAGGGCGAGGAATTCAGCCAGCCCGTCATCAACTCATTTCGCATGTCGCCCTGCGCGCTCACAACCCTTGTGGCGCCCGCGCCGCCGTCCACTTCGTTCCAGTGCGCATTGGCCGTCCCCGGACCACCGCCCAATTCTGCCGGTACAAACGTCGCGCCCGGCTGATTGAACTCGCTCCGATACGCTGCCACGCCATGCGAGCCAGTGTACTGGCCGGTGCCGTTCGTGTAGACGCCGTTCAATTCCCACAACGTGCCGAAGCCCATCACTTGCGCCATTTCATGCAGGATGACGGAGAACAGCGACCCGCTCGTTTCCATCGCCGCCAAGTCGGCCGTGTCGAACCGCATGATGCCCTGCGTGGCGAGGAAGTATCCACCCTGCACCGTGGCATAGGTAGGTCCGGCCTGACTCAGCACACCGCCGCTACCGTCAATCGATACTCCGGATGCTCCAATGCCGAGCGAAGTGATGTTGATCCCCGGCTGGTACTGCGGCAGCAGACTCATCCAGATCCCGGCCGCGTCGCGAAAGCGGTCCTGCTGTGTGGTGGTTAACCCGCCGCCGCTGAAGTCCACCGCAATCGTGAAGGCGGTGGCATGCAAGGGCGCCACCATTCCCAGCCCGGCCGCTACCGCAGCCATTAATACTCGCGAACAAGCGGACCGGTGCATCGCTCGTGACATAGGTAATGGAGCGATTCTGCCAGGGGGGGTAGGAATGCAGGAATAGTCAAGTAGTTCTTGGAACGCTCGTAGCCCACCGCGCGCCGACGTACTCTCAGCCCGCGTAATTGAACTCGCCCGAGGCCACGATGCAAGCAGGTCCGGTGAGGTAAACGGCATCCTGCGGGCGGTCCCAACGAACGGTCATCGGGCAGAACTCCGTCTGCACGGTCACAGGGCTTTCCACCATCCCGCGCAGAATCGCCGTCACGGCCGCACCCACTGAACCGGTGCCGCTGCTCAGCGTGTGATGCGCGCCGCGTTCCCAGAAACGCACGTCAATCGTGCGGTCGCCCACCTTCACGAAGAAGCTCACATTTGTTTTACCAGGCGCAAAGCGGCGGTGGTTTTCGATTTCGTCGCCTTCGCGTCTCCAATCGAAATCGAAGCCGTCCACCGCGATCGAGCATTGCGGATTGCCCACATCGATGATCGTTGCGTCGCGCTGGCCGGTGGTGAGCCCGATCATGGTGTGAAGGTTGCCCGCGGCCAAGGTGGGAATGCCCATGTCCATTTCAAACCGGTAGCCATCGTTATCGCTGCGTTGGAGCGTGGCGATCTTGATGCCGGAGCCCGTGGCTACGTGCACCTCCGCGGGCGCAAGACCCTGGTCCACTAGAATCGCGCAGGCGCAACGCGTTCCGTTGCCGGACAATTCGGCCTTGGAGCCGTCGGAGTTCCACAGCCGTATGGCCGCATGCGCGCCGCCCACGATGCGATCGATGATGTACCAGCCGTCGGCGCCCACACCAGTATTGCGGTGACAGATGGCTTTCGCGATTTCAGGGAACTCTCTCAGGCCGACTCGGCCCGGCAGGTCGCGCGAGAAGGTGAAGACAAAGTCGTTGCCGGCGCCGTGGGCTTTGATGAAGGGGATCGTCATGGACTTTTTACTTGGTATCGCGATACGTGAGCGGCGCGCCTTGCAAGGCCGGCACGCGCGAACGGTACTCCACACCCGCGCGGCGCTTCTCAAAGGCCTCGCGCGCCAGCTTCACCTGTTGCGGATCATGCAGTAGATCCAACACCGTGAGAGCCAGCGTCTTAGCCGCCACCAGCATGCCTTTGCGGCCGATGGTCATGCCGGAGAACGCCGTGGATTGCCAGGAGTGCGCCGAAGTGCCCGGCGCCCAGGTGGCGGCCGTGAACTGTGCGGTGGGCAGTTGCCAGCTAATGTCGCCCACATCGGTGGAACCACCGAGGCCGCGCATCACTTGCGGAGGGACGATGGTTTCTTCGCTGCCTAGCGGCGGCGCGGACGAAAGGTCCATCGTGCGGCGGAGTTTTTCGGCGAAGGCGCGCTCTTCGGGCGTGTACTTCACGCCTCCCGCCGCGTTCAGATTCTTGTCGAGTAGCGCGGCCAACGCGTCGTTCGGCAGTACGTCCCACACGGAGTTCACTATCTCCATCTCCATCTTCGTTTCCGTGGCCAGCGCGGCGGCCTCGGCGCATTTGACCACGCGCGCCCACACGCCATCGAGCACGGTCATCTTCGGATGCCGCGCATAGACGTAGGTTTCCGCATTCTCCGGCACGATGTTGGGCGCGGCGCCGCCCTTGGTAATGATGTAGTGGATGCGCGTTTCCGTGGGCACGTGTTCGCGCATCAGCTCAAGCGCATGATTCATCAGCAGTACCGCGTCAAGCGCAGATCGCCCGTTCCACGGCGCCGAGGCCGCATGCGAAGCCACGCCGCGGAATTTGAACTTCGCATTGATGTTGGCGAGCGAACTGCCGAGCCCTGCATGATTCTCCGAGCCCGGGTGCCACGTGAGCGCCACGTCCGCGTCGCGAAACGCACCAGCGCGCGCCATGTACACTTTGCCACCGCCGCCTTCTTCCGCCGGCGTGCCGTAGAAGCGGATCGTGCCCGGCAGCTTGTGCTGTTCCACGTAGTCTTTCGCCGTAATCGCCGCCATCGCCACCGCCGCGCCAAACAGATTGTGCCCGCAACCATGTCCGGGCGCGCCCACGCTACGCGGCTTGCGCTCCGGCACATCTTCCTGCGACAACTCCGGCAGCGCGTCATACTCGCCCATGAGCGCAATCACCGGCGCGCCGCTCCCCCACGTGGCCGTGAAAGCGGTGGGAATGTTGCCAATGTTTTCTTCGATGCGAAAGCCGTGCTTGCGCAACTCGTCCTGCAGGAGTGCCGAGCTCTTCGTCTCTTTGTAGCCGACCTCAGCGAACTCCCAGATCAAGCGCGACAACTGGCCGTAGTGCGGCGCGGTGTCGTCCATCTGCTTCAGCACTCGGGCACGATCGGCACGCGGCAACTGCGCCGAAAGGATCGGCACCGACAGGCATGCCGCGAGCGGCAGGGCGATTTTCATGAACTTTTATGGTAAAACAGAGGCCATGTCAGAAAGCCGTTTTACTCGCCGCACCATTCTTGCCGCCGGCGCCGCCGCCGCGCCCGTGAGCACGCAACTGGCTGCCATGCCGCAAGCAACTGGCGCCGCCAAGGCGCTGAAGATCGTCACTATGTATAAGTTCGAGCCGCACGAAGTGGAGAAGATTCAGGCCGCGGCGGCCGGCCACGCGCAGGTGGAAATTGTGATCTGCGCCACGCGCGAGGAGTTCAAAACCAAGCTCCGTGATGCCGACGCGGTATATGGCGATCTGCGCGGCTCTGAACTCGATTTCGCGCCCAAAGTGAAATGGCTACAAGCGGGCGGCGCGGGCATGGAAGGCATGGACAACGAGTTTCGCGCGCGCGGCCCGATGACCACCAACTATGCGCGCATCTTCGCCCCCGGCATTTCAGAAACCGCCACCGGCATGTTGCTGTGCCTGTCGCGCGGCATCGTTAAACATTACCTGCCGCAGTTCTATCGCCACAAGACCAACAATCCGGTGGGCAGCACCAGGAGCGATCATCACGTGGAAATGGTGGGCCGCACGATGGGCATCGTGGGCTTGGGCGGCATCGGGCAGGCCATCGCGCGCCGCGCGCATTACGGCCTCGACATGCGCATCATTGCCACCGACGCCGAGCCAATTCACAAGCCCGAGTACGTCGACGAACTGCATGACCCGTCCTACTTCATGAAGATGGTGCCGCAGGTGGACGTGCTGGTGGCCGCCGCGCCGCACACCAAACAAACCGAGCGCATGTTCAACGAGCAAGTGTTCCGCTCGATGAAGAAGACCGCCTACTTCCTGGCGCTGTCGCGCGGCATGTTGTTTGACGACATGGCGCTCACGCGCGCGCTGAAGGAAGGCTGGATAGCCGGCGCGGGCCTGGACGTGTTTCCCACTGAGCCGGCGCCGCCGGGCCACCCGATCTTCGATTGCGACAACGTGATCATGTCGGCCCACACGTCGGGCTGGAGCCCGGATCGTCAGGTGCGCCTGATTGACTTCTACGCGGAAAACGTCCGCCGGTTTGCTGGAGGTTTCCCGCTCATCAACGTTGTGAACAAGCAGAAGGGCTACTAGAGCACCATGAAGATCTTTGCCGCCGCGGCGGCGTTTCTTTGCTCCGCGGCCGCTCTCATCGCGCAAGCGCAGTTGTGGGCCCCCAAGGGTCAGCCCGCCGTCTATAAAGGACCGCACAAGCCGCACACCAGGTTGAAGGACCTGCGCGCCAAGCACGCCGCGCACGCCGATTGGCGCGAAGTAATTGTGGACGATAAGCATCTGCGCAGCGAGAGCATTCAGGCCAGGCCCGGCTCGCGCACGCGCCGCGCCCTGCATCCGGATACGCGTGCCTGGTGGGTGGTGATGGATGACGAAATGAAGTTCGACATCGAGTCCGTGGGCCCGGCGAGCGGCCGCAAAGGCTCCATCATTCAAGTGCCCATGCAGACGTTCTACTCGTGGGAAGTGGTGGGCAACCAACCGGCACTGGTGTTTGAAACCAACATCGCCGGCGCAAAGACGCTGTATGAATCCACCGGCGCACCCGCCGAAAAGCCGCCCGCGGGGACCGCTTGGATTCCTGTGAAATCGAACAATCGCGAGATCGGCGTCTACACACGCAACAACAAGCCGCAGGTTCATTACGACGAGTGGCCAAGGCAGTCGAAGAAGGCAAGCTGAAGGGCACGATCCGGCTGGTACAGAACGATCGCGGCACCGCCAACTTCATCTGCGGTTACAACTCGAAGCTTCCGCCTCTCGACCCGAAAACAAGGGCCACTATCATCCCGAAGGCGCTGAATACTGGCTGATCATGAGTGGCCAGATTCGTTACCCCATCGAGAAGGTGGGCGTGGTGATCACCGAAGAAGTCGACGTGATGTACGTGCCGCCTTACACGTGGCATGCACCGCGGTGGTGGGGCCACGGCCCGTCATGCCGCCTGGCGATGAACGGCTTTCCGTACATCTCGCACCTGTTCGACGTGGACTGAGCTCAAACCCGCGCAGCACGCTGGGCGGCCTGCACCATGCGCTGCTGGCGCGCCTCCACGTCCTTGCGGATTGTGGCCACCCGCGCCCGCGCCGCGGCGGGATTTTTCACTATCGCTTGCAGGCGCGACCACAATTCCGCACCGGACGTTTCGTCTAGTTCAAAGAACCACTCGCCCGCGCCGAAGTCGCGATACATCTGACCCTTGGATGTGTCGGTGGGTTGCCGCACGTAGAACGCAGACGTGCCGTTGCGCAGCGCAATCAACGGCGAGTGGCACTCAACGCTGATCACGGCCTGCGCGCGGGCGTAGACGGATGCCGCTTCGTCCGGCAGCCAGAAGGTATCGCGCCACACCACGTTCTTCTTCACGTCCGCCGGGAGCGGGTCCACCAGCACTTGCTTCGCCATCTCCACCTGATACGTCATCTCCGCGCAGGCCAGCACCCGATGGCCGGTTTGGTTCACGTATGCGACGATCATCTCCCTCAGCTTCGCGTGGTCGCCTTCAGTGGTGCGCGTGTTGATCGCGTCCTTCACGTCGTCCGCCGGTTGGCGCGGGCGGCCGTCGATGCGGTAGTACGGCGTGTAGCGCAGGCGCGGGATCACACAAATGAACTTGCCTGGCTCCAGTCCTTGCGCGCGCAGATAAGCCTCGGCGCGCGCGTCGTCACGCAGGTGCATGCCGAGTTGCGCGTCGGGGCCGAATTCGAGAATCGGCGTCTTGGCGCGTTGCGCGCGGAGATAGTCCACCGAGATCGAGTCGCGGCAGAAGAAGAACGACGCGCGGTCCAGGACGGAACGCAGGTCCTCATCTAGATGCGTGGGCGGCAACGCAAGCGCCTTCGCGCGCAGATCCTTCAGAGTGCCGCCTTCCGGAATAAGCCCGCCGCCAAAGCCCGACACCGGATCCGTGCTGACGCCGAAGACGCCGAACGGCTTGCTGGTGGCGCGGTGAAACGCCGCGGCGTGGCTTGAGTCTGGAAAGCCGGAGCCAGATCCGCTGATGTAGAGATTGGTTTCGCTCCATGCCCGCACCACCTCGGGCGAACCCAACACCCCGCGCACCAACTTCACGCGCGGATAGTTGCGCTGGATCATTTCGAGCGCCACGCCTTCGAGGTGCCGCGGCCACAAAGCGATCTCCGCCTGCGGAAAATGCGTTTCGAGCAGCGTGAGCGCGCCCGGCGTGTGGCCAATGTCGCCAATGTTCACGCTTTGCCACGAACTGCGCAGCGGCAGACGCGGGGCGCGGCGGCCGGCTGCCGTAGAGGCTGCCGCCGCTCCAGCAGCAAGCAGCGTCCGGCGCGTCACTTCTTCTTTTTCCCTGCCCCCGTATCAGGGCGCGAGTCGGGAATGAAGCCGCCGGCATTCGGCATTTTCACCTTGGGCAGCGTTTGCGCGTTCATCGCATCGCTCGCGCCGACGATGCCGTTGAGGTTCAGAATGTAGGCCGTCACCGCGTAGACCTGCGCGTCGGACAGCGACCCTGGGTTCTTGTACGGCATCGCGCGGCGCACGTAGTCAAACAGCGTGGTGGCTTTGGGCCAGTAGCTGCCCACGGTCTTCAGCGGCCTCGGCGTGGCGAGCGAACCCAACCCGCCCACGAGCGCCGTTTCATCGCCTCCCTTGCCCGCGTCGCCATGGCAGCGCTTGCAGCGGCGGTCGTACACTTCCTTGCCCTCGATGGACGTGCCCGCGCCCGGTGGCAATTCGCGGCCGTCGGGCGAGATGCCGATGTCCCACGCCTTCACTTCGTCGGGCGAGGCGGCGCGGCCCACGCCGAGTTTCTGCGCACAGAGCGACGCGGCGGCCAACACGATGCATACCAGCAGCCAGCTACTATGCATTCGTCACGCTCCCGTCGGCGGCGATCTTCCAGGTCTTGCGCACGTTGCAGTGATAGTTGGAGTTCATGCCGCGCACGGCCACGAGTTCTTCGCGCGTGGGCTGCTGGTAGCCGGTTTCATCCCAACACCGCGACACGAGTTGCACCTCCGTGCCATCCCAAGTCCACGGCAGGCGGAAGCGTGTGAAGGCTTTGGTCAGCACCGGATCTTGCAACTGCGCGGGTTTCCACGTGGCGCCGCCATCGGTGGACACCTCCACCTTAGTGATCTTGCCGCGCCCGGACCAGGCGAGCCCAGTGATCTCCAGCGCGCCCGGGCCTTTCAGCTTCTGCCCGCCCGACGGCCGCGTGATCACGCTCTTGGCGTCCATCGGCAGCGTGAAGATCATCGCCTTGCCGTCTGCCAAAAGCTCGGTGTACTTCGACGTTTCGTCCTTCGTGTAGAACGGCTGATCGGACACCTTGATCCGCCGCAGCCACTTCACATTGATGTTGCCTTCGTAGCCCGGCAGCAACAGGCGCAGGGGGTAGCCCTGCTCAGGGCGGATAGCTTCCCCGTTCTGCGCATAGGCGATCATCGCATCGTCCATCGCTTTCGAGATCGGCACGCTGCGCGCCATCTTGCACGCGTCGGCGCCTTCGGCCAGCAACCACTGCGCGGCTTTCTGCACGCCGGCTTCTTCGAGCAGAAGCTTCAAAGAAACGCCCGTCCACTCCGAGCAACTCGCCAGACCATGGCTGCGCGTGACATCGGGCGCGGTCTTCAGCCCCCACTCGCCGCCCGTGTTGCCCGCGCACTCGACAAAGTGCACGCGCGAAACCGAAGGCAGCCGCTTCAAATCGTCGAGCGTGAACACCAGCGGGCGGTCCACCATGCCGTGAATCAGCAGCTTGTGCTCGGCGGGATCGATCTTCGGCACGCCCGCGTGGTGCCGTTCAAAGTGCAGCGCGTTCGGCGTGATGATGCCATAGGTGTCCGCCAGCGGCGTGCGCGACGAAGAGGTGGCCGGGGTTTTCGTATCGGGGACGAGGCGCGCGGTCTTCTCAAACGTCGAGCGCTCGCCGTACGCCGTGACCACTTTGCCGAGTTGATCCCGCCCTTCGTCTTCGAGTGCGGCCGCGGCGCCACTTTTGGCCGCCGGTTCAGACGCGCAATACGTGAGGGTGACAGCCGCGCCGGTGGCGAGGCCGAAGCCGAGAAAGTTTCGACGATCCTTCATGGCCTCACATGGTAGCGCAGGCGGGCCCGGCGGGGTATCCTACGACATTGTCCCAGAGTCCGTACCAGTTCAAGTCCAGCCGCTACAGCAGCCACGCACGCGTGCTGGAGTTGCTCCCGCCGGTGACGAACGGCGCACGCGTGCTGGATGTGGGGTGCGGCCCGGGTTATCTGTGCGAGTTACTCACTGAGCGCGGCTATCGCGTGACGGGCCTTGAGCGCGCAGGGTGGGGGCCGCCAGACGGCGCGCTCGGCTACACGCTGATTGACGCCGATCTCGATCAGAGACTCCCGCCGCTCAACGAGCGTTTCGACGCTATCGTTTGCGCGGACATTCTCGAACACCTCCGAGACCCGGCGGCCCTGCTGCAGCAATTGTGCTGCGCGCTCGCGCCCGGCGGGCGGCTCATCGCCTCGCTGCCCAACTCCGGCCATCTCTACTTTCGTCTCGTGATCCTCAGCGGCCGTTTTCCCAAACACGATAGAGGCCTGTTCGATCGCACTCACATTCATTTCCTCACCTGGGACGGCTGGCGGGAGTTGCTCACCGGCGCGGGTTTTACGATCCGCACCGCCATCCCGACGTCAGCACCGGTCGGCCTAGCCCTCGAGACCCAGGCCAGCGCTGCAGCCATTCGCGCCGCCGAATGGTTATCCTATGGTCTGGCGAATTTGCGGAGACAGCTCTTTGCTTACCAGTTTGTGGTGGAAGCGTTCCGCACGGCGAAAGAATAAGAGGTCTGATGAGCGGCAAGAAACAAAAGGTGATCGTGGTGATGCCCGCCTACAATGCAGCGAAGACGCTGCACATGACCTACAAGGATCTGCCGCATGAAATGGTGGACTTGGTGATTCTGGTGGACGACGGCAGCAAAGACGAGACCATCCGCATCGCGCGCGAGTTGGGCCTGGAACTGTTTGTGCATGACTGCAACTACGGCTACGGCGCCAACCAGAAGACCTGCTACCGCGAAGCGCTGCGCGCCGGGGCCGACATCATCGCCATGGTGCACCCCGATCATCAATACGACCCCACGCTACTGCCATCGGTGATCGGGCCGATCCAGCGCGGCGAGGCGGACGTGGTGTTGGGTTCGCGCCTATTGGGCGGCCAGGCGCTGCAAGGCGGCATGCCGTGGTGGAAGTACGTATCCAACCGCTTTTTGACCTGGTGCGAGAACACTGTGTTCGGGCTGCACCTCGCCGAGTATCACACCGGCTACCGCGCCTACACGCGCGAGGCGCTGGAGAGCGTGAACCTCGAGACCAACTCAGACAACTTCATCTTCGATCAGGAAATCATGGCGCAGCTTGTGGAAGTGGGCGCTAAGGTGGCCGAAGTGCCCGTGCCCACGCGTTACTTTGCGGCGGCTTCCTCGGCCTCGTTCGTGCAGAGTTCCGTCTACGGCTTGTCGATTCTGTGGTTGCTGTTCCGCTACCAGTTGCACCGCTGGGGCCTGCTGCGCCACAAGCAGTTCATCAGCGTTTCGCGGCGTTATTCCAATCAGTCGACTCCCGTTTCCTAGCATGCCTAGGTTGCCCGGCAAAGGCTGGTTTGCCGACTCGGTTCTGCTTTTCGCCCTCAGCGCGTATCTCATCTGGCCGTGGTTCCGCCTGGAATACCTGGACAGTTGGGGTTCCATCGAAAGCACCTTCATCGGCGACAGCCGCATGCTACGCGAACGCGGCTTTCAAGCCGAGTGGCAGCCCAACTGGTATCTCGGCACGCGCTTCGATTACGTCTACCCGCCCGCGCTACGCTGCGGCGCGGCGGCGGTGAGCGAGTGGCTGGGCGTCTCCACGGCGCGCGGGTACCACGTCTATACGGGCACGCTGTACTGCCTGGGCATCGTGGGCATCTACTGGCTGGTGCGCGTGGCCACGGGGTGGCGCATGTGGGCGTGGATTGCGGCGCTCGGCGTCTTAATCTACTCGCCCACGTACTTGTTTCTCAGACACTTTGAAGAAGGCTATCGCGCGGTGCGCTACATGCCGCTGCGGCTGGGTGTGCTAGTGCGATACGGAGAAGGGCCGCACATCTCCGCGCTATCGATGCTGGGCTTTGCCTTGGCCGCGTCGTGGTGGGGCTTGCGGCGCGGGCATCGCACGGCGTTGGTGCTGGCCGCGATCTTCTCGGCCGCGGTGGTAGCCAACAACTTCTACGGCGCAACGGCGCTGGCGATCTTCTTCCCGCTCCTCGTGTGGACCGTGGCGCTGGCAGAGAACGACGCGTGGGTGGCAGTGCGCGCCGCGGCGATTGCTGCGCTCGCCTATGGACTCACCGCTTGCTGGCTCACGCCGTCGTATCTGCGCGTCACGCTAGAGAACATGCGCCTGGTGTCGCAGCCGGGCCACACTTGGTCCATCCTGCTGGAGATCGCGATGCTGGCGGCGTTCGCGGCGGTGTCGTGGCGGTGGGCGCGCGGGCGGACTGAAAGCGCGTGGACGGTATTTGTGGCCGGAGGCCTGGCGCGCATCTCTCTCTACGTGCTCGGCAACTACTATCTTGACTTCCGCAACTTGGGCGAGCCCGAGCGGCTGTGCCCGGAGTTCGACCAGTTTGTGGTGCTGGCCGCGGTCACTGCGCTGGCGTGGCTGGCGCGGCATGGGTTGCGCGGCAAGGCGGCGGTGATCGTGCTCATTTGGCTCAGCCTGTTGCCGGTGAAGGGCTGGGTGCGGCGGTCGTGGCAGTTCATTCCAGCGGCGAAGGGGCACGAGCATCGCGTCGAGTATCAACTCACCAAATGGCTGTACGAGAACAAGCCGCAGTCACGCGCGTTCGTCGCGGGCTCGGTGCGCTTCTGGTACAACGCGTGGTTCACGCTGGCAGAGGTGAGCGGCGGGTCGGACCAGGGCACGCTCAACCCGGCCTCCACCACGGCGTACCATCAGGTCACCGGTTCAGACAACGCGGACGTGGTGCTCGCCTGGCTGCGCGCCACGGGCACGGACGCGGTTGTGCTGAACAACCCGCACTCGCAGGAGATCTATCACGACTTCGCGCACCTGGAAACATTCGCCAAGCTGCCTGTGCTGTTCGACAACGGCGCCGGCGATCAGATCGTCGGTGTGCCGCGGCGTTATCCCGGTCTCGCGCGCATTGTGAATCTCGCTGCTCACCGTGCCACCGGCTGCGACAAGCCGAACATCGAAAACTACGATCATTTGGCGGCCTACGTGCGTTCGATTGAAGACAACTCACCGCGCGCGGCGAAGTGGGAGCGGCTGGGGCCGGAGGCGATGCGCGTAACGTCGGAGTTCGAGGCGGGCGAAGCGCTGGTAATTCAGGAGACGTTCGATGAAGGCTGGCACGCGACGGACAACGCGGGCCGCGAGTTGCGCGTGAGCCGGGACATGCTGCATTTCCTGATGATCGAGCCCGCCGCGCCGGGCGCGCACACCATCACGCTGCGCTACCGCACGCCGCCCGAAAAGCAGCGCGGGCGCGCACTGACGGCCGTCACCGTGGGCCTGTGCGTAGTCCTGCTGGTCTGGAGAAAACGTTGACCGGCGCGCGCAAGACCGCGCTGATTGCCGCCGCGTTGTTTTTGTTGAACGTGGGCGTGAACGCACCGCTGTTTCTGCCGGGCGAGCAAAAGTATCGCGATTCGATCGAGGGCGGCTACGCGTCAATGGCGCGCTTCGTCTCCGAGCATCCGAATCCGTTCGGGTGGAATCCACTGCAGTACCGGGGTCTCCCCACGCATGATTGGTATCTGCCGGTGCTGCCGTACACGGGCGCCGCGGCTATCAAGCTGTTGCCCATGCTCAAGCCGGAGCATGCCTACCGGCTGATAGTGGTCACGCTCACGTGCCTGGGCCCGGTGACGCTGTTTCTGTTTCTCGCCGGCTTCACGCGCTCGCGGCGCTGGCCCGCGCTGACAGCGCTCATCTATTCGTTGTGCTCGGTGGGCTACCTGATCTACCCGGCCGTGAAGGCCGACCAAGGCTTCAGCTACGTGCCCTGGCGCATTCAGGTATTGGTGAAGTACGGCGAAGGTCCGCATAACGTCGGCCTCATGCTGTTGCCGCTCGCGCTGTTGGCCTGTTGGCGCGCGGCCACGTGGCGCAGCCAGACCTCGGTGGTGCTGGCCGGGGCGCTGCTCGCGTTGGTGACGCTCAGCAACTGGGTGGCGGCGATTGCGCTGGCCTGGTGCGTGCTGATGATGCTGCTGGCCGGCGCGGTGTCGCGCGCTGAGACCGGTTTCCGTGGGCGGCGGCTGCTGGCCGCGGCGGGCCTGGCCTACTTGCTGGCGGCTTTCTGGCTGACGCCGCGCTACATCGGTACGGTTTTCTTCAACTGGCCCACGGATGCGTTTGGCTACCGGGTAGATAACCTCAAGTACGTGCTGGCCGCCGGACTGGCCGTCCTGCCGCTGGCCCTCGCTGCGGTGTTTCGTCGCCGCCCCCAACAATATGTGCTGCTCTACCTGCTGGTGTGTTTCGCCGGCTTTGCCTGGATTGTATCGATCCACTATTGGTGGCGGGTCGACATCATTCCCGAAGCGCGCCGCTACGCCGTAGAAGTGGAGATGTTCCTGTTTGCCGCGTGCGGCGAGTGGCTACGCCGCATTGTACCCAGCGCCGCCGGACGCCGCCGCGACTGGACGTTGGTGACGGCGGGCTTTCTGTTTGCGTTCGTCAGCGCGCAGCCGTGGAACTATCTCACGCGCACGTGGATTATGCTGCGGCCCGAGCCTCGCGCCAACACGATTGAATACCAGGTGGCCGAGCGCGTCGCGGCGCTCCAGCCGCAGGGCCGCGTGTTTGCGCCGGGCGGCACGCGGTTTCGCCTAAACTCCTGGTTCCCGCTCCAGCAGTTGGGCGGCACATTCGAGTCCGGCCTGCGCAACCGCGGCGCGCTGCATCTGGCGTATCAGGTGCAACGCGGCCAGCGCCGCCCGATCGCCTCCCGCTCGTGCGATGCGTTGAACATGCTGCGCGCCGCAGGTGCGGAGTACGCCATCGTGCACGGCCCCGGCTCGCGCGAGCACTGGCGCGACGTGCAGAATCCGGAACTCGTCACCGCGCTGCTGGAGCCCGTGTGGAAGGAGGGTGAAGACGCCATCTACCGCGTGCCGTTCCGCGATCTCGCCAATTTCATCCGCCCCGTGGAGTTGCCGCCGGGGATCCCCGTGGGGCAACACAGCGGCTACATTGAGCCGTACATTCAGGCGATGGAAGACGCAGACCGCCCGGCGCTCACCACGCGCTGGGACGGCGTGAACGCGCTGGAGATCGCCGCGCCATCCGTGCCGGCAGGCATGCTCATCACCCTGCGAGTGTCGTACGACGGCGGCTGGCGCGCCACGCAGGACGGCCAGCCGATTCCGATCGCCACCGACTACCTGGGCAACATCCTCCTCACGCCCCGCGCGTCCGCGGGCCCTTCGCGCGTCCGGCTGCACTTCTCCGGCTCGCGGCAGCAGATGGCCGGCACGCTGGTGAGTCTGCTGGCGGCGGCGTGGTGCATTCGTGCCGTGCGCCGTGAACGCCGCCGGCTGCGGGAGGCATAGCGCGATGGCGCGATTCTGGTGGTTGCTGCGCCGGGCCTGCGTGATCGTCTACGAGGAGAACTGCCTGTCGGTCTCGAAGGGCGCGGCGTATTCCGGACTCCTCGCGCTCTTCCCCACGCTCACCGGCCTCGCCGCCGTGCTGGTGCAGATGCAGGCGCGCCCGGTGCTCGAGATCATCTCGCTGTTCCTTGCCAAGACGCTGCCGCCGGGTACCGAGCAGATCGTACTCACGCAATTTACCGTCAGCGGCGAGCGGCCGTCGGCGTTACTCGTGCTGGCCGTGGTACTGGCGCTGTATGCGGCGTCAGGTTTCATGATCAGCCTGATTGAAGGCTTCAATAATGTGCACCGCGTGCCCGCTGGGCGGCCGTGGCTGCAGAACCGCGGCGTGGCAACGGTGCTCGTGTTCTGCGCCGCGCTGCCCGCCATCGGCGCGTCGGCGTTGATCCTGATCGGCACGCGCACGGAGGAGAATCTGCTGCGCTGGCTGAACGGCATTGACTCCGGCGTGCCCCTGGGCGAGTGGCTCCTCGCCGCCGCGCAACTGGCGCGCGTGGCCACGGCCTTCGGCGCCATTGTGCTGGTGACCGGTCTGCTGTACTACCTCGGCCCCGCGCGCCGCCGCCGCTGGCGCGACGTGTGGCCGGGCGCTTGGGTGGCGAGCGGACTGTGGTGGGGACTCACGTACGGCTTCGGCTGGTATGTGCGCAACATCGCGGGCTACAACGTGATGTACGGCGGCATCGGCACGGTGATCGCGCTGCTGGGCTGGATCTATCTGATCGCGCTCGCGGCGTGCGTCGGGTGCGCGTTCAACGCTGCGCGCGAACGGTATCCGGCGAGCGCGGGCAGCTGAGCTAAATCGATGCGATACGACAGAAGGGAGTGGACTGAAAGCAACTCCAGGACCTGTCAAAAATTAGGTTGAAGGAGGCAAGCGCGTTGTTCAAGCTGGGATTGTTTGACGGCGCGTTCTAACTGGCTGGCTATGCCGTTGAGTGCGGACTGAAGGCTTGCATCGCCAAGGAAACACGCCGTAGCGAGTTCCCGGACAAGAAGAGAGTGGAATCGATCCACGCCCACAATCCGCTTCAGTTGACCGTAATGGCTCAACTGGACGACGAGCGGGCGATGCTCGCAAAGCAAAACCCGGTCTTTGAACGCAACTGGGATCTGGTGCGGTGCTGGTCGGAACAGAGCCGGTATCGAAAGCATAGCCGAGAGGCAGCGGGGGAGTTGCTCACGGCAGTGAGCCACCGGCAACACGGAGTGATCGTATGGATAAAGCAGCGCTGGTGAGTTTGGATATTGCAGAAGGGTTCGAGATCGCTGGCGCCCTCGAACACGCGCACGTGAAGCCGAACGCGGCCCTCTTGGCGTACCTGTCGGAGTACGAAGACTGGCGGCTCTTGATCTTATCGCGGCAGTTCGATACAGGGGGCCTGCACGACGCTTATCGCCGCTTAAACGAGGTGTTGTCCGCTGCGGGCGTCGATCCCAGAAATACGCCGATCCAGATTCTGCCTACCAGCGATCCGTTCTTTCGCGAACTGCGCCGGCCCCTTGCCAAGTCCAAGAATGCCGAGGGGAAGCGGTTGGGCGGCCAGTTGTTCGGCGATCGATTTGTCGAAGACGGGTACGTGTACCGGGTTGCGTAGTTCGACTCTTTTAGTGGTGCCTGCGGACTCGCAGGTCCGCCCAGATGAGCCCCAGCGCAATCCCGCCCCACGCAAGGTAGAACCCCGGGTGAATCTCACCGCTCCAGTTGATCCAATCAAGTGGTCGTCCGCATCCTGCCGACTGTATCCCCAGGCGCTCAGCAAGAGAGACGTCCAGCCCTCCCGCTCGGCCCGCTGAAGTAGCGCATCGAGAGCTTTGGGCGACAGAGATGAATCAGTGCGCGCGCTCATAGTGGATCCAGTAAGGCAGTATATGACCGCCTACGCAATCCACGCGGACTTACTCCTCCGCTCCGCCTCACTCCGCCGCCACGCAAATCTCGCCCGCCGCAAAGCGCGCCCGCAGCGTCTTCTTGTAGAACTTCCCCACGCTCGTCTTCGGCACCTCGTCAATAAACGCCCAACGGTCCGGCACGCACCACTTCGCCACGCGGTCACCCAAGAACGCGCGCAGCGACGCCGCCGTGGCCTCGCTCCCGGGCTTCAGCACCACGCACGCCAGCGGGCGCTCGTCCCACCGCGGATCGGGCACGCCGATCACCGCCGCTTCCAGCACATCCGAGTGCGCCATGATCGCGTTCTCCACTTCCACGCTCGACACCCACTCGCCGCCGGATTTGATGACGTCCTTCGCCCGATCCGTGATCGTGATGAAGCCGTGCGCGTCCAGCGTGCCCACATCGCCGGTCTTCAGCCACCCGTCCTCAAACTTGTCCGCGCCCTCGCCGCCGAGATAAATCCCGGTCACCCACGGGCCGCGCACCTGGATCTCGCCCACCGCTTGGCCGTCATTCGGCTGCACCACGCCTTCGGATGAGATACGGTATCCCACGCCGGCAAAACCGCGGCCCGCAAGCGCCCGGTACGCCATCGCCTCGTCTTCCGTCGCGCACCACTTCGGCGCGTTGGCCGACGCCGCCAGCGGACTCGTCTCCGTCATGCCCCAGGCCTGCGTCATGCGCACGCCATGAATTCGGTCAAAGCGCTCGATCAGCGAGCGCGGTACCGCCGAGCCCGCGCAGAACATGGCGCGGATCGAAGAAAGGTCCAGCCGGTGCGCTTCGGCGTAGCGCGACACATCGCTCCAGATAGTGGGCACGCCGCCCGTCACCGTGGGCCGCTCGCCGTCAATCAGCTTGCTCAGCGGCTCGCCCTGCAAGAATCGCGACGGCAGCAGAATGTCTGAACCCGCCATCCAAGCCGCATACGGCAAGCCCGGCCGCTGGCATGAAACATCGAAGTCACCTGCAGCAACTTGTCGCGATGGCTCAGCCCCAGCACGTCGGTGGTGCAGATGGCCATCGAGTGCAGGTAGGTGAAACGGTGGCTGTAGACCACGCCTTTCGGGTTGCCCGTTGTGCCGCTGGTGTAGCAGATAGCGGCGGCGGAGTGTTCGTTGTCGGGGTCGCGCAGATCGGTGGCGGGCTCGGCGGCGGCGAGCGCTTCGTCGTAGCCGTCGCCCACGGTGAGGTACTTCTCCACGGTGGTGAACTGCGGGCGGGCCTTCTCGAGAATCGCCGCCATCGACGTGTCGGTGATCACCAGCCGGCTGCCCGCGTGGTTCACCGTGTAGGCAAGTTGATCGGGGAACAGGCGCGGGTTCATCGTGTGCAGCACGGCGCCAATAAGCGGCACAGCCATGTAAGCCTCAAGGTGCTCCTGCGTGTTCCACAGCAGGCTCCCCACACGGTCGCCCGGGCGGATGCCGAGACTGCGCAGCACCGTGGCAAGGCGCAGCACGCGCGCTGCGACGTCACCGAACGCCGTGCGCCGCAGCGACTGGCCATCGA
>VFZP01000067.1 GCA_016871115.1 Acidobacteriota bacterium
CAGCGGCTCTACCCTTCGAACCGCTGGACCGTCGTCCTAAAGTGGGCACACCCTTCCAATGAAACCCGCGCCTCCCACGATAAAGAAATCACCTGACGGTATGAAGGGCATCCTTTTGGAAGGCTTTGAAAACCGGGATAGTAGTCACTAGTAGTCACTACAGAAGGCTCATTCGGCAAGATGGAGCCCTCTGGGTTTGACGCGTATAGCAGCCAGTTGAAAGACGAGCGTCGTCACAAAATGAGCGAACGAGCTAACCACCAGCGGCAGGCCGGTCACACAAAGGTAGTTCGCGACCGTGAATTCTCCTGGCAATGCGTAGCCGTTGGCGACATACTCCCGGACCAAAAAGGTGCACAGGAGCACTCCCGTGACGAACGCGCCAAGGCTCAAGACAACCGACCGGTCATAGGAGAAAAAATGGAGCCACGTGGACCGCTTCCGCCCTACATAGCGCAAACCACCTGTGCGACGTAGCCAAGGTAGAACAGTTGCAGCCCGATCACGGACAGGGAAAAACCGGCCAACATCCAATACAGCGATAGCGTAATGCTCCCGAGAGTAATTGGACCGAAGCTCAGGGGCAGCGTCAGCAATAGTCCGGCGGCCAGAATAGCCAGCCCGGGGCGTAGCAGGAAGAACTCCGCGCCGTAGACAAACATGGCGCGCAGGTTGACCCGCGCCGCCAAGCAGGGCGAAAACCAGCCGGTGCGCCGGTGGTGGCTCAATCGCCCCTCCCGGTCCTTGTAGAACCGCACCGGCACCTCCGCGGTTCGCAGCGCCATGTGGACGGACTTCAAGACCATCTCCGACGCATACTCCCATCCCTGCGAAGAAAGGTCCATCTCCTCAAGCGCTTGTATGGTGATGCCGCGCATGCCGCAATGAATGTCGGTGAAATGCGTTGAGTACAGGACATTCAGAATCCACGTGGTTACCGGCGTCCCGAAGTATTGGTGATGCGGCGGCATGGCCCCCGTTCAATATACCCGCGAAAGCGCGAGCCCATCGCAAACTCGCTGCCCGCCCGGAAACAGTCGATAAACGCTTTGAGCTGGCGGAAATCATAGGTGAGGTCGCAGTCACCCAGCAGAACATACCGCCCCCGGATGAAAGGGATGGCGTCGATATAGGCACGGCCCAACCCGCGCTTCGGACAACGTAACACCCGTGCACCCTGGGCGAGCGCAATCTCAGCAGTTCCATCCGTCGAACTGTCCACGATCAGGATTTCGCCCGTGACACCGGCCTCCCGCATGCCTTCGTGGCACCAGTTGACGAACTCGGCGATGGTCAGTTTCTCGTTCAACGCTGGGATTACAATCGACAGTTCCGAATCGGCCGTGTCCGAAGCAGGAATGTGGAGTTGAACCCTGGAATCCATGGGCCAATCAAACGATATCAGGATTCCCCGCTAAACGGGAGTCTGCAAAGGGGCTATGGCTCAGGTTTCGAACGACTTACCGATAGTTCCATAGATGCCGCGGAAAACCTGGCTGTCCGTACTGAGTTCCCCGCACGCGGGTATCCAGCCGGCCTCACGCCGCCCCCAACGCCTCCCGCATCGCCCTGTCCGTCAGCGCCACCGGGTTGCCCTTCATACTACTGGCGCGCTGCGCCTTGTTGACGATTTCAGTGGCCCGCGAAGCGTCCACGCCGTAGTCGCGCAGCGGCCGCGCGCCCAGCGCCTCCACGGTGTTGCGCACCCACGCCACGCCCTCGTCCGCCGTCGCCGCGGGGCGGCCCGTCAGCAAACGCGCGGCCGCGTTGAACCGCTCCACGCTTCGGCCCGCCGCTCGCATCGCCACCAGGTTCGCTTCGAGACACGGCGTGAGCAGCGCCGCGCAGATTGCTCCGTGCGGCGCGCGCGGAAACATGCCGCCGATGGCCGCGGCAAACGCATGCACCGCGCCCAAGCCCGCGTTGGCCAGTGCCATGCCGCCCAACAGACTCGCGCGCGCCATGCCTTCGAGTTCGAGCGACGGGAGCGCGGCGGCAGCCGCCTCGAGCCCCGCGCGCGCCACCATATCCGACATGGCATTCGCGCGCGACGAAACGAGCGGCTCGATGAGTTGCGTGAGTGCGTCGAGCCCCGTGTAGACGGCCACTTCGCGCGGCACGCCGCGCCCCAGTTCGGGATCGACAATCGCCACCGCGGGCAGCATCCATGCGCTGCGCAGGCTCACCTTCACGCCGTGTTCGCGCGCCGTCAGCACGGCGTTACGTGTCACTTCAGCGCCGGTACCGAACGTGGTAGGCACGGCGATGAACGGCAGCGGACGGCGTTCGAGCGCACGCCCGGCGCCGATTACTTCGACATAGTCCAGTACATCGCCCGGATTGGCCGCGAGCGCCGCAATCGCTTTGCCCGCGTCAATCGCGCTGCCGCCGCCCATCGCGACCACCACGTCCGCGCCGCAGGCCCGCGCCAGCGAAGCACCTTCGCGCGCCACGTCAATCGCCGGCTCGCCGCCACGCACCGCGAACACTTCGGCTGCATCGGGCGCCAGCGCGCGCCAGCGCGACGGCTCGCTGCCGGTCACCAGCAGCAGGCGCGCGCCCAGCGACCGTATCGCGCCCGGCAACTCCGCCGCCGCCTTGCCCGCGCCAAACACCACGCGCGCGGCGGTTGAAAACTCAAACGACGGCGACATAATTCAGGCCGCGCCGCGGCTCGGCCATCATGCCAGCCACCGTGTCGCGCCAGCGCTGGTAATGGGCCGTTGCGCGATGCGCCGACTGCCCTTCGGCGTCGCGAAAGATCTCCAGTAAAACGAAGTGAGCCGGGTCATCCGCCTGCTCATAAACTTCAAAACGCACGATGCCCGGCTCCAGCCGCGAGTTGCGCGCATTATCGAGCGTGGCCTCGCGGAACGCCTCGATCTGTTCCGGTTTGACGTGAACATGAATCAGGACTGTCTTCATAACGCAGATACCAGCATACTGAGAAGAACCCCTGTGCCTACCTGGAAACTGATCATCGAATACGACGGCTCGCGCTACAGCGGCTGGCAGGAACAAATCAATGCCCGCACCGTGGCCGGCGAAATCCGTCAGGCCGCCGAAAAACTTTTCTCTGGACGTATTGAGCTGATGGGCGCCGGCCGCACCGACGCAGGCGTCCACGCTGCCGGGCAAGTAGCGCACCTGCGCGCCGAAACGCGCCGGCCCGTCGCCACGCAGGAACTGATGCGGCGGCTCAACGAAGAAACGCCATTCGACATCGCCGTGCTGGAAGTGCACGAAGCGCCGCCCGGCTTTCATGCGCGGCACGACGCGGTGGCCCGGTCCTACGTCTATCAGTTCGCCACGCGCAAAACCGCGTTTTCGAAGAAGTACGTTTGGTGGATCAAGGACAAGCTCAACATCGCGCGCATGGCCGAAGCTGCCAAGCTGATCGAGGGCCGGCATGACTTCACCTGCTTCCGCGCCGAAGATCCGACGAAGCCGGACGACAGCCCGATTGTGGTGGTCGAATCGTGCGAAATCGAAGAGCAGCCCGACACGGGCATGATCCTGTTCCGCATCCGCGCCTCGCATTTTGTGTGGCGCATGGTGCGGCGTCTGGCCGGCGTGATCGCCAAAGTGGGCTTGGGCGAAGTAACCGTGGCGCAATTCGCCAAGCTCCTCGACGGCAAGCCCGATGCGCACCTCGACGTAGCCGCCTGGACCGCGCCATCCTCGGGGCTGTTTCTCGAAGGCGTCACCTACCGCAGCGAAACGCGTCGCCGCCCACCACCACCCCGCCGTGCCGCGCACTGACTGGGGCTGGCTGATCACCGAGGCGGAACTCCACTCCTGGATCCTGCACGAAGACGCGGATCTGATTGCGGTGAATAAACCCGCGCATGTGGCGTGCCACCCGGGCAAGCACGGTGGATGGTCCTGCCTCATCGGCGCGCTGCGGGCGTTGTATGCAACCCACGCGCTGCATATGGCTTCGCGGCTGGACCGCGAAACCAGCGGCATTCTCGTCATCGCGCGCAGCTACGTGGCGCGCCGCCGCCTGCATCGCGCGGCCGAACGCGGCGCCGTTGAAAAGCAATACGATGCCGTGCTTACCGGCGAACTGCGCGAGCCCGTCACCGTGGATCAGCCCATTGGCCTTGCGCCCGATGCCCGCGTGGCTGCGCGCCGGGCCGTGGTGGAAGACGGCCAACCCGCGCGTACCCACTTTGCGCCGCTCTCCAGCAACGGCCGCTACACGCTCACCCGCGTGAGGCCCGCCACCGGACGCACGCATCAGATCCGCGTGCACGCCGCGTGGCTGGGCCACCCCATCGCGGGCGACAAGTTGTACCCTGACGAACAGGTGTTTCTTGACTTCCTCGCCACCGGCGAACCGCGTACCCGCCAGGCTCTCCATGCCTCGTTATGGCAATTTGAGCAGGTTTTGTTTAAAACAAAAATGCCTACTGATGAGTGGAGCGAGTGGCTCCGGAGTCCGTAATCGTGCACAATAGAGGATTGTTGAAAGTCTCCGTCCTTGCCACGTCGAGCGCCGGTAACTCGACGTTCGTCGGTACGGACCGCACGCGTATTCTTATCGACGCGGGGCTGAGCCGCAAAGAGACTTTCGAACGCCTCCGCTCGATCGGCGAAGATCCGGACCAGCTTGACGCCATTCTCGTGACGCACGAGCACAGCGACCATGTCTGCGGCCTCGGCGTGCTCAGCCGGTACTACCAGCGCAAGATCAATCGCCATGTGCCCGTTTTCATGACGCGCCTTACCGCGCCGCTCCTTGAGTGGCTGGGCAAGCCGCCGCCGATGCACCACTTCCAGGCCGGCACGAGCTTCACCATCGGTGACCTCGAAATCCAAAGCTTCACAATCCCGCACGATGCGCTCGATCCGGTCGGCTACACCGTGCGCGCCGGCGGCATCAAGTTTGGCCTCGCGATGGATCTCGGCTATATGCCTGAGTCCGTCAAATTTCACCTGAGCCGCTGCCACATGCTGGTGCTTGAATCGAACCACGATCTGGAAATGCTCAAGGTGGGGCCGTATCCCTGGTCTGTGAAGCAGCGCGTAATGGGCCGCAAGGGCCACTTGTCGAACGACGTGGTGGGAGACTTCATCACCGAACAGCTCGACGGCGAAACGCAAACGCTCGTGCTCGGCCACTTGAGCGAACACAACAACCACCCGGAGATTGTCCGCATGGTAGCCGCGCGGGCGCTGGAGCGCCGCTCGCTGCCCGCGCGCCTGGTGGTGGCCGAGCCCCGCTCTCAAAGTGAGGTTTTTCAGCTGGGATGATCGCGCGCTACACGCGGCCGGAAATGGGCCGCATCTGGACCGAAGAGAACAAATACCAGTGCTGGCTCGCGGTGGAACTCGCCGCGTCAGAAGCATTGGCCGAACTGGGCGTGGTGCCGGCCGAAGCCGCGCGGCTTCTGCGCGCGCATGCGGCCTGTGACGCCGTGCGCATCAACGAGATTGAGCAGAAGGTGAAGCACGATGTGATTGCCTTCACAACATCCGTCGCCGAGAAGATGGCGGCCGCGGGCGCCGCCGAAGCCAGCCGCTGGTTCCACTACGGCCTCACTTCGAACGACGTGGTAGACACCGCGCAGGCGCTGCAGGTGAAGGAAGCGTCGGCGACTCTGGACCGCCAGTCCACCCGGCTCCTCGACGCGCTCAAAGCGCGCGCCTACGAATTCAAGATGACGCCGCAGATCGGGCGCACGCACGGCATCCAGGCTGAGCCGATCACCTTCGGCCTGAAGCTGGCGCTGTGGTACGACGAAATGGCGCGCGCCCAGCGCCGTCTGCGCGCCGCCGCTGAAGAAATGCGCGCGGGTAAACTTTCGGGGGCGGTGGGCACGTTCGGCCACATCAGTCCGGAGGCCGAAGTGCGGATCTGCGCCAAGCTGGAACTCGCGCCCGCGGCCATCGCCTCGCAGGTCATCGCGCGGGACCGCCATGCCAACTACGTCTGCGCGCTGGCGCTCGTCGCCGCGCTGTGCGAGAAGATCGCGCTTGAAGTCCGCCATCTGCAGCGCACCGAAGTCCGCGAGGCGGAGGAGCCGTTTGCCGCGGGGCAAAAGGGCTCGTCCGCCATGCCGCACAAGCGCAACCCGGTGACGTGCGAGCAGATCTGCGGCCTCGCGCGCCTGGTGCGCTCGAACGCGCAAGCCGCGTTTGAGAACATCGCGCTGTGGCATGAGCGCGACATCTCGCACTCGTCGGTGGAGCGCGTGATTCTGCCGGACTCGACGATCCTCACCGATTATCTGCTTGAGAAAACGATCTGGCTCGTATCTGGCATGCGCGTTAACACCGCCCGCATGCAGCGCAACCTCGATCTCACCAAGGGCCTTGTCTTCAGCGGCCAGTTGCTGCTGGATCTCTCCGCCGCCGGTATGCTCCGCGAAGATGCGTACCGAATCGTACAGAGCCTGGCGATGCAGGCCTGGGAAACGGAGGGGGACTTCCGGGCTATGATCGAGGCGGACCCGGACATTACCCGGCATCTCAGTAAGGATCAGTTGACTCATAGCTTTGCGCTGGAGCGTCAACTTCAGAACGTGGACGCTATTTTTAGCCGGGTGTTTTTATAAAACCATCAGTACTATAAGCCCTAAGTGGTGTAGCCTAGATTCCCTATAATGAAGACCTCAGTCGTCCATAAATTGTAGCTTGTAATTCGTTCTTCTTCCTGTACACTGCCAATAGAGGGCTAGCATGACTGTGCGGTCAGGCACACCAGAATTGGCTCGTGTACTTGTGGTCGACGACGACCCAACGTCACGTTTAACATTACAAACCGTGCTTCGGGCAGGCGGATATGCTGTTGATTCAGCGGCATCTGCGGCCGAAGCGGTATCGAAGATGGATGAAGGCCGGTACGAATTGGTACTGAGCGACTTGGGTATGGAGTCGCCCACGGCGGGCTATCGCGTGATGGCGCACGCCCGTTCCATGGAATACCGTCCGGCCATGGCGCTCGTCACTATTTACAAGAGCAGCGAGACCGAGGGCCGGCAGGCGTTCGTGGAGACCCAGGACGTCCC
Source organism: Acidobacteriota bacterium (assembly GCA_016871115.1). Classification (GTDB taxonomy): domain Bacteria; phylum Acidobacteriota; class Terriglobia; order Bryobacterales; family Bryobacteraceae; genus VFZP01. Next base: position 7,017 of record VFZP01000067.1, read on the forward strand.
TGGATTGCTGGGCAGCGTGGCAGATCTCATCAGCGACCGCGCTACACGGCGGATCCAGCGCCGGCAGGCGCGCAGCAGCTAGGCAGAACAGCTCATCTTAAAGCGACCCGAGCAGCCGCTCGTACGACGTGGTCACCGCGTCCCAACTGTAGCGCTCAGCGACGCGGCGGGCAGCGCGCTGGCGATAGCCGTCACGCTCGGCGTCACTCATGCGCAGGACCTCGCGGAGCTTGTCCGCGAGATTCGCGTGCGTGAATGGAATCGCCGCATCACCTGCTACCTCGGCGTTCTCCGGCGTATCTAAGTACAACGTCAGCGCACCGCGGCCCATCGACTCAATCAACGCCGGGTGTGTGCCGCCCACTTCGGTGGCGTGGATGTAGGCAAACGAGTGCGACGTGAGCTCGCGGTAACCCTCGCCGTAGATGCCGCCGGGCATCACAATGCGCGCGTCCTGCGTCGACCGCACACGCGCGATGTAGTCCGCTGCGTATGGCGCGTCGCCGATCAGCGCTAGGCGCAGCGGCGTTTCCACCACCTGCTCAAACGCTTTGCGCACCAACAGCGCGTTGTTCTCCGGCTCCAGGCGCGAGACGTAGAGGAAGTAGCGGCCGGGTTCGAGCCCCAAGCGGTCCAGCACGGCGCGCGTTGCTACGCGCTGCGGATCGGCGCCATACGGAATGAACGTGGACGGCGCATTGTAGCGCTCGCGAAAATACTCTTCGATCTTCCCCGCATCGCTCACGATCGCATTCGGGCAGAGCGTGGACAAGCGCTCGCCGGCGAGATACCACCACTGCCCGAGCTTGTTCCACTTCTTGCGGTTGCGCTCCAGGCCGTCCACGTTCAGCGCCACGGGAATGCCCACCACGCGCGGCATCCACGTGAAGATGGCGTTGGCGGCGTTGCAGTACAGCGCCACGTCAAACCGACGCGCGTGCCATACCAGGTGCAGCGTGGATAAGAACGAATGCGCCACGGTGTCGAAATACTTGTGGCGCACCGTGGGTAGATACGCCAGCCGCACGCCGCGGAACGTAGGCTCCGGGTGCCGCTGCCGGCAATAGACCGTGACGTCATGCCCACGCGCGGCGAGGCGAGTGGAAAGCTCTTCGGCAAACGTCTCAAAGCCGCCGTAGTTGGCCGGGATGCCGCGAGTGCCAACCAGAGCAATGCGCACGCCGGGCTTTTCTAGCGGCCGCGCGCCACGCGGCTACCCGCGGCAGCGGCTTTGGCGGATTTCGGGGCTGGAGCCGGATACGCTACCGGGACGTAGGAGAACCAGGCCTGCATATACTCATCCGTCACCTTGCGCCGCGCCATGATCTTGCGGCGCTTGTCGAGGAATCGGCGGAAGTTGGAGACCAAGAACGGGAAGGCCTTGAGCGAGCTCTGCTCGCGGAACAGGCAGGCGGTGAACACGATGGCGTCGCGGAAGGTGATGGAGAGGAAGTTGCGCCAGTAGACAGCCGGGGTGATGTTCTTCACGCGCATCAGGAAGCGGTTCTTCACTGAGTGCATGTTGATTTCAGCCGGCAGCGCGCGGCGATTGCCCGGCAGCACGCTGCGCACGTGATAACCGCGGGCGGCGGGCGTGTACAGGCACTTCCAGCCCAGGAGCTGCGCGCGCCAGGCGACGTCGGCATCTTCGCGGTAGACGAAAAAGTCGTTGTCGAAGAACTCGCCGTCGATGGTAATGTCGCGGATCATCTTGCGGCGGTAGAGCGCGGCGGCGGCGGTGGCGCCGAAGACGTACTCGGGCTTGAGGTAGTGGCCGTTGTCCACTTTCTGGCTGCCGCGATCGAGGTGCCGCAACATGGGGTTGAAGAAGATACCGGTGGAGTCGACGCGCTGTTCGTCGGGGATTTCGAAGTTGGCCTTGAGGCTGAGCAGCTTGCCGCAGACGGTGCCGACGCGCTTGTCAGCGGTTGAGGCGGCGGCCATCAGGTCAGACACGAAGCTGGTCTCCAGCAATACGTCGGGGTTGAGTGTCAGCACCCATTCACCGCTCGACAACCCGATCGCCTGGTTCTGCGCCGCGGCAAAGCCAATATTTTCCTGGTTATAGACGATCTCACACTGCTCTTCGAAGTGCTCGAGAATGTCGGTTGTGCCGTCGGTGGAGGCGTTGTCGATGACGACGATTTCCAAGTTGGCGTAGTCCTGCGCGAGCACGGACTCGAGGCAGCGGCGAATGAAGCGGCCGCTATTGTAGGTGACCAGTGTCACCGAAACCAAATCCAAATTGGCCATGAACGAGATCGTAGCTACGCTTTCCTAGTTTGATCCTGGCCGGCGGACGGCAGCTTACCGTGCACCACGAGGTGCCACGCCAGCCCCGCCACGGATCCTCGTCCCGGCGCTGCCGCTCCCCGGGTGCGGGTGAACAAACGCCGGATCCCAATCCCAACCAGAACCGCCGCCGCCACCAGCCTTACCGCCATGGGCGGCCCGGTATGGATGGCAGCGTACTGTAAGAGATTACCACACCAAAACTGTTGACGATCCGAGAGTTGCAATTTCAGTACCGAATGCCCCCCGGCGTGTGAAGCGCAGGTTTCCGGGACATACCAAATGTCATAGCCCAGGTTGGCTACGCGGCGGAGGAAGTCGACGTCTTCGAACCAGACCGGGTGAAAACGCTCGTCAAAACCCCCAAGCTGGGTCCAAGCGGCGCGGGGGAAGAGCAGGAGCGCGCCGGGAGGCTGGTCGGCAGGCTGGCTGCGCGAGAGGTCGAGATCGAGAGCGCGGTAGCGGCGGTTGACGGGGTTCCAGGGGAACAGGCGGTTGAGGCCGAGGGTTTCAAATATCAGCGAGCTTACGGTGGGGAAGCGGCGGATGGTAAATCCTTCCTGGTCCTTCCCCGTATTCGTGACCAATCTACCCCCTACTGCGCCGACGCCCGGCTGCCGCGCACGAGCAAGCATCGGTTCGGGCGAGGTGAGGAGGTGGGCGTCGGGATTGAGCAGCAGGATGAAGGCGGCTTCACCGGGCAATGCGCGGACGCCCTGGTTGACGCCGCCGGCAAAGCCGCGGTTGTCCGGGTTGGCTTCGAGGCGGACGCCGGGATAGCCGCGGCGGGCGATGGTCACCGTGTCATCGGTGGAGGCGTTGTCCACCACCACCACATGGTTGGTGTAGCGGAGCGCGGAGTCGAGGCAGGCGGCGAGGTGCGCCGCCGAGTTGTGGGTGACGACGACGACGCCGAGCTCAGTGGCCTTCGTGTTCAAGAAAGCGCTCGGCTTCGATGGCGGCCATGCAGCCCGCGCCGGAGGCGGTGATGGCCTGGCGGTAGGTGCGGTCCTGCACGTCGCCCGCGTAGAAGACACCGGTGATGTTGGTGCGCGCGCCGCCGTGGGAGACGATGTAGCCGTCCGGGTCGAGATCGAGCTGGTTGCCGAATACCCTGGTGTTGGGGATGTGGCCGATGGCGACGAAGAAGCCCTCCACCTGGCGCTCGTAGGTCTCCCCGGTCTGGATGTTGCGCAGCTTCACGCCGGTGACGATGTCTTTGGCCGGGTCCATCACTTCGTCCACCACCGTGTTTGTGAGCATCTCGATCTTCGGATTCGCGCGCACGCGATCGAGCATGATCTTCGACGCACGGAACTCGTCGCGCCGGTGCACCAGCGTCACCTTCTGGCCGAAGCGCGTGAGGAAGTTGGCTTCCTCCATCGCCGAGTCACCGCCGCCGATCACCATGATCTGCTTGCCGCGGTAGAAGAAGCCGTCGCAGGTGGCGCAGGAGCTGACGCCTTTGCCAATGAGCTTCTGCTCGCTGGGCAAGCCGAGCCAGCGCGCCGACGCGCCACTGGCCACGATCAGCGTGCGGGTTTCAATCCACTCTTCGCCGTCGATCTCAAGGCGAAACGGGCGCTTCGAAAGATCGGCCTTGGTGACTTCGGCGTTGCGATAGGTGGTGCCGAAATGCTCGGCCTGCTCGCGCATGCGCTGCACCAACACCGGACCGTCGATGCCTTCGGGGAAGCCGGGAAAGTTTTCTACGAGCGTGGTGAGCGAGAGCTGTCCGCCCACTTCCTTGCCCATCAGCACCAGCGGCTGAAGGTTGGCGCGCGAGGTGTAAATGGCGGCGGTATTGCCCGCGCAACCGGAACCGATGATGACAACGTTATGCATGGTGGCTGAACTCTCATCGTAACGGTAATGTGGAGGGGATGCCAACTGGTTCAGTAATTGTGGTGGGCGCGGGTGCGTTTGGGGGATGGACGGCGCTGGCGCTGCTGCGCGCCGGATGCCGGCGCGTGAAGCTGGTGGATGCGTGGGGGCCGGGGAATTCACGGTCGTCCTCGGGTGACGAGACGCGCGTGATTCGCGGCTGCTATGGACCCAACGCGGTCTACACGCAGATGGTGGCGCGCGCGCTGCCCATGTGGCGCGAGAACGAGCAGCGGTGGGGCGTGCGGCTCCTGGAGCCGGCGGGCGCGTTGTGGATGGGGAACGGCGCGTACGAACGCGCGGCGATGCGGTGTTTGCGTGAGGCGGAGTTGCCGTTTGAAGAAGTGAGTGCGGCCGAGGGGCGTGCGCGCTGGCCGCAGATGAATTGGGATGGGATCGAGGGGGCGGTGTATGAGCCCGAGGGTGGCTTCTTGTATGCCAGGCGCGCGTGTGAAGCGGTGATGCGCGCGGTGGTGGCCGAAGGCGGCGAATATGTGCAGCAGCAGGCCGACGTGACCAGTCTCGCGGCGCTCGGCGAAGCGGATCATTACGTGATTGCCGGCGGACCATGGCTGGGCGCGATGTTTCCAGACATCGCGCGGGTGACCGCCACGCGCCAAGAGGTGTTCTACTTCGGTACTCCGGCGGGCGATGCGCGGTTTGACGAGCGGCATTTCCCGGCGTGGGTGGACAACAGCGGTCCTCCGCGATTCTACGGCATCCCGGGCAATGAGTGGCGCGGGTTTAAAGCTGCGATGGACGTGCCGGGCGTGCCGCTCGATCCATCGCTGGTGGACCGCACGCCTTCGCCGGCCGCGCTGGAGCAAGCGCGCGAGTTTCTGGCGCGGCGCTTTCCGGCGCTGGCCGGCGCGCCGGTGGTGGAGCATAGAGTATGCCAGTACGAGATGTCGCCTGATGGCGACTTGATTGTGGACCGGCACCCGCGGCGCGCGAACGTGTGGCTGGTGGGCGGCGGGTCCGGGCACGGGTTCAAGTTGGGCCCTGCGCTCGGCGAGATGGCGGCGCAGATGGTGTTGAGCTTGGACGCGGTGCGGGCGGAGTTTGGGCTCGCGCGCTTCGCCGACGGAGCGGGTGGAGGCGTGGGGGAGCGGAAGTAGGGACTCTCCGGTTGGAGAGTGGCAGGTCTCAACGACACTCACCAAAACGTGGGCCGGCGAGAACGGGGCCCCCGCCTAAGTCCTGCTTGGCCAACGGACGACAACGGCGCGGCGAGGGGAACGCGGATTGCGCTTATTGCCGCTGCCATGCACTTGGTGATCCGGCAACAGGTAATTGACGATCTGCAGCGTCCCGCTCGCAGGGCATTCGCGGAGCGGGTTTGCACGCACCTTCGAGAGGCGCATGGTGCTTTTGTGGCGCATCTGGCCGACGATGCGCTGCTCCGCCGCGTGGAGGCCGGGTTAGGGCTGGCCCGCCGGCAGGGAGTTCGCACGCAGCGAGGCCTGGCCCTGTTTGTTACGATCCAATTTCGTGCTTGCCCGGACTTCTCGTCACACCCGCTGGTGAGTCGGTATTTCGCCGACTCGCCCGGTCAGGGCGATTATGCGTTGAAGCGTCTGGTGGTGGAGATGACGCGGGAGGATTGGGCTGCGGTGACAGGGGGCCGGCAGTGAGCGCGCCGAGTGCTGTTGTTCCCACGACAAAAAGGCCCGACGGGCGTGATTACCTGTACTCCGACGAAGCGCAGGCCCACTATCTCTTCGGGCACCCCCACTGGTATTGGGCAACGACAACTCACTTCTGGCGCATCGACTCGACGACCCAAACGGCGGAGTGGTGGGATGGGACCGGCTGGGGCAGTGAGGAGCGGCCGTTTGTACGGCAGCCCGACGAAGACGGCGGGGCGCCGCCGCAAGGCCCGCTCGAAGGACGGCGCTTGTCCGCCGGTCGCAACTGAAGTCTTGCGCAGGCCACTTTCAATTCGATTTCCGGCAGTGCGTTTGCTGGAGGTGGGCGCAGGCACGGGTGAGTTGACAGCGTTCCTGTTGCGGAACTGCGGAGCCCGGGTGCCGAACCTTTGCAGGATGCTCGGCCCGAGCGACCTGGCCGGCCAAGCCAACACCCTCGTGAAAGCACTCGAGGCCGGGATTGCGCCGATATGCGGGGTGGACGCGCTGGAACTAGCGAATCTCTTCGATGCGAGTTCGCTCGACATCGTGCTTTATTCGCAATGTTACGGATATGGGCTTTCACGGTTAGTCCACCGAAAATCGCAAATCGACACCCGCTTCCTGCACGCAGCAATGCATGTATTGCGGCCCGGCGGGTGCCTGGTGATGATTTCGCGCAGCAATCTGCTGTTCTACCGGTTCATGCAGTGGGCGGAGGATCAATTGCCGTGCGAATACACCAACGCGGTGTTGAAGAAGATCAACAGGCTAGGTTGCGGGGCGAAAGACCGATCGCTCCAAACCACGAATCAATTCACGGTGGTCTACCCGGCCCAACTGGCGGAAATGTGCGTGGCAGAGGGTTGCTGGGCGGAGGTCTCTCCTATCGCACCGCCACCCGGTCTCACCTCTTCCGTCCACAACGACCGGTTTGAAGAACAGCAGTTTGAAGAACAGCGCGACCTGCACGGCTTCAACGTGCAGATTGTGTTCACCAAGTGCGTGCCGGGCGTTGTCCCCGTGGTGCGCTACCTGTCAGAACCCTCGCCGGTCTGGGACCGACTGGCGGACTACTTGCCCTGTCCAGCAGCGGCGCCCCTGGCGACGGCGGCAAGCGCCGCAGCCGTACCGTTCATCGGGCCAGCATTGCCGCCATCAACGGCGCGGCGGCCCCACGGAGGCGAGGAAGGCGAGAACAAGCGGCACCGCACAGGTCCTGGCAATGATCCTGACGAAGATGATGACGAATAGCCGCGTTACTGGCCATTGAACTCCACCATCGCCGCCTTTAAACGGGCTGGTCACCGGCGTGTTTCGTCGGGCCGCCCTTCAGCATCGTGCCCGCGGGTTGCGTAGGTCCAGTGAAGTGCCGCCGGGCTGGTGACGCGCACGGCTTGATCTTGTGATCCTCACGGTGACGCGTGACAGCAGTCGCTCATGCATCGCCACGCGTTCCTTCGGGGCAAGCGCACGCGGGTGACGCGCACCTGCGGGGCGGGTCAGGGCACGGATTTAAGCTGGGCCCCGCGCTGGGCGGCGGCGGAGCGGAAGTAGCACGGCGAGCACGAAAATATGTCATGTTGGACATGAGCACCGTGTTGGAAGATCCAGTGACAAACTGCTGGTGTGGCTGCAGAGCGAAGTGAAGACCGCCGCCGTTTGGCACGAGCGCTCGCCTGGAGGCGGGGTGCTCCTTCGACGGTTGCAGCGCGGCGGCTCCCTGGGGCTGCCTCACTCAAGGCCGATGCCGTCAATTGGCGCTCAGTGTCACGATCACGTTGCCGAAGACTGCTTGACAAGCTACTTGGCGCAAGCCAATGACGGGGCGCGCGCATGAACACACTGAAGAAGAATCGGCTTGAACGGGCCGGCTCGAAAATCGGTGGCGCGTCTGAGTTTCTCGGCCTGCGCGCTGAAGAAGCGGAGTTAATTGAGGTCAAGCTGGCGCTTGCTGGCGCGGTGAAGGAACTGAGACAGAAGCTGGGGCTGACCCAAGCGGAACTGGCTACCCGGTTGGGGTCGAGCGAGTCTCGCGTAGCCAAGATGGAAGCCGGTGGCCGGCCGGTATCGTTGGATCTCCTGGTGAAGTCACTGTTGCGGATCGGCGCCGGATCGGCTGAGATCGCCCGGCGGATCCGCCGGGCGACGCCCGCAAGAGCTGCCTAGCTAGCCGGCACAGGGCCGGGCGCCCTAATGGCATGAAAAGACTCGCCGCCCCAGCTCCGTTGTGCCGGCGAGTCCTTAGAAGCTCGCATATCTCATGGGGTTTCGTCGCGAGATGCGTGAGAAGGCCGTGGATACGAGGCGCGCGCCGCTCAGCGCGCGGAGGCATACTTGAACAGTCTGTCGAGCACGGTGAGCAAGCGCAACGAAGCAGACGCGGCCTTCTCACGCGTCGCAGCAGAAAGCCTGTGAGATATGCGGGCTAGACGTTGCACTACTGCGACGCGCCGTAGACCGACTCAAGAATCTGCAACGCGCCTTGTTCGAGGAGCCGTTTGGCCAGCGCGTCGCCGAGCGATGCGGCTTCGGCCGGGTCGCCTTCAGAATGATGCGCGAAAAGACGCGTGCCATCGGGCGAGGCGACGACGGCGCGGATGCGAAGACGCGCGTTCTCGATGACGGCGTGCGCACCGATGGGCACCTGGCAGCCGCCCCCGAGTGCGCGGAGCACGGCACGTTCGGCTTCCACGCATGCCAGCGTATCGGCGTGCGTGAGACAAGCGCAGACGGCAGCGGCCGCGTCGTCGCCGTTGCGCGTTTCGATGGCCAGCGCACCCTGGCCGACGGCGGGGCACATCACGGCCGGGTCAAGCAGTTCGGCAATCCGCTCGCCCCAGCCGAGGCGGCGGAGGCCCGCGGCGGCGAGCACAATCGCGTCGTACTGTTTTTCGTCCAGCTTGCGGAGACGGGTGTCGAGGTTGCCGCGGACGGGTTCGATGCGGAGGTCTGGACGAAGCCCGCGGAGTTGAGCGGCACGGCGGAGGGAACTGGTGCCGACGCAGGCGCCGGCGGCAAGATCGGTGAGGCGCGCGCCGACGATGGCATCGCGGGGGTCTTCGCGCTCCGGCACGGCGGCGAGCATCAGACCGTCGGGGGGTTCGGTAGGCATGTCCTTCAGGCTGTGCACGGCCAGGTCAATCCGGCGCTCGGCGAGCGCTTCTTCGAGCTCCTTGGTGAACAGGCCCTTGGCGCCGACTTTGGCCAGCGGCACGTCGGTGATCTTGTCGCCCGTGGTTTTGATGATTTCGATTTCCGTGGCGACGCCGAGGGCGGCCAAACGCGCGGCCACCCAGCGCGATTGCCAGAGCGCGAGCTGTGAGCCGCGGGAGCCGATGATGAGTTGGTTGGGCATGACGGGAAGCGCGGCCGCTGCGGCCACCACGGAGCGGGTTGAGCCCGCCGTAAGCTAAAGCTTACCCCACATTATCGATGCGGAACACGCGGCGGATGACGTCGACGGTCTGGTGTCCCCCCGGCTCGCTCGCCTGCTTGCGGAGTTCAGCGATTGGGGCGTGGGCAACCTTGTTCACAATGCCGCGGAGCATGGCATCGAGCGCCTCCTGCTGCTGCGGCGTCAACTCGCCGAGTTTGCCGCGGATGCGCTCGAACTCGCCCTGGCAGACCGTTTCAAGCTGCTGCTGCAGTGTGACGATCACCGGAGCCATCTCGCGCGCGCGGAGGCGGGTGAGCGTGCGCTCCACCTCGTCGGCCACGATGCGCTCGGCCGCCTGCGCTTCGTGCTCGCGGCCCTTGCGGTTCTCTTCCACCGCCGTCCGCAGGTCGTCGATGTCGTAGAGAAAGACGTTGTCGAGCTGGTTGACCGCGGGCTCGATGTTGCGCGGTACCGCGATATCGATGAGGAACATCGGGCGGTTCCGCCGCGCGCCGATCACCTGCTTCATCTGATCGCGCGTGAGGATAGAGTGGGGCGCGCCGGTGGAGGCGATCACCACGTCCATCTCCGGCAGCGATTGCGCAAAGTTCGGGTAGTCGATGATGCGGCCGCGGAACAACTCCGCCATGGCGCGCGCGCGTTCAGGCGAGCGGTTGGTGACGGCGATCTCGGCCACGCCCTGGCGCTCGAGATGCCGCGCCGCCAGCTCCGACATTTTGCCCGCGCCGATGAGAATCACCTTCTTGCCGCGGAGCGAGCCGAAAATCTGGCGCGCCAGTTCCACCGCGGCGAAGCTGATGGAGACTGCATTCTGGCCAATCTCGGTCTCTGTGCGCACGCGCTTGGCCACGCCGAAGGCGCGTGTCATGACCACGTCCAAGAATCCGGCGAGCGCGCCCTGGCTTTTGGCCACTTCGTAGGCGTCCTTCAATTGTCCGAGAATCTGCGGTTCGCCGAGCACCATGGAATCCAGACTCGCGGCCACGCGGAACAGATGGCGGATCGCATCCTTTTCTTCGTGATGATAGAGGTACTGCCGCAGCCAGTGCGGATCCACTTCGCGCGCGCCGGCGAGGAAATGCGCCAGCGCGGCCGTGACGTCCCCATTGTCGTCCGTGGCCACGGCGATCTCCACGCGATTGCAGGTGGACAGAATCACGCCTTCCTGAACGCCGGGCATTTCGCGTAGCGCGGCCACTGCGCCGGGCAAACGATCGGCCTGGAAGGCGAGCCGCTCGCGCACTTCGACTGGCGCGGTGTTGTGATTCAGTCCGGTGAGCGCCAGCTTCATGCGTGGGTACTACTTCAGCAGCGACGGACGGAGCCCTACGTGCGCCGCCCACGTGAGGGCCGACGCACCGAGCACGGTGAGCGACATCAGGGCCGCCTTGCGCCCCCGCCAGCCGGCGGAGTTGCGAAGGAACACCATGACCAGGCAGAGCGCCCAGGTGAGCAACGAGATGGCAATTTTCGGATCGCCGATCCAGCGCGTGCCGGACTCAACGTACGCCCACGTGGCGCCGATCAAGGTGGCCACCGTCAGGAGCGCAAAGCCGATGCCCATGCTGCGCGTGATCATTTCATCCAGTGTGCCCAACGGAGGAAGGCGTTTGAAGCCGCCCAATTCCTTGCGCTTGAGGCGGCGTTCTTCGACGAGATAGAACACCGATGCGCCGGCCGTGAGAAACAGCGCCGCGTAACCCACCAGCACGAGGCCCACATGCAACAAGAGCCAGGCGCCGCGCACGCGTGTATCGGTCCAGCCGGCCACGGGCGCTTCGGTGGCGGCGAGCAGCGCCATGATGAACACCAACGGAAAGGCGAGCACGGCGAGCGAGGCGAATTCGTGACGCCAGAACGCGTACAGATACACGAGCGCCATCAGAAACGCGCACAGCGAGACGGACTCAAAGAAGTTATCCACCGGAAAATGACCGACCGCGAACCAGCGATCGATGATCGAAACCCAGTGGAGAATGGAGGCAACGACGAAGGCCGCCAGTGACGGGCGAAACAATGTCGACTCGCGCCGCAAGACCGTGACGAGCGCGTGCAGCAAGCCGATCGCATAGAGCGCCGTGGCCACCCGGAGCCAGAAGATGCTGAATTCCTGCATGCTACTCACGAACCCTCTAGTATAGCGGGCGTGCACTGGAACGGGCGTGCTGCGAGTGTGAGAAGCGCAAAATGGGCCGCCCCCTGCTGAAGGGACCGGCCCGGGTGAGGAGAGACTGGAGAATCGCGAGGCGCGCGACGCCAATCTACTTTTCTTGCGCGAGGTGTAGACCTTTGTGGATCGCGTAGAGCGCGAGTTCCAGGCGGTCTGACACGCCGGGCTTGTCGAAGATGTTGTGCAGGTGGTTCTTCACCGTTTGCTCACTGATGAACATCTTATCAGCCATCTCTTTGTTTTTGTAACCCTGCGCCACCAGCGCGACGATCTCGCGTTCGCGAGCCGACAGGGGCGAGCGTTCACGGCCACCCTTGCCGTTGCCGCCCACAACTGATCGTGCGGTGAGGCCTGCCGCATCACAGCAGCGGTGGTGTGAGAGTCAAGCCAGATCTCGCCCGAGTGCACCTTGCGGATGCTCTTGACGATGAGGTCCGGCTGGGTTTGCTTGATGACGATGCCCGAGCAGCCGAGCTTCATCGCCTGCACCCACTCATTCTTGTCTTCCGAGGCGGTTTAGACGGTTTAGACAATGATGCGCGTCTTCTTCGTGTTGTGCTGAAGCGACTGTAGTGCTGTGATGCCGTCCATGCCCGGCATCTTGAGATCCAGCAGCAGCACGTCCGGGCCGGTCTCTTCGATGACATCGAGCGCCTGCCGTCCGTTTTCCGCTTCGCTGACGATCACGATGTCGTCTTCAAGCTCCAATAGTTTGCGCAATCCGTCGCGAACGATCGATGATCGTCCACCAAGACCACGCGGATCTTCTGCGGCTCCGCGGCTGGGCTTTCAGCAGCGCCCAGCGGAAGCAGCGCTTCGGTTTCGTTTCCTGTCGTGATTCCCCCTATCATGTCCTCGTACTCGTGGTACTTGGTACCATCTGCTCCGCTTGTAGATGTCCTAGTACTCTCTTGGAATCAGGGCCCCGACTAAAGGACTTATGTTTCGGGCCTTAGAGTCTAGTGCTTAGTTGCATTTAGTGATAAGAGTATTTCGCAGCTGGCTTCCCTTGACCTCACGTTTGCGCCAGTGAAAAGGCTTGGGGTGTTCATTGGTCTTTGCGACGAATGCTTTGATGGCCATGCGCAGTTGTTCTTTGCTGGCAAAGCTGGCGCCGCGAAGAACTTTGCGAGTCAGCAGCCCGAACCAAATCTCAATCTGATTGAGCCAACTGGCCGAGGTGGGCGTGAAGTGAAAATGCACCCGACCTTCGTACTTGGCGAGCCAGTCGTCGTTTCGCTTGTGAGTGCA
>VFZP01000068.1 GCA_016871115.1 Acidobacteriota bacterium
AAAATCGGGTCCCCTATACCGCCGGTAACGACACAGTGCATGTGCGGATGCAGCAGCAGATTCTGACCCCAGGTGTGCAGCACCGAGAAGAAGCCGATGTGCGCCCCCAGATGCCGCGGATCGGCCGCGATGGTGAGCAGCGTTTCAGCGCTGGCCTGAAACAGCAGGTTGTAGAGGACCTGCTGCTTCTGCAAGGCGAGCGCGGCAAACTGTTGGGGCAGCGTGAAGACGACGTGAAAGCAGGGGATGGGCAGCAGGTCCGCCTGGCGTGCAGCCACTCACCCGTTGCGCTCACCGGCCTGGCATTTGGGGCAGTGCCGGTTGCGGCAAGAGTTGTAGGCAATCTGTTAGTAATCACAGTGACCGCATCGTTCGACATGGCCGCCGAGGACGGCCGTGCGGCAGACCTCGACGGCGCACATGACCCGCTGTTGTTGGATGGACAGCGGGTAGGCTTGGCGAAAGGCTTCGCCGTGATGTCGAAAGCTGTCGGCCAACTCCGGAGTTGGCCTGGGCATGGCTCAGTCCTGGGGCTTCGGCCCGGAGGCAGGTTGGGGTTGGGCGAGGAAGGAGGGCCGGCGCCGCTTCAACAGGCGGTTCAGTGTGCTCTCCACGGCGGCGATGGTGGAGGCGGCCAGAGATGTGTACCGAGCCGTGGTGTGGATGCGCTGATGACCGTGAACAACCCTACCGAGCGCCGGCCAACGACACCGCAATCGCCGTCCGGTACTCGCGTGCTTTGCTCAAAATCACCGGAGCATCGAGGGTCACGGCGCGCCGGTTGCGCACGACAATGCACCCATTGACCATGACATCACGCACGTCGCTGGGCTTCGCGGTGTACACCAGCGCGGACTCCGGTTGAAACACCGGCACCGTGTGCGGCTCATCCAGCATCACGAGGATGAGATCGGCCAGCTTGCCGGTTTCCATCGAACCGATCTGCTTGTCGAGCCCCAGTACCCGGGCGCCGTCGATGGTCGCCATCTCCAGCAACTTGCGGGCAGGCAGTGCGCGTGGATCTCCGCTGTTCACCTTGGCGAGCTTACCGGCCAGTTCGAGTTCTTCGAGCAAATGCAAATCGTTGTTGGAACCGGCTGCACCATCGGTGCCCAAACCCGTGGGCACGCCTGCGGCAATCAACTGCGTCACAGGCGCGATGCGACTGGCCAGCTTCATGTTGCTCGACGGGCAATGCGCTACGCCCACGCCGCGCTGCTTGAGAATGTTAATGTCCCGCGCGTCCAGCCACACACCGTGTGCCGCCATGGTGAGACCGCCAGTGAATAGTCCCATCGAGTCCAGCACGCGTGTCGGACTCATACGGCGCTTGGCCAGGATGTCCGTGTTCTCGCGCTTGGTTTCGGACAGATGAATCACCAGCGGCTTGACGTGCGCATTGGCCAAGGCCCGTGCCGCCTTCAAGGTCGGATCGGAATTCGTGTAGAGCGCATGCGGCGCGACGGCGGGCGTCACCAGCGGGTCCGCTGCGTACTGCTTAAGGAATGCCTCAGCGCGCGCCGGCGCCGCTTCCAGAGTCTTCGCATCCGGGGCGGGGAAGCCGATGATGGTCTGCCCCAGCACCGCGCGTATGCCTGCTTCTTTCGCGGCTTCCGCCGCTTCCTCTTAGAAGTAGTACATGTCGCAAAACATGGTCGTGCCGGAGAGCAGCATTTCCAGCAGGGCGAGGCGCGTGCCCCAGCGCACGAAATCGGCCGTTGTGTTGCGCGCTTCAGCGGGAAAGATAAATTTCTCCAGCCACTCCTGCAGCGCCATGTCGTCCGCCACGCCGCGGTAGAGCGACATTGCCGCATGTGTGTGCGTATTCACCAGGCCCGGCATAATCGCCGCTTCGGCGCGGTGGAGTTTGTTCTTGACCTGGAACTGTTGCTCGATGTCCGCGCGCGGGCCAACGACTACGATCTTGGGGCCGCGCACCGCCACTGCGCCGTTGTCGATGATTCTGCGAGCCGGGTCCATGGTCACCACCCAGCGGGCGGACAGGATCCAATCGGCGGGCTCAGCGGCCACGCACCCCGTGGCGAACAGCAATAGCAGACTAGCGAAACGATGTGTCATCGAAAGGCTCAGGAAAGAGTTCAGCTAACTGCCAGCTTCTGCTCATCCCCAGAGTGTTACCCAGGACTACTTCGATGTTCCCGCAATACTCCCACAGCAAGTGGCGGCACGGGCCGCACGGCGGGGTGAGTTTAGGCGCGGCTGTTACCGCGGCGATGCAGCGAAACGTACGGACGCCTTCGGAGATCGCCTTCAGCAGCGCGACGCGCTCGGCACAAACGGTGAGACCGCAACTGGCACTCTCCACGTTGCAACCGGTGTGCACGCGCCCTGCGGCGTCCTCAAGCGCCGCTCCTACTTTGAAGTCCGAGTACGGCGGGCATGCGTTCTCGCGCGCAAACGCCGCAGCCGCAGGAGACGAGCCGTGTTCACGCGACGGCCGCCTCAATTTCCGGTGCCAACGCGCGCAGCAGGCTTACCATCAGCCCACGCGTGGATCGGCCCACTTCAAGCACTTCTGAGTGGTCCAGCTTCTGGTTCAGCACACCCGCCGCCATGTTGGTGACGCACGAGATCGCCATACAGCGAATACTCATGTGGCGCGCGGCGATCACTTCGGGTACGGTGGACATTCCCACCAAGTCGGCACCGATGGCGCGCAGATAGCGGATCTCGGCAGGCGTTTCGTAGCTCGGGCCTAGCAGCCCCGTATAGACGCCTTCCGGCAACTCGACGCCCAACCGCTGCCCGACGGCCTGCGCGCGGCGGCGAAATTCAGCGTCGTAGGCGTCGGTCATGTCCGGGAAGCGTGGGCCGAGCGAGTCGTCGTTGGCGCCCACCAACGGATTGTTTCCCTGCAGATTGATGTGATCGGACACCAGCACCAGGCCGCCTTGCTTGTAAGCAAGGTTGATCCCACCGGCGGCATTGGTAAAGATGAACGCCTTCACGCCCAGCCGCCCCAGTGCGCGCACGCCATAGACCACCTTGTCCATTGAATGGCCTTCGTACAAATGCGCACGCCCGCTCATCACGACAATGTTGGTTTTGCCCACTCGCCCAAACACGACCTTACCGGCGTGGCCGAGGGCCGTGGATTGTGGCCACCCCGGGATCTGCGCATAGTGGATCTCCTGCCGTTCGTCCAGTTCGTCGCCAAAAGCACCGAGTCCACTGCCCAGCACCACCGCCACCCGCGGAGTTGAGCGCATGTGCTCCCGCAGATACTTCAGCGCGTCCTGCATGGCCTCTAGTATCCCAGCATCTGGCGAATGCCCAACAGCACACCGACAATCGCCGCTGACATGAAGTTGGCGAGCGTGCCCGCGAGCAAGGCGCGCATGCCGAAGCGGGCGAGGTCTGAACGGCGCTCCGGCGCGAGCGCGCCGATGCCGCCCACCTGGATGGCGATCGAACCGAGATTGGCAAACCCGCACAACGCATAGGTAGCAATCACGAATGACTTGGGGTCGAGCGATTCCTTCATCGGGCCTAGCTGCGCGAAGGCAATGAATTCGTTGAGCACCAGACGCGTGCCCATCAGATTGCCGATAGCCTGCGAATCCTTCCAACTCACGCCCAGGAGCCATGCGGCGGGCGCCAGCACCCAGCCGAGTAGCGTCTGCAGAGACTCTGGAAACGCGGGCACCGAACCGTGAATCCACCCGAAGATGCCATTCACCAAAGCGATGAGGCCGACAGAGGCAATTAACATCGCGCCCACATTTAGCGCGAGTTGCAAGCCATCGCCCGCGCCCCGCGCTGCCGCGTCAATGAGGTTGACGCCGGGCTTTTCCACCTCCACCTTCACTTCACCCTGCGTTTTCGGCTTTTCCGTTTCCGGGATCAGCATCTTGGCTAGCAGTATCGTAGCCGGGGCCGTCATGATGACGGCGGTGAGCAGGTGTTGGATTTCCACGTTGGCGATCATCACGTAGGCCGCCATCACCGCACCGGAGACATGCGCCATGCCGCTACTCATAATCGTGAACAACTCAGATTGCGTGAGGCGCGAGACAAACGGCCGGATGGTGAGCGGCGCTTCGGTTTGCCCCATGAAGATGGACGCTGACACACACGTGGCCTCCGCGCCGGATATGCGCATCAGTTTGTACATCGCCACGGCCATCGCCTTCACGAAGATCTGCATGATGCCGAGGTAGTACAGGCACGAAAACAGCGACGCGACGAAGATGATGATGGGCAGGACCTGGAAGGCGAAGATCACGCCGAACTCCTTCGACGCTGCGCCGAGCGGGCCGAAAAGAAACTTCGAGCCCTCTTCGGCGTAGTGGATGATGGAGTTGACCGCGGCCGACGCGCCCTGCAAAATAACGCCGACGGGCGTGTTTAAAACAAGGAAGGCAAAGCCCAACTGCAATGCGAGTCCCACCGTCACAACGCGGAAGTCAACCGCGCGGCGGTTGGACGAAAGCAAATAGGCGAGGGCAAGAATCGCAGCGAGACCAAGGAGGCCAGTGAAACGTTCCATTGCGTCTTTCCGGGGCGGGCTGACACCCGCCGCAACCTGGAGCTTGCCCTACAGGATTTAGCCGACAACTTCGAGGATGAGTTCGCGCTCTTCAGGCTGTACCGTGGAAATGCGGAAGGCATCTTCCACCATTTCAGCCGACTCTTCGAGCCGATCTTCCTTGGTGTAGTAGAGGCGACACAACACGGCGCCGGCATCCACCTTCTGACCGGTCTTTACTTCCAGGATCACGCCCACCGCCGGATCGACCGTGTCGTCCTTGGTGTCGCGGCCCGCGCCGATCATTGACGAAGCCATGCCGATCGAAAACGCATCGATGGCGCTGACGTAGCCGTTGCGCGGCGAGGTGATCTCTCGCACGCCTGTGGCGTTGGGCAGCATGTCGAAGCGATCGAGCACCTGCGCGTTGCCGCCCTGGGCTTGGATCACTTCCTTGAACTTCTTGTACCCGGAGCCGTCGAGCAGCTTCCTCTGCGCGAGTTCGCGCGCATCGTCCAGCGTCATCGTGATGCGGCCCAGGAAGATCATGCGCGCGGCGAGTTCCAGCGACAGACGCGTAAGGTCGGTCGGGCCGGCGTTCTGCAGCGTCTGCGAGACTTCCATCACTTCGAGCGCGTTACCGACGGCGTAGCCGAGCGGTTGGCTCATGTCCGTGATCAGCGCCTGCACGCGCTTGTCGGCACGGCGGCCAATGCCCACCATCAACTGCGCCAGGCGCCGCGCTTCCAACTGCTTGGTGACGAACGCGCCGGAGCCCACCTTCACATCCAGCACCAGCGAATCGATGCCCTCGGCGATCTTCTTCGACATGATCGAGGAAGCAATCAGCGGGAGCGACTCAATCGTGGCCGTGGCATCACGCAGCGCATAGAGCTTTCCGTCAGCGGGCGCGACCTCGGCGGACTGGCCCATGAAGGCCAAGCCGTACATCCGAAGCTGTTCGCGGAATTCGTCAACCGTGAGACTGGTGCGGAAGCCCGGAATCGATTCCAGCTTATCGAGCGTGCCGCCGGTGTGACCCAGCGCGCGGCCCGAAATCATCGGCACAATGGCACCCGCCGCCGCAGCCAAAGGAGCCGCGATGAGGCTGGTTTTGTCGCCCACGCCGCCCGTGGAGTGCTTGTCGACTTTCACGCCCGGAACGCCCGAAAGATCGATGACTCCGCCGGAGGCGACCATCCGCTCGGTGAGCGAATCCACTTCCTGGTCCTTCATGGAACTACCGTAGGTTGCCATGAGGAAGGCGGCCATCTGGTAGTCCGGGATCGCACCCGACGTGTAGTTGTCGATCAGGAAACTGATCTCTTCGGACGACAGTTCCTCGCCGTCCCGCTTTCTCCGAATGAGGTCAACCGTACGCATTAGAATCCCTAGCATAGCAGGTTATGTAATTGAAAGTAAAGCGACTAATCAGGCCGACTTGATTTCGGTCCAATACCGGTCTCGAAGGCGCTGCGCCGCGGGCGGTAGCGGAGCAAACCACTCGGCTCGCATCAGGACCTCCGGCGGAGGATACAGTACTGGGTTTTCACGAACCTGAACAGGCAACAGTGCGCGCGCGGCCGCGTTGGCGCTGGCCGTGCGAGAGTCCTTCACGATGTCGGCCGCCACGTCCGGACGGAGGAGGTAATCAATGAAACGGTGGGCGAGATCGAGGCGCCGGCTTTCGCGGAGGATCACCGCGTTATCGGCGTAGCGGGCGTAACCCTCCACCGGGTAGGCAAAGCCGAGGTGGGGAGCCGCGTCGATTGCCTGCTGCGATGTGGTTCCCCAGAGTTGCGCGGCCTGGAGGTCGCCGGCGATGAGTTGATTGCGGGCTTCGGCGTTCAGGTAGGCTCGCACTAGCGGCTTCTGGCGGAGGAGTTCGGCTTGGGCAGCGGCCAAGTGCGCGGCGTCGGGGCTGTTGATGGAGTGCCCCAGTTTCTTCAGCGCCGCTCCGATGGCGTCAGCGGGGTCGTCCAGCATGGTCATGCGGCCTTTGTGTTTCTCGTCCCACAAATCCGCCCAGGATTTCAGTCCGCCGGCCGCGCTTTTGTTGAACACGATGCCGGTAGCGCCCCACATGTAGGGCACCGAATGCTCAAGACGCGGGTCCCACTCGGGCGCGGCGAGCATCGGGTCGAGATTGCCGAGGTTCTTGAGTTGCCCTCGGTCAATCCGCGCCAGCAGCCGGCTCTCGCGCATCGGGCCGATGAAGTAGTTGGACGGGAACGCGATATCCCACCCGGAGTTGCCGCCGAAGACTTTGGCCAGCATCTCTTCGTTGTTTTCGAAGACGCCGTAATGGACGCGGATACCGGTCTCTTTTTCGAAATTGGCCAGCGTCTCCGTGCCGATGTAGTCAGACCAGTTATAGACGTTCAGCCGCGGGGCGCGGTTCTGCGTGCAGCCCGCAAGCCCGCTGAGGGAGAGGAAGAACGTGCGGCGTCTCATGTGTGTTGCTGCTGGAGCTTTTCCGCGGCGACGATGAGCGCACCCACGCCGATGACGATGAGCGCGGACATGGCGTTCACTGCGGGGCTCACGCCTTTGCGCGCCATGGTGTAGATGACCATGGGGAGCGTTTCCGTGTCGACGCCGGAGACAAGGCTGGTGATGACGTAGTCATCAAATGAGATGGTGAAGGCCAGGAGCGCCGCCGCTATGACGCCGGGCATCAGCACGGGCAGCGTGACTTTGCGGAACGCGCCGAATTCGGTGGCGCCCAGATCCATCGCAGCTTCTTCGAGCGATTTGTCCATGGTCTTCAACCGCGCCTGTATCACGATGACGACGTAGGCGATCGAGAACGTGACGTGCGCCAGAATCACGGTATGGAGGCCGAGGCGGAAGTTGAAATAGTGGAAGAGCCCCTGGAAGAGCGCGAGCAGCGACACGCCCGTGACGATTTCTGGCGTGACGAGCCCCGTGTAGAGCGAGCCTTCAAGCACGGGCGCGCTGCGTTTCCAGATGCCGTAGGCGGCGATCGTGCCGATGACGGTGGCGAGCGCGGTGGCGGCCACCGCGATGAGGATGCTGTTTAGAGCCGCTTCAATGAGGCGGTGATCTTCCAGCAGCACGGCGTACCACTTGAGCGAAAAGCCTTCCCAATGCGTGAAGCGCGAAGCGTTGAAGCTGAAGACCGTGAGCACGAGCAGCGGCACGTGCAGGAAAAGATACGCAAAGGCGGCGTAGGCGGCAAGCCACCGGTTCTTCATATCAACTCCTTGCCGCCGCGCCTCATGATGAACCAGAGGAGCACCATCACGAGCGCTGTGAGAACGAGCGACAGGGCCGCGCCGAAAGGCCAATCGCGCGAAGAGGTAAACTGCTGCTGCACCACGTTGCCGATCATGATGCTCTTGCCGCCGCCCATCAGATCCGGCGTCAGGTATGCGCCGAGGCAGGGAATGAAGACCAGCACCGAGCCGGCGAGGATGCCCGGCTTTGCCATCGGCACGGTGACCCGCCACAATGTTTGCCAGGGCGTGGCGCCAAGGTCCGCGGCAGCTTCGAGCAGAAATGGGTCTTGCCGTTCGAGCGTAGAGAAGATCGGCAGCACCATGAACGGCAGGTAGCCGTAGACGAGGCCCAGGATCACGGCGCCGTCGTTGTAGAGCAACGGCAACGGCTGCGAGATCAGGCCGAGCCCCTGGAACGCGGTGTTGATGAGGCCCGTGTCACGCAGCAGGAACATCCAGGCGTAGGTGCGGACGAGGAAGTTGGTCCAGAAAGGCAGCATGACGAGGTTGATCCACGTGCCGCGCCATTGCGGACCGCTCCGCGCGATGAAGAGCGCGAGCGGAAACCCCATGACGAGGCAGATCGCAGTGGAAAGGATCGCGATCCAGAAGGATTTCACCAGGATTTCGAGATACAACGGATCCGCCAAGCGCGTGTAGTTTTCAAGCGTGAACGGTGCGCCCTGCCCGCCGTAGGTGCCGCGCGTGAGGAAGCTGTAGAGCACCACGATGGCAAGCGGCGCGAGGAAGAAGCCGAAGGTCAACAATCGCGCGGGAGCGAGAAACCACGTACGGAGCTGGTTCATGACGCGGCCGGCAAGTGGATTTCGTCGTCCGGATGCCACCAGACGTGGACGTTCTCGCCAGGCAAGTACGTCTGATCTTGACGTGGGATTTCGGCCGTCAGCGCGGTACCGTCTTCAAGGCGCGCTTCTACATGAAAGCAGTTGCCGAGGAACAGCGAAGAATGTATCTGCGCGCGATGTGAACGCGCGCCATTGCGCGGGGCGGTCGGCGAAATGCGGACCACTTCGGGGCGTACGCCATACTCGCCGCGCCAGTTGACGGAGCCGAGGAAGCTGGCGACGAAGCGCGTTTTCGGGCGCAGGTAGATTGCTTCGGGCGTGCCCATCTGTTCGAGTATGCCTTTGTTCATCAACGCCACCCGGTCGGCCATGGCCATCGCTTCTTCCTGGTCGTGCGTGACGATGATGAAGGTGATGCCCACGCGGCGCTGGAGGTCTTTGAGTTCACCGCGTACTCGCTTGCGGAGTTTGGGGTCGAGCGCCGAGAGCGGTTCGTCCAGCAGCAGCAGATCGGGCTCAATCGCGAGCGAGCGGGCGAGTGCGATGCGCTGCTTTTCGCCTCCAGAGAGCCGGGCGGGGAAGCGCTCCTCTTTGCCCAGCATCTGCACGAGTTCCAGCACCTTTTGCGTGCGTGCGGCGAGATCGCCGATGGCGTTGCCCTTGTGGCGCAGGCCGAACTCGATGTTCTGGCGCGCGGTGAGATGCGGGAAAAGCGCGTAGTTCTGGAAAACCGTGCTGACGTTGCGCTCGTACGGTTTGAGTTGGGCGATCTGCTTGCCGTCCAGCAGCACGTCGCCACGGTCGGGTGTTTCAAACCCGGCGATCATGCGCAGCACCGTGGTCTTGCCGCAGCCCGAGGGGCCGAGCAGCGCGAACAACTCGCCGCGTTCGACGTTCAGGGAAACATCGCGAACGGCGTGATTGGCGCCGAAGCTCTTCGATACGGCGCGCACCTCCAGCACATGGTTCATCCCGATATCTGCATGGTAGCGGAACTGCGCGGCGTGTCAATAGGGAAGCTTGGCTGCGCTGCGTTTCCAGGCGGCAAATGGCGCCCGGCCGTTGCGGCGGAGGAGGTTGCGCGTGGGGATGGCGCGTTCGGCGATTGGCTTGGAAACTTCGGAATACCTGGCGATGTCGTTGAATCCCGCGCGAGCGGCGTCTTTGCGGGAAGCCGCGTAGTAGATGCGGCGGAGGCGGGCCCAGTAGATCCCACCGAGGCACATCGGGTTCGGCTCACACGAGCAGTAGATATCGCAGCCGGAGAGGTCGTGCGTTTGTTCGAGGCGGCAGGCTTCTCGAATCGCGACAATCTCGGCGTGGGCGGTGGGGTCGGTGAAGAGCGCGACGCAGTTGACACCTTCGGCGATGAGGGTCTTGCCGCGGACGTTGACGGCGCCGAACGGTCCGCCGAGGCCGTCGCGGATTTTCGTGGCCGCGAGTTCGATGGCGCGGCGGAGGAAGGCGTCGGGGGCGGAGCGGGGGAGTGGCGCGGGGCGGATGCAGGGGCCGGGCTGGAGGCGGGGCTCAATCGCGAGGTCGTCCCACGAAGCCTAAAGCCACTTGGCCTCGGTGCAAACCAGCGAGCCCATGTCGCCGAGCGTGCGGTCGGTGGCGGCCATCTGGACGACGCGGGGGCGCGCGGTGGTGGCGCCGGATGGTGATGCAGGCCGAAGAGCGACCAGAAGCGGACTTCCGGGGCTGGGTCGTTCAAGCCAGCCAGGAAGGCGGCGATCCAGCGTTGACGTTCGCGCGAGTGACGCGGCGTTTGATAGGCGAGATGCTCAGCCGCTTTGCCTCGCACTCGCGGCGGCTGCGATTGGTCTTGGTAGATGGTGAGCAATGCTGCGGCGGTCGCGGGTTGGCGGATTGCGCCAAGGCAATAGATGGCACAGTAGCGTTGATCTTCCTGTGGCGCTTCGCGAGCCAGACGAATTATCTCGCGGACAGCGGCGGCAGGCCACCGTTTCACGGCATAGGCGGAGGCCATCCACCATTCCTGCGCGTTGTCACCATGCAGTGCGTCGAGGACTTCCTTGGCGTTGGTCATCAATACTCGATCCGATCGAACATCGATGTCCAGTCCCGTAGAGGCCCACCGCCCTCTCGCGCCAGCCCTCGTTTCGCGGGGATCGAACGGGCGGCGGGCGCGAGCGGCACTTGACCTTAGATGAATGAGTCGTCGAATCCCGCCGCTGCCGCGTCCTCGCGTGTAGCGGCGAAGAAGAGCTTGCCGATGCGCGCCCAGCGAATTGCGCCGAGGTACAACGGGCAGGGCTCGCACGAGGAGTAAATCACGCAGCCGTCGAAATGCACGCATTGGAGACGAAACGCCGCCTCGCGGATGTCCAAGACCTAGGCGTGGTTCGACGGATCGTTGCTCAGTGTGACGAGATTCGTCCCCTCTGCGATGATCTTTCCTTTGTGCGTGATCACCGCGCCGAACGGCCCACCGCGCCCGGACTCCACATTTTCTCTCGCCAGGTCGATGGCCCGTTGCAGGAAGGCTGCATCGGTCTCGCGCCGCGCCTTCGGCTGGTTGAGACGGCTCCAATAGGGGAGGTCGTGCGGCGGCGGCTCCATCGTCTGAATGAACGCCTGCCGCGCGGCCTGCGCTACATCGGCAGAAGGCGAACGAAAATGTTGTTGCACGACGCGCCGCAGTGGCGCCCGATCTCCTTGCCACCAATAGTTGGACCCGGCCCGCATAGCCGCGACAACCAATGGAGCAGGCGCCAGGCTATCGATGATGGCGATGAATGTGGGAAGGATCTGTTCGCGGTATGGAGCGTCGTAGTCTACGTAGCACAGTGCTTCCACTGCCTTCACGCGCCGTTGCGCAGGCAGGCTGGCATCTGCCGCGATCCGGCAAAGCGCCTGCACGTTCGGCCGCTTCACGCCACCTTCCTCAGCTTCGAAATGCGCCCCACCTCCACCCACTCGGCCACGAAAATATTACCCGCCGCGTCGAAGCAGGCCCCGTGCGGCGCAACGAACTCACCGGGCGTGAACGCAGCACGGTCTTTGCCGCGAATGCCTTCATAAGTGCGGCCGTCCGGCTTGCGCCCGTCGCCGAGTTGCACGAGAGGATTGTTGTTCTTATCAAACAGCGTCACCACGGCCTTCAGGTCCGGCATCAGCATCTCGCTGCCCGGCGCAAAGTCAAACGTGCTGGGCCAGCGCACGCCGTCCTTCACGGTGTGCATCGGCCTGCCATCCAGCGTGAAGTACTGAATGCGGCTATTCACTCCGCGCTCGCCTACCATCAGCAGGGGTTGCGCGCCGCGCGTGTCGATCCCAATCGCGTGCGGCCAGATCGTGGACCCCGCGCCGGTCTCGCGCTTCGGGTCCTTATCCATCTCCGCGCGCGTGCCGCCGAAGGTACGCACGTAGCGGAGCCGCGCGTCGTAGTGGTGAATGTAGAACTTGCCATAACCGTCAGCAATGTAGAGATCACCGTTGGGCGCGATGGCGAGATTCGACGGGCGGTATTCCTTCGCCCGCGTGTAGAGGCCGCTGTCCAGCGGCGCGTGCATGATCCAAACCTCTTCGCCCGTCAGCGTGGACTTGCGGACAAAGCCGCTCACGTTGTCGCAATAGTAGAGAAACTCTTCGCTCCCTTCCTTGCGAATCGTCAGCCCGTGTGCGCCGCCGCGCAGATTTGCGCCCCACGATGCAACGAACGTACCGTCCGCGTCGAATACCGCTATTGCATGCGGACTGGCGCTCTCCTTATGCACTGTGTGCGCGACGATCAGCCGGCCCTGCGAGTCCGCCACGATGGCGTGCGTATTACCGAAGCGCAGCGAATCGGGCACTCGCGCTCAGTCGTGCGTCACCTCGTACGTGTAGGCACCCGAACCAATCACGGGCGCGCGGCCGGCACCCTTTGCGGACGTAACGAGAGCAATGGAACCCAACGCAGTGCGGCGTGTCACGGGGAAGCGATTCGAGCGTACCATGAAAGAGTTTGCTGTTACTGCGTTACCTGGCCGCGTGTTTGCGTTACCGCGACGGGGCCGCGCGCCGTTTTCTGCGCAGCGGCTTAAGCATCGATGAACGAACGCAACGGCTGCGCGAGCACTGGTCGCCACACCATGAACGGAGCCGTGCGGCGCAACGGCGCTGGGACGCCACGGGTTTGGATCTCGCGGTGCTGGGCGCGGGCCGCCTCTACGATTTTGACGCTACAACGTTGCCTCCGCGCTTCCGGCGCCTGCTCCTGTTCGATGCCGATCCATCGTGTGCGCCAGCGTGGCGCAAACAAATACCGGGCACAGTGGAGATCGCGCCGCGCATCGGCGACCTCACCGGATGTCTCACGCGCTGGCAGCGCGTCCTTAGCGCCAATCGCACCGGCTGGACTGAAACGCTGCAATTTGCCGCCGGCATCGTGCAACCTCCGAACGATCACGCTACGCCGTTCCGCGCCGATGCGGTGTTGTCGCTCAATCTGCTGAGCCAGCTTCCCATCGCCTGGCAGGACATGATGGAACAGCATCTGACGCGCCGCTTCGGACGCGCTCGGGCGAAGTCGAACGAAACCGAGTGGCTCGCGGCGGTGGAACCCGGCGGGCGTTGGATAGTTGAGCAGCATCTACGCGCCTTGGTGGATTCCGATGCCACGCAGATTCTGCTGATAACTGACATCGAGTACCACGACCATGAAGACCGCGGCGCACGCATCATGGTGCAGCCGGCGCTCTACGATGTACCGGTCGCGCTCGATGGCTACACGCTGGATTGGCAGGAGACGTGGCTGTGGGACATCTCCCCACTAGGAGCCGAGTGCGACGACTACGGCTCCGTGCACAAAGTGGCCGCGTTCGCCTTTCGGCGCGCCAATCAGTAGTAGTCTTCGCGAATAAACGCGCTGACTCTCGCCAGGATCTCGCAATCGCAGACCCCGCCATGATCGGCGAGCCAATCCACAACGTCGCCACACTCGTCGAAGTCCCTTTCTTCGAGCCACGCTTCGGTTTAGAGCAAAGTGTGGTCGCATTCGTCCCGGTTCAGGCGGGTTTCGAGCGATTCAAATAGTTGTTCGAACAGAGCCAAGGGCATGGGTAGAGCAGTGAGGACATCTTCCTCCGTGGCAGATAAGGTACACCAAAGGCGGGTCCGTGGGAACCCGCCTTCCGATACGGTCAAGACTGCGCCAATGGCGCGAAGCTACTTCTTCGCGTTGAAGCGTGCCTCGATGGCCTTCCAGTTGGCCACGCTCCACCAGGCTTTCAAATAGTCGGCGCGCCGATTCTGGTAGTGGAGATAGTAGGCGTGTTCCCATACGTCCACACCGAAAACAGGGCACTTGCCTTCCATCAGCGGCGTGTCCTGGTTAGGCGTCGAGGCGATCGATAGGCCCGAACCATCGAGGACGAGCCAAGCCCAGCCGGAGCCGAAGCGAGTCATACCGGCGGCCTCAAACTTCTCCTTGAAATTGTCGAAGCTACCGAACGTGCTGGCGATCGCTTCGCCCAACGCGCCAGACGGAGCGCCGCCGGCGTTCGGGGCCATGATCTCCCAGAACATGGCGTGGTTGGCGTGGCCGCCGCCGTTGTTGCGCACCGCGGTGCGAATACCTTCCGGCACAGCCGCACAGCCGTTGGCGATAAGGTCTTCAATCGACTTGCCGGCGAGTCCGGCGGCCGAGTCAACCGCTTTGTTGATGTTGGTGACATAGGCGCCATGGTGTTTGCCATGGTGGATCTGCATCGTGGCGGTGTCGATCACCGGGTTCAACGCGTCGTGCGCGTAGGTGAGGGCGGGAAGTTCAAAGGCCATAGTCTGCGTAGTTCTCCTTGTTGATATCGATGCAGCGTCACGCCGCTGCGATTCCGCCATTTCGTTCGAACGCTTCCGCAATCCGGAACATGGCGGCCTCTTCAAAGTGATTGGTCAAAATCTGCATGCCTACGGGCAGGCCGTCGTGGGTGGCGCCGCACGGTACGCTCATGCAAGGAATGCCGGCGATGTCGCCGGTGATGGTATAGATGTCGGACAGATACATCTGCATCGGGTCGTCCAGCTTTTCGCCCAACTTGAAGGCGGGGAACGGGGACACAGGTGTGATGAGCGCGTCCACCTCCTTGAACGCGTTGGCGAAGTCACGAGCAATCAGCGTACGGACTTTCTGCGCCTTGATGTAGTAGGCGTCGTAGTAGCCGTGGCTCAGGACGTACGTGCCCAGCATGATGCGCCGCTTGCACTCAGCGCCGAAGCCTTCACCGCGCGTTTCGCGATACATGCCGGCCAGGCTGTTGGCGCCCGCCGCGCGCGAGGTGTAGCGCACGCCGTCGTAGCGCGCGAGGTTCGAACTCGCCTCGGCCGTGCAGATGACGTAGTAGCAGGAAATGGCGTATTCGGTGTTGGGCAGTGAGACTTCGCGCACTTCCGCTCCCAGCCTGCGCAGTGCGGCGATGCCTTTTTCCACCAGACCGCCGGTTTCGCTTTCCAGGCCCGCGAAGTACTCTTTCGGCAACCCGAGGCGCATGCTGCGGATGTCGCCCGTCATCGCCCCGCTGTAGTCGGCCACCGGCGCAAAGGCGCTGGTGGAGTCCGCGGGGTCCCGCCCGGCGATTGACTGTAGCAATGTGGCTGCGTCACGCACGTTGCGCGCGAACGGGCCGATATGATCGAGCGAACTGGCGAAGGCGACCAGCCCGTAGCGGGAAACGCGCCCATATGTGGGCGTCACGCCCACCACGCCGCAGAAGGATGCAGGCTGGCGGATGGAGCCACCCGTATCTGACCCGAGCGACACCACGGCGGTACCTTGCGCGACAACCGCTGCTGAACCACCGCTCGATCCACCTGGCACGCGATCGAGCGCCACCGGGTTTCGCACCGGGCCGAATGCCGAGTTTTCGTTCGACGAGCCCATGGCGAACTCGTCGCAGTTGGCCTTGCCGATGATGACGCCGCCCGCGGCTTCGAGACGTTGGACAGCAGTAGCGTCATACGGCGCGACGAATTTTTCAAGCAACCGTGACGCGCACGTGTTCCGCACATCTTTGACTAGGATCACGTCCTTGACGGCGATGGGCACGCCGGCGAGCGGACCAGGGTCCTCGCCGCGGCCCAGCGCGGCATCCACCTCGGCTGCGGCGCTCAAAGCACGCTCGGCCGAGAAATGCAGATAGGCGTTGGTCTTCGCGTTCTCCGCAGCAGCGAAATCAAGCGCGGCTTGCGCGAGTTCGGTGGCCGTGAACTCCTTGGCGCGCAGTCCGGCGCGCACCTGATCGATGGTCAACGACGCGACGTTCATCGTTCAATCACCAGCTGCACTTTAAAGAATCCGTTGCCCGCGAGCGGTGCGTTGGCCACGGCGGAGTCGTTCGACAGCGGCGCATGCTCCACGTCTGCGCGGAGCGTGCCCGTTTCACCGGCATCGTAGAGCACTTGCGCCATCGGAGGCACGTCCGTGGTGTCAAGTTCAGCCATCTTGTCGATGTGTCCGAGGATCGATTCCATCTCGCGCGCCATGCGCGCAGTTTCCGTTTCAGTGAGGCGTAGATTGGCCAGTTCGGCCACTTGCCGCACGGTTGCTTCGGTAATCTTCAAGCAGTAGACCTCTTTCGGTTGGCCCTGTAGATGCGAGCCAGGTACGGGTCGGAAATACGGTCGGCTTCGTCGGGCGAAGCAGCCTGGAAGAGCGGTCCGCGCACGATCTGTTCTTCGCGCGCAGGACCTCGGCGCGGTGGCACCACCTTGAACTCAATGTCGGTGACCACGCGCGAACCCAGGTCTTTCTCGAGCTTATTCAACAGGAACGGCCGCACCGTGCGTAATTGGCTTTGCCAGATTGCATCTTCCACCTCTACCACCAGGCGTCCGCGAACGAAGTTCACCGCACGGGTACGCGGCGCCACCTTCTTTCCGGCGGCGACGGGCCAAGCCGCGACAGCGACCTGTTCAGGAGTGACGCAGGCGCTGGCGAGCTTCCACTGGCGCAAAAGTTTGCCGGCTCGTTCCATCGTTGGGCTTCCAATTTTACCACCCGCCGTGCGCTATAGTTCTTTGGCAGATGACCACGCGCAGAGAGACGATCGCGATTTTGGCCGGCAGCGTTGCGGCGGCTGCCGCGAAGGCCCCGGTGATTGACACCCACATTCATCTGTTTGAACCGGACAAGTTCCCCTATCACGCTTCGGCGACGTACCAACCGCCCGCCGAGCCGTTGGAAAAGTATTTGCAATTCGCGCCGATGGCGGGCGTGGATCATGCGATCATCGTGCACCCGGAGCCATACCAGGACGACCACCGCTATCTTGAACACTGCTTCGCGCAAGAGCGCCCGCGCGGGTTGTTCAAGGGCACCTGTCTCTTCGACCCGATCGACCCCGCGACGCCCGCGCGCATGGCCGAGATCGCCAAACGGCATCCTGGCCGCATCGTGGCGCTGCGCATTCACGCGACCGATAATCCGGGCGATGCACCCACGCGAAGTGGCGCGATCAAGAACCGGGATCTCAAAGACGCGGCGATGAAGAAGACGTCGGCCGCTGCGGCGAAACTCGGCATGGCGGTGCAGATGCATTTCGCGCCGCACCACGCCGCCGAGGTTAGTTCGCTGGCCGCCGAGTTCAAGGACTTGTCCGTGATTCTTGACCACATGGGCCGTTTCGGGCAAGGCGGGCCGGCCGCGCTCGATTACGTGCTGCGGATTGCTTCCGCGTCGCCGCGCGTGTATTTCAAGTTCTCCGGCTGGAGCTATTCGTCAAAGCAGCCGGCGCCGCATCGGGATATGGAGCCCGTGTTGCGCAAAACTGTCGGGGCGTTCGGGGCGCAGCGCATTCTGTGGGGCGGGCTTGGGCATTCGGTGGAGGACCATCGCGAGGCCAAGGCGGTGTTCGATGCCGCGCTGGGCTGGCTACCAGCAGGCGACCAGGCGATGATCCGCGGGGGCAACGCGAAGAAACTGTTCCGCTTCTAAGGAGACATCTCATGCTGACGATGGCCGGAGTATTGCTGGGCGCCGCGACGGTGCTGGAGTTCCGCGCGCAAGAGATCCAATCGCAATTTGGGATTGGCTACGCCGTTTCAACTGCGGATATGAACCGTGACGGCAAGCCTGACATCGTGGCGATCAACCAGACCCAGGTAGTGTGGTTTGAAAACCCCACTTGGCGGACGCACGTAGTGCTGGATGGCGTGACGAAGAAAGACAACGTCTGCTTTGCGGCGAACGACATCGATGGGGACGGCCAGTTGGACATCGCGGTCGGCGCCGGCTGGCAACCCACCAATACGCAAGGCGGCGGGAGTCTTCAATGGATTGCGCGCAACCCGGCGAATCAGACGGGACCGTGGCGGCATTTTCCGCTGGGGGAAGAGCCCACGCTGCACCGGCTGCGCTGGGGAGACATCGATGGCGATGGGAAGAATGAGCTAGTCGTAGCGCCGCTGCATGGCCGCGACACAAAAGGTCCGGAGTGGGAAGGCCAGGGGGCGCGCATCCTGGTGTACTGGCCCGGAGCGAAGCCCGAGTCAGTACCGTGGCGCATGGAGGTGGCCGATTCGTCGCTGCATATTGTGCACAATCTGATCGTCGTGAACGGGGAGATCTGGACGGCGAGCAAAAAAGGCGTGCACGCTTTGAAGCGGGCACCCGGCGGGGAATGGAGCAAGCGGAGGATCGCCGAAGGCTCACCCGGCGACATCAAGTTGGGCACGGTGAATCGCATCCGGCATCTCGCCACCGTGGAGCCTTGGCACGGCAACAAGATCGTGATCTACGAGGAGCCCACCGTTGCGCCTGATCCGCAAGCCGGCACGAAGTTGACGCCGCCGGTGGTCCCGGGCGCAATGTGGAAGCGCACGGAGATTGAAACGGGCTTGGCGCAGGCACATGCGCTGGGTTGGGGCGACTTTGATGGTGACGGGTCTGACGAAGTGGCCGTAGGATGGCGCAACAAACCGCAAGGCGGGAACTGGGGCGTGGCGGTGTATAAGCGGATGCCTGGCGGCAAGTGGGCAAAAACGGCGGTGGATGACGGCGTGGCGGTGGAAGATCTCGCGGTGGAAGATCTCAACGGCGACGGGCGCCCGGAAATCGTCGCCGTGGGCCGCGCCACGGCGAACGTGCGCGTCTATTGGAATGAGACGAAGCCGAAGTGGATTCGCCATGAGGTGACGCGCGGTTTCCCCAACACCACCGCGATCGCAGCGGATTTCACGGGTGACGGCAAGCCCGACATCATCACGAACGACAATGGCAACAATCAGACGCGGCTCTACGTTGCGCCCGATTGGAAGCCCGTGGTGTTGCACTCCGGCGTGAATGCGATTCACTCCGAGGTGATGGATGTGGATGGAGACGGCGACCTTGACTATATCGGCACGCGCTATTCGCCGGGCTTGATTTTTTGGCTGGAACGGCCGAAGAATCCTCTCACCGACCCGTGGAAATACCATGTGGTGGACGACGTAGCGATGGGCGGCGTGGACGGTATTCACGGCCTGCTACTCGGCGATGTGGATCGCGACGGCAAGCCGGACCTGATCGGCAACAGCGCGCAGCCCAAGGGCACTTTCCCCACGTCGCTGGCCTGGTTCCGCGTGCCAAAGAATCCACGTACTGCGCCGCGTTGGGATCGGTACATCTTTGCCGCCAAAGACGCGCCGGGCCTGAGCCACTATCTGGGTTTCGGCGACGTGAATGGTGACGGCCGCCCCGACATCGCCTCGGCGGCGAAGGTGGCTGACCGCGGCAACTGGTTTGCCTGGTGGGAGCAACCGCCCAATGCGCGCGGGCTATGGACACGGCATGTGATCGCCCAAAATCAACCTGGCGCAACCAATATTCACATCGCGGATTTGAACGGCGACAAGAAAACTGACTTCTTTGCGTCGCGCGGCCACGGGCACGGGCTGGTGTGGTACGAAGCGCCCAACTGGACTGCGCATGAAGTGGCGCCGTGGATCACCGGCCCGCATTCGTTGGCCATTGGCGATATCGATGACGATGGCGATATCGACGCTGCTACGTGCGCGAAAGACTCGGCGACCGCCGCATGGTTTGAAAACGACGG
>VFZP01000069.1 GCA_016871115.1 Acidobacteriota bacterium
TGGGGCCGGCCTCCACTCCGCCCTAATCGCTCGGCCTCCGGCCTCGCAGGGCTACGCTACAGCCGCCCCCATATCGTGAGATTTGTCCTCTTTACCTTCGCCCACAGTGGTCCCCTTTTGCTCCGCCATGGTGGGAAACTTTTGGTCCGCCCTTGACAGGCGCGGGAAACCTCTCCGAAGCTTCCAGACCATTGTCAATCTGATCGCGGCGGCTACCACCAAGACGGGTCTCAAAGTTCATGCCGAGTTGAATACCGAAACCTATCCATCCGGCATCAAAGTTTCCGATGCAGAACTGGCCCAGGTGAAGATCCGCCGCGACAAGTTTCACGGCGATTGGAACTGCGAAATCCAACCCCGCAATCCATCACACTGAATATCTTATTTCTAGACAGATACTAAGCTCGGCCGACGAGGGGGCGGGCTCCGGCGGGCGTCTTGATGAGGAGGCGCATGGTTCCTAATTATAGTGCGCCCAGCGCGCGCGGTGTTACAGGGTTTTTGTTTACCGCGGCCCCAGCGCCGAAAATACGTGAACGGATCCGCCGCAGGCGTTGCGGCGGGCACACCCGGGCCGCCCCAGCCGCCGCGATCGATACGGTCAATCGTTTCCTGCAAGTGCCGGCGAGTCAGAAACAGCATACCCGCCGCCGTTAACAGGATGGCGAATTCCACCGGGCTGAAGGTTCTCACGCAAACAACCCCAACGCCGGCGTGCCCTCCACCAGCGCGCGCGGCTGCTTCAGATCGTTCAGCACTTCCTGGCGCGGGTCGATCCCGAGACTGTGGTAAATCGTCGCGACCAGATCCACCGGATGCAGCGCCTTGTCTGCCGGCGCCGACGCCGTCGCATCGCTCGCTCCGTATTGGTAGCCGCGCCGCGTGCCCGCGCCCGCGATCACCGCGCTGTAGCAATACGGCCAGTGGTCGCGCCCGTCCGGCGAGTTCGTATTGCCGGACGTCGACACACCTAGCTTCGGGCTTCGCCCAAACTCGCCGGTGCACACCACCAGCGTGTCTTTCAGCAATCCGCGCGCGTCCATATCTTCAATGAAGCCGCTCAGCGCGCGATCAAGTTTCGGACAATGCAAATTCTTCAACGGCCCGAAGTTGGACGCATGCGTGTCCCACGCCGTGGTCTCCGGATCGCCGTTGGCCACCGACGGCCAGTTCACCTGCACAAACCGCGTTCCTGCTTCAATCAGCCGGCGCGCCATCAGCAGGCTCTGCCCAAAGGTGTGGCGCCCGTAGCGTTCGCGCATGGCGTCTTTTTCCCTCTCCAGATCGAACGCATCGCGCGCCTTGCCCGACAACACCAGATCGTACGCCTTCTCGTAATACTCGGTGAGCGCGTAGCTGCTGACGGCCTTCTCCAGGTCCTCCATTGACCCGTTGATGCCCTTCAGCAACTCAAACCGGTCTTTGAAACGATCCGCGGAAACCTCGGGGCGCAGCGACAAATCTTCCAGCGTCACTTCGGCGTTCGGGTCCTGATAAAGCCGGTATGGATCGTGCGCCTTGCCGAGGAATCCCGCGGCGCCGCCCTTGCCGATCACGCTCGACTCCTGCAGCGGACGCGGCATTTCGACAAACGGCAGCATGGAGCCCTGGGGTGGCAACATGCGGCCGATGTGGCAGCCCATGTGCGGAAAGTCGCGTGGCGATGGCGGCTCAAGCTGCCCCGACGGCGAGACCTTGTCCGGCGCCCAGCCCGTCATCATTTGATACATCGCGGCCGTGTGATTGAACAGACCCACCGGAGTGTAGGACATGGACCGCACCAGCGTCACTTTGTCCATGGCCTTCGCCATCATCGGCATCGTCTCGCTCACCTGGACGCCGTCGACGCTCGTCGGAATGGGCTTGAACTCGCCGCGAATGTTGAGCGGCGCATTCGGCTTCGGGTCCCAAATGTCGATGTGGCTCGGCCCGCCCTGCAGGAAGATCATCACCACCTGCTTGGCCTTCGGCGTGATCTTCGCCGGCGCGCTGTGCGCCGCGGGATTGGCGCGCGCCTCCAATTGCAGCAGGTCCGGCAGGCTCAAGCCAAGCAGGCTCAAACCGCCAACGCGCATCAATTCACGGCGAGACCAGCCGTCGCACGTACGCCCGGGGCGACTAGGGATGGAAAGCATGATGGCCCTATTATATGCACCTTTTTGCAGAGTTGTAGGCCGTTATACGATGAACGGGTGCCCGAATCCACGTACTGGGAACGCACCGACACATTCGAAGAGAAGATGCGGCTGCTGGAGGCGGCGTATCGCCGCAAGGACTACCGCCTTGCGCGGTCGCTCGCCGATTCACTTCGCCAGTCTTTGACGCTGGAGCAACAGCAGCAATTGCCGCTGGGCACGGTGGCGCTGGGCGCGAGTCACTTCACGGCCGTGGCGGACTTGCCCGCGCCGTGGCGCGAATGGGCGCGCGGGTGGAGCTATGCGAAGATCCTCGCGCTCGATGAAACGGTGAGCTTGCCGCGGGACGGTGAACCCGTGGAGTTGGTGGTGGCGTTCCGCGGTGACCAGACGGCATCGCTCACGCGGGAAGTGCGCGTGGCGCGCGTGGAAACGCCGACTGGCAAGCTGCGCGAGGTGCGGAGCCAGGTGACGGAAGAGTCGCGGCGGGGCGCGGAACGCCATTGCCGCTTGACGTTCTTTGCGAATTCGCCCGCGCATCAACGCACGCTCTGGCTGATCTTCTACGGCAATCCCGATGCGGAGTTGCCGCGCTATGCGACTGACCTCGAAGTGCGCGGCGAAGGCATCGCGCTGAACTTTGAGAACGAGCACTACCGCGCGTGGCTCTCGCCCGCGATGGGGCAGCTTGAGCGGCTGATGCTGAAGCGCGAACACGGGCAGGAGTTGTTTGCGGGCGGCGAAGGGCACGGCGAACCGCCCGGTATCGATTGGGCGCATGACTACGTGACGGCGGGCAACTTTCAGAAACTCCGCGTCACCAACTGGCCGCAGTGCCCTGACTACGAAGTGATCCGCGGGCCGCTCTCGCTCACCGTGCGCCGCTGGGGCTTTCCGCATTCCACCGTCGCGCCGCTGTTTTCGCCCGCGCGCATGAACATTTTTGTCGAGTACCGTTTTTTCGCCGGCACGCCGTGGTTTATCAAGGCGGGGTCGATGCAGGTGATCAAGGATATCGAGATCGGCTACCTGCGTGACGACGAGTGGGTATTCTCCGGCATGTCGTTCAGCGACGTGATGTGGATGGGCGCGGACGGCAAGTTCCATGTGGGTCCCGTGACGGCGGGCGAAGAGAAAAATCTGTGGGGCGTGGGCTTCATGAATCGCACCACGCGCGATGCGTTCATGGCGCTGTTTCTCGATCACACGGCGGAGAATTTGCCGGGCCTGGAGCATACCGGTGCGCCGTTGTTCCATTACAAGTGGCACGGGCACGTGTGGAGCCGCGCGCTGTTTCATAACGCGCGGTTGCCTGCGGGCGCGGTGCTGCGGCAGCGCAATGCGTATCTGACGATGCCGTTTCCCGAAGGCGCTGCGCCGAACGAAACATACGAACGGCTACGCCACGCGATGACGAATCCGCTCGCGCCCGCTGCGGCGCAGTTGCCCGCGGGTTTCCAGGCTGCGGCCCCGGCGGGACGTCTCGCGCGCCCGGGCGAAGCGGGCGACAGTCCGATCCCGAAGCGGCTGCTATGGGAGGCGCTGGGTGGCTGCCTCGATGAGCAACTCTACGCCGCGCGCCCCAGCATCGTGGACCTGGGCCTCGTCTACGACGTGCGTGTACAAGGCGACGTGGTGCACGTAGTGGTGGCGATGCCTCACCGCGGCCGCCCGCGCGCCGGCTATTTTTCGTATGGCTCCGGCGGCAACTCTACGCCCATCCGCGACCGCCTGCTGAGGGTACCCGGCGTGCGCCGCGTCGTGGTGGAGCAGACGTGGGAGCCGCACTGGAATGCAAATCTGCTGGCGGATGGCGGCCGGCGGAAGTTGGGGATTCCGGAGTTCTATTAGGATCAATTAGCGGCCCGGAGCCTGAACAGCGACTGAGCTTTAAGCGGTCTTGCTGTTCGAAATTTCCTCTAGTTCTAACAGGGTATAGTGCTCAGTCGGAAGTCGACCAACTTTCTCGACGACCTTGCGACTGAATACAGCCCGCCGTCGCCGCCCAGCAAACTGCTGCGAACTCATGCGCTCAAGATAAGTCTGGCCGAACTTTTCGCCAATCTTCCCTTTAGTAATACTCTGCGCTCCATCGATCTCGAACTCAAAGCGGCGTCCAATAGGTATAATTCCGAGCAGCTTCCCTGTGTCTGTGAATCTCTTTCACTTCGGCAGGAAGAGTTGCGGCGGCGCCTGCTGGCTGACCCCAAGGTGCGCGGCGTGGCGTTGGCTGCGGCGCTCCCGGGTGATGAACCAGCCGCACCGATCGAAACGGATCGCGAACCGGCCTTCCGGCGCGTGCGCGTCAACCGGGTGGACCTTGAGTTCTTTCGCCTTTTCGAAGTGCGTTTGCTGGCTGGCCGCCATCTGCAGCCGGAGGACGGCGAGACCGCAGTGGTGGTGAACCGGGCGCTGGCGCAGCAGCTATTCAGCGGTCAAGCCCTGGGCCGCCGCGTCCGCCCGGCCGGCGGCGTGGGCCGGTGGCAGGAGATCGTGGGCGTGGGGGCGGATTTCCCGCCGGGCGTGAGTAGAGGCATGGACGACTCACTGCTTCGGATCTACCGCGCGGCCGCGCCCGAGCATCTCCGCCCTGCGTCGCTGATGATTCGTTTGCGAGGCGAAACGCCAGCCGCTTCGCGCCAGTGTTGCGCGAGATCGCCGCCGCGGCTGACCCCAAACTCCATCTCTGCGACGTATTCAACCTCGAAGAAACGTTACGCCGCGAGCATGGATCCGGCGTCTGGAAGGTGCGGTGTTGATTGCCACCTCGCTCAGCGTGCTGCTGCTGGCCGCGGCGGGTATATCCGCCATGATGTCGCTGACGATCACGCAGCGCCGCAAAGAGATCGGCATACGGATGGCGCTGGGAGCGGACGGGCGGCGTGTTGTCACGAGCGTCTTCTCGCGCGCACTGACGCAGCTCACGGCGGGCTCGTTGCTCGGTCTCGCTGCCGGCGCAGCGTTTGAGTCTGCCTCCGATGGCAATCTGCTGCGCGGCGACGGGCACGTCGTGTTGCCGGCCGTCGCGTTGTTTATGATCGCCGTGGGCTGCGTCGCCGGGGTGGGTCCGTTGCGGCGCGGCCTGCGAATCCAGCCTACCGAAGCGCTCCGCGAATCCTAACGATACCCTTCGAGCTTCATGGCCCGGTCATGCACGCCGCGCAGCAGCGCGAGCGCTAGAATCGCGCCGCATGTGCAGATGAACATGTCCCACTGCACGTCCCACACGTCACCCTGCATGCCGAGAAACGCCGTGGCAGATTCGCCGGTAGCGAGCGCCACCCACCACTCCACAAACTCGTACACCGCGCTGAACGCCAGCACGATCGAGACAATGATGAAGTGCAGCCAGCGGTCTCCGCCGTTCACAATCTGCTTGCGCACCAGCACCTCCCGTGCGATGATCGCGGGCGAAAAACCCTGCATGAAGTGGCCCACGCGGTCATAGTAGTTGCGCGCGAGGCCGTAGGAGTCGTGCAGCCAGTTGAATAGCGGCATCTCGGCGTAGGTGTACTTGCCGCCGATCATCAGTATGCAGCAGTGCACGCAGATGATCGCGTAGACGAGCGGCGTGAAGCGCAGTTTGTGGCGTGGAAACAGGTAGGCGCAGACGGCCAGCGCAATCCACGCGGGCATTACTTCCAGCACCCACGTGAAGCGGTCATGCGGATTGATGCCGCTCCAGATCATCACGCTGAAGTAGATCGCCAGGAGAATCCAGTGGGTGCGGGTCATAACGCGGCAGCTGCTTCCTTCATCGCGGCGGGGAGATAGCGCAACAGGTCTGTGGCAATAACGCAGGGTTCGCCGAGCTCTGCTGCAGCCACATCGCCCGCGCGCCCGTGCAGCCACACCGCCGCGATCACCGCTTGCGGCAGCCACTGCGGGAACTGTGCGGCGAGGCCGGCAATGAGTCCGGTGAGAATATCGCCGGAGCCTCCCGTAGCCATGGCGGGGCCGCCTGTGGGGTTGATCCACACCGTGCCATCCGGAAACGCGGCGAGTGTGTTGCGGCCCTTCAGCACCAGCGTCACGCCGTTCTCCTGCGCGAACGCGCGTGCATGCGGCAGCCGCTCCTCGGCCTTCGGCAGCACGCCGGTGAGGCGCTGCATCTCGCCGGGATGCGGCGTCAGGATCAGATTGGCGCGCCGCGGCAGCTTCACACCGGCCAGGTTGTTGATGCCATCGGCATCCACCACCGTGGCCACTTCCAGCGCACTCACCACCTTTGTCATCCACGTGCTCTTCGTGGACGACACGCCGAGCCCGGGCCCGATCGCCACCGCGCGCTTGCCCGCGGCCAGCTTCAGGAACGTGGTGCGATCCAGTACCTCGGTCATCAACTCCGGCGTGTGCGAGGAAATCGATGCCAATGTGGTCGAGTCGCTGGCCACCGTCACCAAGCCCGCGCCTGCGCGCAACGCCGCGAGGCCCGTCATCATCACCGCGCCGCTTTTGCCCGCCGCGCCGCCCGCCGTGATTACGTGCCCGAAGGTGCCCTTGTGCGCATCGGGCGCGCGTGGCGCAAGCAGACGCGCAAAATCACGCGGCGTGGTGAGTCGGGTGTGCGCGGGCAGAATCGACTCGGGTGAACCGATCGGCCCCACCACCAACTCGCCGCACGCCGAGGCGTTCGGCTCCATCACCATGCCCACCTTGGGGGCGGTGAACGTCACCGTATGATGCGCGCGCACGTGCGGCCAATCCGTCACCGCCGAATCGCTCTGCATGCCCGACGGAATGTCCACGGCCACAATGCGCGCGGCCGGAAAGCCCGTGTTCACCTGATGAATCCACTCCAGGTACGGCGCGCGCGGCAGCCCGTTCAGCCCCGTGCCCAGCAGCGCATCCACCACAATCGTCGCGGCGCGCATGGCCGGCGTAATCTCGCGCGCGATCCCCGCAAAGCCGCACGCCTCAAGGCTCCGCAGGTTCTCCGGCGCCGCGGCCGGATCCGCCAGCACTACGTCGAGTGAGGCCGGGCGGAAGCGCGTGAACAACTGCCGCGCCACCACAATGCCGTCGCCGCCGTTGTTACCTTTACCGCACAGAATCACAATGCGGTGCTGATTCAGCGGAGCAAATCGCTTGTCCAAAAACTCCACCACGCGATGGCCGGCGTTCTCCATCAGCACCGCATCTGGAATGCCCAGCGAAATCGTGCGGCGATCCACCTCGCGCATTTCCGCCGCCGTAAGCACGCGCATCTATGCTTCCCCCGCCACCAGTTGCTCCAGCTTGCGCGCCGCGTCAAAGCCGCCCATGGCAATCATCGTGTCGCCTTCGCGCACTTCCGCTTCGCCCGGCGGGTTGAGCTGCATGTCGCCCGCGGCGCGGCGAACCGCCAGCACAATCACACCGAGATCGCGCCGCACTTGCAGATCGCGTAGAGACTTGCCCGCCATCGGGCTGCCGGGCGCGATGTCCACCTGCACCATGCCCACGTTCATGCCCAACGCACCCGCGCTGCCCGTCACGTCGAGAAACTCTAACACATGCGGACGCAGGATCGACTGCGCCAGGCGATAGCCCGTCATCGAATAGGGCATGAATACCGCATCCGCACCCGCGCGGCGCATCTTCAGTTCCGAGCCCTCTTCGGCCACACGCGAGGCTACTTTCAACTTCGGGTTCAACGCCTTGGCCGAGAGAATCAGGAAGAGGTTGTCGGCGTCGGTGGACAAGGCGGCAATCAATCCGCGCGCGCGTTCGATGCCCGCCTCACGCAGCATGTCGTCACTTGTCGAGTCCGCCAGCACGGCCAGCATGCCCGCGCGCATGGCGCGGTCCACGCGCTCGCGGCTCCGGTCCATCACCAGAAACGGAATCTGGGAGCGCTGCAGTTCCACCGCCGCGGCGTGACCCACGCGGCCGAAGCCGCACACGAGGAAATGGTCTTTGAGCGGATCGATCATTTTCTTGGCCCGCCGTCTCCCGAACAGTTCATTGAACTCAGTCTCAAGCGCGGTCTGGGTGATGGCGCTCATCGAGTACACCATCACGCCGGCGCCGATCAAAATGAAAAGGATGTTGAACAGCCGCCCGGCGGCTGACAACGGATGCACCTCAAAATATCCCACGGCGGCCATCGTTGCCACGGCCATGTACGCCGCATCGAGGACCGGATAGCCGTCAATCAGCGCGTACCCGGCTGTGCCGATCGCGATGACCACTGTCACCAGGATCGCGATGACTTTCAATCGCCGCGCAAAGGGATGGCGCGAGCCTTCGTTCATACCGGGCATCGTCTCACCAGCACCATCGTCATATAATCCTGCAACTCGGTGGAACCAGTGAACTGGTGCACCGTTGCAGCCATGGCGTTGAACACTGCCGTGGTGTCGTGTCCGTTTTCTTTCAACAGCACGGCGGTCATGCGCTCTTCGCCAAACATTTCGTCAAACTCATTTTCGGGATCGGTCACGCCGTTGGTATAGCCGACCAGCAGGTCGTCCGGTTCCAGCTTGAGGCGCGACTCTTCGTACTTTGCGCCGGGGAACGCGCCGATCACCA
The DNA here is from genome assembly GCA_016871115.1 of Acidobacteriota bacterium. GTDB lineage: Bacteria > Acidobacteriota > Terriglobia > Bryobacterales > Bryobacteraceae > VFZP01. The sequence continues at coordinate 8,649 of VFZP01000069.1, forward strand.
TGCCGTTCACCTGCAGAAACTCAGCCTTGCCGCCGCGCACGAGAATCGGCGGCAGGTGCCCGGCGTTCGTGTACGCCAGTTCGCTCGTGGAGTGGTCGTAGATCGCCAGAAAGAACGTGGCGAACTTTTCAGCCGACGTGCTGGCGTAAAGCTGCCGGTTGATGTCGCTCACCAGTTGCGCGGGACTCGCCGTGCGCGCCGGCTCGGCGCGCAAATCGCCCACCTGCCGCCGGATGCACGCTTGCAGCGATGCCATCAGCAGCGCCGCGGAGACGCCCTTGCCCGCCACGTCGCCCAGCACCAGCATGGTCTTCGTTCCGCCCAGAGGCTGGTCGTCGTAGTAATCGCCGGACACCATGCGCGCCGGGTGGCACACCGCGCGCAGTTCCAGGCCGGGGATCTCAGGCACGGTGCGCGGGAACAATTGTTCTTGTACTTGGCGCGCGATGGCGAGTTCGGCCTCGAAGCGCTCCTTCGCTTTCGCCACTTCGAGCAGCCGCTCAAGGTTCCCCGTCATCTGGTTGAATGATGTGGTCACCTCGGCAATCTGGTCGTCGCCCTTCACCGCGATGCGATGCGAGAAGTCGCCGCGCATGATGCGCTGCGTGCCCACATGCAAACCGGTGAACGCTTCCGTGATCGCGCGAGTCACGCTCACGCCAATGTAGACGGGGATCACCTGCGCCAGCAGTAGGAGAATCACGGCGAGGCGCATGTCGTTGCGCAGGTCGGCCTGTTCGCTCGTGCCTCCGGCGAAGATCGTCTCAAGCAGCGTGGCCACGCGCGAGCGCACGCCAAGCAGCGCCTCGCGCGGACGGCTGGCGTCATCGACACTGGGCACGCTCATCTGCGATGCCCAGCGCAGTTCGAGGTCGAACCGGTTGCGCTTGGCGGGCAAGGCCGGCGCCTGCGAACCGTCGTCGTGCAGCGCCAACTCCTGGTCCGCGTCGAGCGCGATGATCGACACCGGACCCAGCCCGGGGGCGAGGCGCGAAAGCGTGCGCCGCGTGATCGGCGCTTGCAGCGTGACGATCTGCTGGTTATGCGCGGCACGCGCCCGCAGATACAGCCGCCCCTGCTGCGCCACCACGCCCGCCGGACCCAGATCCGCGGGACCTGCGCTCACGCGCGCCTGCAGGCCAGGGAGGCGATCGGTATAGAGCGACGCGATCTCATCCAGTACTACGTCACGCCGCGCCGCCGGAGCCTGCGCCAGAGTGCGCGCCGTCTCGGCTAGTTCTTCCACGGTGCGCTTGAGTTCGGTGCTCACCAGGTACACCGCCACTTGTCCGCCCACGTCCACCACCACCCAGCGCGCGGCCAGGACAATCACCGCAATCGGAATCACAGCGATGAAGAGGTAGGCGACGATCAGCCGGTCTCGCAGGTGCCAAATGGCGCGGTGCAGCACGATCCGGCCCCACCGCACGGCCAGGATGCCTGTGAGCACAATCGCCTCTAGCCCCAACACCGCGCCGTTCAGCAGACGCCCGGACGTCCACACCCACGCCGTCAGCAAGATGAGAATCGCAGCGCTGATCTCAAGGCGGAACTGTCTCCACATACGTCGATGGATCTAGACGCGCGAGCGTGAAATGGCCGGCGTTTCTTCTTCGCCCGGCGTTTGCGGCGCTTTCGGTTGGAGATAGTGCTTCGTCAACCCATCGCGCAAGATCGTCATCGCTGCCTCAGGCGTGTCGGCCCACTGGAACAACTGCAGATCCTCGGGGCTGATCATGCCGTGCTTGGCCAGCGCGTCAAAGTCCAGCACTTCGTTCCAGAACTGCGTGCCGTAGAGCACGATCACCATCTTCTTTTCCAGCTTCCGCGTTTGCATCAGCGTCAGCAGTTCGCTCAGTTCGTCAATCGTGCCGAAGCCGCCGGGGAACACCACCAGCGCCTTGGCGAGATACGCAAACCAGAACTTGCGCATGAAAAAGTAGTGGAACTCAAAACAGAGCTCCGGCGAAATATACGGGTTCGGATGTTGCTCAAAGGGCAGCCCGATGTTCAGGCCCACGCTCTTGCCGCCCGCTTCATACGCGCCGCGGTTGGCCGCTGCCATAATGCCCGGGCCGCCGCCCGTGGTCACCACAAAGCGGCGCTTGGTGTTCTCCAATCCCATGGACCATTGCGTTACCAGCTTGGCCAGTTCCCGCGCTTCATTGTAATAGCGCGCCATCGGGCCTTCTTCGCCAATGCGCGCCGACCCGAAAAACACCACCGTGTCGTGCACGCGCTCGTTGCGCAGATGCTGCAGCGGCATCAGGTATTCCGACAGGATGCGAACGCTCCGTCCGGTTTTGCTTTCGAGAAACGGTAGATTCTTGTAGGCGACGGGCTTACAACTGGGCGCCCATTCGAAGGGGTTCTTCGGCGAGTCGTGGGTTTGGTTGGCCATGGCTAGTCTTCATAGTCTCACGCCGTTTCCAGCCACCCCAGCCGATCCGCTATAGTGGCAAAGAAAAGGCGAAATGCAAATTCCTCCGGCCGACCTCCAGGCCCGACTTGAACTTCTGCGCCGCACCATGCTGAACGCCAAGCAGCGGGCAGATGAAAAGCTGGCGGAGAAGCGTGCTCGGGCCGAGCGCGAAGAGCCGCTCGAGAGCTTTGTGCCGGGCAAGGAAGTGGAAACGGCGCTGGGGAAACACTTCGAAACCGCGCGACTGTGGGGCTCCGGGCAGCGGCACGGATCTATGGAAATCTCGCGCTTGCAGGAGTTGCCCGCGGATCTATTGCATGAGATTTCCGAGCAGCAGATCGGCACCGTGCCACCTGCGCGTTGGGTTTTTCTCGATACGGAAACTTCAGGACTCGCCGGTGGCTCGGGCACGTATGCGTTCATTATCGGCGTGGGGCGGATTTGCGCGGATGGCTTTCAGATGCGCCAGTTCTTCATGCGTGAGCATGCCGAGGAGGCCAGCCAGCTCACCGCACTAACCGAAGCGCTGGCCGACGCCGAAGTACTGGTGACCTACAACGGCAAGAGCTTTGACGTGCCGCTGCTGGAATCGCGCTATCGAATGAACCGCCAGCGGCCGCCATTCTCGCGTCTCGCGCATCTGGACCTCCTCTACGGCGCGCGGCGTCTGTGGCGGCTGCGTTTCGATAGCTGCCGGCTGGTGGAACTCGAAAGCCGCATTCTCGGGCACGACCGCGAAGACGACGTGCCGGGCGCGGCGATCCCGGAGATTTTCTTTGAGTATGTACGCTCGCGCCGCGCCGCGCGGCTGGCGCCGGTGTTCTCGCACAACGCGCTCGATATCGTGTCGCTCGCCTGCCTCACCGGTATCGTGCCGTGGGCATTTCGCGAAGCGGGTGCGGCGCGGTTGCGGCATGGCGCGGAGTTTGTCGCACTGGGCCGTTATGTGGATCAAGCCGGACGCACTGAACAGGCGCGAGACCTGTTGCGCGAGGCGATTCGCCGCCCGCTGCGTGACGATCTGATGTATCGCGCCATGTGGGACCTTGCCGATATCGAACGCCGCCTCGGCGCTTACGATGCCGTGGTGGCGCTGTGCTCCGAACTGGCCACGGTGGCCAACCCGCATCGCGCCGACGCACTCGAAACGCTGGCGAAGTACTACGAACACCGCGAGAAGAATTTCGCGATGGCCCTGGAGTTCACGGAAACGGCATTTCAGTTGGCGCCGAGCGACGAGTTGCGGAAGCGGCGCGAGCGCCTGGCGCGCAAGCACGGGCAAACGCGGCTGGCGCTGCACGCATGAGTACCTACGTGATTCTCGGCGCGGGCTACACGGGCCAGCGCGTGGCGAAACTGTTGGCCGCTCGCGGCGAGCGCGTCATCGCCACCACACGCACCCCGGAGACACATGCAACAGCGCCGGGCGAAGAACTCCGCCGCTGGCAAGCGGGCGAGGCGCTCGATTGGTTGCCGCCCACGGCGCGCGTGCTGCACTCGCTCCCCGTGCCCATCGCGGCGCAGCTTCCGCCCGCTGCGCGGCTCGTCTATCTATCCACCACCGGCGTCTACGGCGCGCAGACCGAGGTGGACGAACATACGCCCGTTGCCCCGCGTTCGCCGCGGGAGCAAGTGCGCGTCGATGAAGAACGCGCCGTGGCCGCGGCCTGCGCGAATCACCTGATCCTGCGCCCCGCCGCCATCTATGGACCGGACCGCGGCGTGCACGTCTCGCTGCTTGAAGGCAAGCATCGCTACTGGGGCGACGGCGCGAACTACATCAGCCGCATCCACGCCGACGATCTCGCCGCGCTCGCCGCTGCAGCGCTCGCCTGCGATCTCATCGGCGCGTACCCGGTGGCCGACGATGAGCCCGCGCGCGCCATCGACATCACCCGTTTCTGCTGCGAGCGCCTAAGCTTCCCCGTGCCGCCGCCGCAAGCGAGTGAGCCGGGCGAAGACACGCGCCGCGCCAACCGCCGCGTGGACGGGCGCGCGGTACGTGCCGCGCTGCAGGTGGAGTTGCGGTATCCGAGCTACCGCGTGGGCATGGGGATTTGAGCGATCAGCGGTAGGTATCCTCGCGGCGGAGGCTGCGATACACCGTACGGTTGGGTCCATCGATATCGTAACGGAACCGAAATCGGCCCAGTCGAAGGCGGTATTGCCCGGCCCCGGCCGCGACATTGGTGAGTTTTCTGATTGGGTGCCGCCGGGAGATTTCGGATGGATCTTCGGTGAGGAGTTCGATCGCCTGAGTCAAAGATTCTTCGAAGTGTTGTTGCGTGGAGAGTTTAATCATTTCCCGACGACACCTCTGCGATATGACGATTATCATTATATCTTTTGTGAGCCTCAATGAGGACATCTGCAGAGGTGGAGAACTGGATTGACGGAACTACCGAGACTTGCTGTCTTTCAATTTTAGAACACGGATTTCGGATAATACGTTGTATGCGGCTGCCACACGGCCCGCGGCAATGTCAGCGTTGTTTTGCCTGATCCGTTCCTTGACGTTTTCGTCACGGATTTCCAGGTAGTCTTCCAGTTCGTCCGCTCCCATGATGCCCACAACGGGGATACCATCCTTCTCCAAAATGAAGTACTCGCCATTGAGGTGTACGCGTTTGGCGAGTTGGCCTAGGTTGATGCGGGCCTGCGTAATCGGCATCCGGCTGACGGCGCGTGGTGGCTGCTTTTTCATGGTGGCGCTCAAGGTTGATTAACGTTGATCAGAGTATAGCGTGTCCGCCCATCTCCCACTGCCATCCGGTTCCGCGCCATCCGCGCCCCCAGCTCCAGCGCGCACATCATGCTCGTCGGCTCGGCGATATTGCGCCCCGCGATGTCGAACGCGGTGCCGTGATCCACCGATGTGCGCACGATCGGCAGCCCGATCGACACGTTGATGCCGCGTTCAAAGTCCAGCAGCTTCATCGGAATGTGGCCCTGGTCGTGATACATCGCCACCACCAGATCGTACTGGCCCTTCACCGCACGCAGAAACACCGTGTCACCCGCGTGCGGACCGTCCGCGTCGATTCCCTTCGCCCGCGCGGCGGCAATCGCCGGGCGGATGATCTCTTCGTCTTCGTTGCCGAAAAGGCCATGCTCGCCGGCATGCGGATTCAGGCCGCACACCGCAATGCGCGGCGAGGCGTAGCCAATCCACGGCATCACTTCCGAGGCAATCTCAATCGTCTTCAGAATCCGCGCGCTGTCCAGATTGCACGCCTGGCGCAAGGCGATGTGCGTTGAAACATGCACCACGCGCAGGCGGTCACTCACCAGCAACATGCGTGAATCCGCGTTGCCGCACAGCTCGGCAATGTACTCGGTGTGCCCGGAAAAATGAATGCCGTCTAGCGACACCGCTTCTTTGTTCAGCGGCGCGGTCACCATCGCGTCCACTTCGCCAGCGAGGCACATTTTCGTTGCCGCCTCTACGTAGCGCAGCGCGGCCAGCCCGCAGGCGGCCGAGAGTTGCCCGAACGCGAAGCCTTCGAGCGATGCAGGCAGCATCGCGAGGTCCCGCACCGGCACGGCCACCGGCACGCCCGTGATCTCTTCGGCGCGCGCCAGCACGGCGCGGTCTCCCACCACAATCCAATCGGCCAGCGCCGCCGTGGTTGGATCGGCCAGCGCCTTCACCACTACTTCGGGACCGACGCCCGCCGGGTCGCCCATCGTTACTGCCACACGAGGTTTGCGCAATTCAGACACTCCTACGATTCTGCACCGACAACACACGGGCCACGCAAGCGAGCGTCTCGGCGCCTCCAAAGCCGCCGGACTTGGTGACCACCGCCACGCCGTCGCCCGCGCCGCCGATGAGCCGGCCCAACGGAACGCCGGGCTCGATCTCCGCTTCGAGGCGAATGCCCTCGGTACCCAGCAACCGCGTCACCAGCAGCGCCGTATCGCCGCCCGTCAGCAACAACCCGCCCGCCCTGATCGCCTCCATGCGATGACGCAAGAAGTACAACGTCTCGGGCGAAGGCGCCGCCAGATCCAGCCGTACCACCTCCACGCCGTCCTCTTCCTCCACGTGCGCCAGTTGCGCCGCTGTCGCCGGATGTACGCTGCCGGCCACGAGCAACGCGATGCCCGGTCCGGCTGAGGCCGGCACGTCCACACGCGGCGGCACGCGACCCAGCGCCCGCGCGAGGCCCGCCGATCCCACCAGCAAATCGTCCGGCAGCGCTGCAGCGGCCACGCGCACCAGATCGTCCAGCGTGACAGCGTCGGGCGTCTCCACCGGCAAGTCCGCCAGCAACGCCCGCAGATCCACACCGGCCGGCCACGCCACGCCATCCACCACCGTACGGCCCTGCTCCGGGAACGCCGGGCACACAACGGCGCGCTTCCGGCCCGTGGCGTTCAGCAGGGCCGCCAGTTCCGCCCGCACATGGCCGCGCATCACCGAGTCGATCTTCTTATAGAGCCGTACGCCGCCGGGCACCGCGCGCCCCACTTCGGTCACGCGCGCTGCCGCCCCCTCCTCGGCCTCATCGCGCGAGTGTGTCGTGCAAATCCGCGCTTCACCCGGCCCGATGGGGCACTCTTCGCGCAACGCCACGACGGCGGGCAGGAACGCTGAGCCCGCGTCACACGCGCCCGTCAAATCGTCGGCAATCATCCACCAGGGCTGCTGCTGCTCCGGCACGCTTACCATCAGATCACGACCTCCCGTCCCGGCGGGACACCGAAATCGCTTGCGATCCGATAAACTAAGGTCATGAACTTCCGATCCGTGCCGTCATTTGCCGCGCTTGGGCTCGCGGCGGCCTTGACGATTCCGGCGGCGGACATTCCGCGTCCCACGCCCGACATGCAGTTCAAGATGCCGAGCGGCGGCGTGATCGATCTCGCGCAGTATCGCGGCAAGGTTGTTGTGCTGGAGTTCCTCATCACCACGTGCCCGCACTGTCAGAAATGCTCGCAGATCCTGCAGAAGGCACAGGACGAGTATGGCTCCAAGGGCTTCCAGGCGCTGGGCGTCGCCACCAACGAGATGGCGCATATGCTGGTGCCTGACTACGTGAAGAACTTCAACCTGCGCTTCCCGATCGGCTTTGCGCCGCGCGAACAGGCGCATGAATTCCTGCAGCATCCGATGATGCTGATCATGTACGTGCCGCAGCTGGTGTTCATTGACCGCAAGGGTGTCATCCGCTCGCAGCATGCCGGCGGCAGCGACTTCTTCAAGGAAGAAGAAAAGAACATCCGCGCGCGTGTCGAAGAATTACTGAAGGAGCCAGCCGCCGCAACGAGCAAGGCTCCCGCCAAGGCTCCGGCAAAGCCCGCCGCCGCCTCGAAGAAGGCCGCTTAGTCAGCCGGCAGCTTCGGCGGCTTGATCAGTTCTTTCGGCAACTCGCCTGTGAGCGAGCGCAGCCACACTGTAATGCTTTTCACCTGCACGGGCGTGAGTTTGGTGTTCAACTGATGCTCACCCATTAGCCGCACGGCTTCATCCAGCGTGGCGACCTTACCGTTGTGGAAGTACGGCGCGGTCTTCTCCACGTTGCGGAGCGACGGCACCTTGAACATCATGCGGTCCGTGGCGGCGTTGGTCACGCTGTAGCGGCCAGGGTCGGCCGTATCGGGCCACGGCTTCTCCGCGCCGAGCTTCTGGAACGACCGACCGCCCACATACGGCCCGTTATGGCAACTGGCGCAACCGGTGTGCATGAACTCTTGGTGGCCTTCGAACTCTTCGGCGGTGAGCGCCGCGCGGTCGCCTTTCATGAACTTGTCCCAGCGCGACGGCGTCACCAGCTTGCGTTCAAAGGCGGCGATCGCGCGGGCGGCGTTGTCGAACGTAACCGGCTGCGGCTCGCCGGGGAATGCCCGCGCGAAGGCCTCCGCGTAGCCGCGCACGGCGCGCAGCCGGGTTTCCACTTCTGCGCCCGAACTCATCGCCATCTCGACGGGGTTGAGCACCGGGCCCTTGGCCTGCTCTTCCACGTCCGCCGCGCGGCCGTCCCAAAACTGCGTGAAGTGCCCGGCAGCGTGATACACGGTGGGCGAGTTGCGCGCGCCGGTCTGGCCGCGATGCCCGGTGGACACGGGCATGCCGTCCACCCCGTAACGCGCCAGATCGTGGCAACTGTTGCAGGAGACATCGCGGTCTTTCGAAAGCCGCGGGTCGAAATACAGCATCCGCCCCAGTTCCACCTTTGCCGGGGTAAGGGGATTGGCGGTGTTTTCAATCGCCGCAGGCACCGCGCCCATCATGCGGTGCATGCCCATTTGGGCAAGTGCCGTCACGGCACTGCCCAGTCCAATCGCAAACCAAACGCGATTCATAAAATGCGTCCTTTCTTACAACCGCGCGTTCACTAAGTCCAGCACCATTTCGAAAGAGTCGAGGTGGTTGTAGGAGGCGGTCATCAGGCTGGTGTAGGCGCGCTTCAATGACGCCTGCGTGGTCTCCACCAGCGCCGTTTCGAGATCCGCGATGTCGAGTTGCTCAATCGCGATTCCCACTTCCAGTGCGTCTTTCAAAGACGTGGCGCCCTTGGCCGTCAGTTCCGCATAGAGTTGGGCGAAGCGCGTGCCGGAGAACCGGCCGGCCTCCAGCCCGGCTGAGGGATCGGCCACGCCAAAGCGCTCAAGCTGCGTGCCGATGGCGCGAAAGTGCTGCTCTTCGGAGTCGCCGATGTTGGCGAAGATCCGCACGTTCCACCGGGTGAATAGAAAGCGATAGACGTCGCGCGCGAGCTTTTCTTCCTCGCGCATCCACCGCAACTGCGCCGCTTCCTTCGGTGTGAGCGGCGCGGTGATCGCCGTTCCCGCGCCGTTGCCATTGCCCGCCCCGGCCCGTTGCCCGGCCCCTGTGCGAGCGCCCAAGCTGATCCCAGCGCGAGTCCAGTCAGAATCCTGGTCGTCATGTGTTGTCTTCTTCCTGTTGCCGGCATCCACTATACAGGATGCCGTTTGGGGCCACAAGTGACAGCAGCGGGGAACGTGACGCTGGTACGGGCCCATCGACTTATTCAGTTTTGAAAAATCGAGCGCGTGGAAGACGCGAGAACGGCTACAGGCGGGCAACTTCACCGCGACTCAGTATAGGCGTCAAAGTCTCTCAGCACCTGGATGAACGTCTCCTTCAGGTGCTGGTTGGGGTAGATCAAACGCTGGTTGATCCAGGTGATCAGTGTTGAGAAATGCCGATGCTCTTGGATCCGTGCCGGTTTCGGCGGGTCTGCGGTTGGCGACGTCCGGGCCGAGGACGGCTTCGCCGGGCGCGGCAGCGGGAGATATGGGAGCCGCAACGGGTTGCGGTAGCTCGGGCGCAGGTTGATCAGTGGTTCGGTCATCGGGATTTTCCTCTTCGGGCTGGTGTTCGTTTCTGGGATTGGCTTCGTTTGGCAAATCCGTTTCTTCGTGAGTCAGTTGCTGGAGCGCCAGGAGTTGCGCCAGGCACCGCCGGTACTGGCGCGGCAGGCGCGCTTCGTAGCGCACGAGCACGGAAAGCGACTTGCCGTGATCCGCCATGTCCTCGAAGGCGACGGCGAGGAGGAGGCGGTCGTCGAGGTGGTCGCCCTGCGCGGCGCGGGCGGCCGGTTCGACGGTGCAGAGTTGTTTGTCCATGAGCACGGCTTCGATGAGCCAGAGGCGTTGTCGACGCCAACGGGCGACGGCCATTTCCTGGACTAAGAGGGCTTGGCCGGCGTCGGCGGGGTTGTAAGTGGCGGTGAGCGCGGCGTGGAGCGCGGCGAAGCCTTCCTGATTTTCGTCGCAGAGGCGGACGCTGGCGGCGAGGCTGGCCGTGGACGCGAGGCCGTGGGTGACGGCGTTGGCGGCGGAGCGGGCCTTGCCTTCGGGCGTGACGGGGCCGCGGGATTTCTGGGCGTTGGCTTGCTGGGCCGCGCGGCGGCGGGCGGATTGGCGTTTGTGTTTGGACATAGTGGTGGCTTTCGGACACGAGTTTTGCAGGGGGGCCTGGAAGAGTGACCTATGGAATTTGGTAAGTGGTTGAGGGGTGGCGAAAAATACCGCTATTTTTTGTGTGATCGCCAGTTCGCTCGCTGGCGAGCGTGGTGTTGAGTGCAGTTCGAAAGCGCCGTTCCAGGGCGTCTTTCACCAGTAGTGTCCGTGGCTGCACACGATCCTACTCAAGCCACGTTTCTTGCCGCGACTTCCCAGACTGGGACTTCGCGATCGCGTCAGCTTGTTCCGAGCTCCGTACGAGAAGCGCGTCATCCGGCCACAACGGCGGGCGAGCGCCACTTCTCCGAGATGCCGACGGTACGTCTCCTCAATATGAACGCTCTTCGCCGCGTCGAACTGCGCTTGTCCGCTTGTATTTGTTTACCGGGTTGAGCGGCGTAGCAACTGCTGAACGTCGCCGACCAGCGGATAGACAAAGATGTC
>VFZP01000070.1 GCA_016871115.1 Acidobacteriota bacterium
ACGGGGGCATGGGCGGTGATCCGGGCTATTTCACCCCGCTGGGCGGGACGGTTTCCGATTACTATCGCAACGCCCCTCAACTGGTTCTCACTCAGGCGGAGTCAAACGCGCAGTACGGCGTGGTCGCCAGCCGCGGCGGTTCGGCCCCTCGCTACCGGGTGCTGGATGGCGATGAAGCCGCGGCTCAGCGGATTCCGAACCTAGGATGCCATGGAAATCGCCCTCTATCACAATCTTGGCCGATTACCGGAGCCGGAGTTCACCCATAGATTCCGCTGAGGAGGGTTAATGTCCTTGAAGTCCGGCATCACTTGTTTGAGATAGTTGTCAAGATGCGTGTAAGCGCCGGGCGCTAAAGCCAACACGCCGGAGAACCAATCACCGACGTCGGTGACCTGGATGTTCGGCTGGAGAGTTTCCGCCTGCGAATCACCGTTGATCAGGCCCGGAGCGGGCCGAAGGATCAGCATGTGCGATAACCACTTCTGAAAGATGAATAGTGGATCAGACTCCGACTGTTCTTGAATAATCGGAAGAGCAGCCAAGTGCCAATCAATCCGGAACTCCGTTTCCCTCTTCGTACGGCCTAGCCGAACCTGCGCCAATTCCCGGCTGTACACCGTGCTCCCGTCCACCTCAAGCCTCTCATCCAACACCCGCATTTCCTTGAAACCCGCCGGGAACTCCAAGGCGATGGAGTACTGAAAGACCCGCGTTTCCAATTCGACCTCGATTTCCAACCGGGCCGGCTGCTCGCTCAAACGAAAAGGAAGATCCTTGGGCTGCAGCAGATCGCTAACCCGGTTCTTTCCCCGAGCGATGCTCTACAGCATCTGCAGGGCTAACCCGGCTGTTGTTTTGCCTGAGCCATTCTTGCCGATGAGAAGCGCCGAAGATTGGCCAGCGATAGGCAGGTCAAAGTTCTCCAGGCAACGGAAATGGTGGATGTAGAGCCGGCGGATCACAAGAGCAGGATAGCGCGATCAGCCAGTTGCCTTGCCGCGCGAGTCCAGCAGCATGTAGGTAATCAGCCCGGCGGCCACCAGCCAGCCTCGCGGATCATGCACGTCCACCTGCGCCACGCACAGCGTTGCGCCCATGCGCACCAGTTTCGCGCGCGCACGAGCCCACTTGCCCGTGACAGGCAGCAGGTAGTTGATCTTCATCTCCACCGTCGCACAGGGTCGCCCGCCGTAGTGCGACATGGTGGCAAAGCCGCCGGCCACGTCCACCAGCGTGGCCGTGACGCCGCCGTGCATGGTCTTGTGGATGTTGGTGTGTTCCGGCTTCAGTGGGCACTCGATGGTAACCCCGTCGTCATGCCGGCGCTGGAGCTTCAGGCCCAGCAGGCTGTTGAAGGGCAGTTCGTCCATCAGCCGGCGGAGCGCCGCCGTTGAAATGCGCGACATCAGCTCCGCGCGCCCACGGCGCCGCCCGGCACTTGCTTGGTCTCATCCGTGCCGCCGTTCTTCGGCAGCAGCGCAATCGCCACGGCGCCGACCGCGGCAAGCGCAAACACCACCATCAGCGCGTCGTCATAGCTGCCCCACGCCTGGCGCAGCCGCGCCACGGCGAACGGGAACCAGGTCTGGCCGATCGTGTCGGTGGGCAGAATGATCGCCATCGCGCGCGCTAGCGTGTTGACGCCAAACTGGTCCGCCGCCATCAGCGGAATCAGCATGTAGTCCGCACCCATGCCGAAGCCGAACAGCAGCGCAAATGCGTAGAGTGACCATTCGCTGCCCGGCCGCACCAGCAGCATGAGCGGAATCGTGGCGGCCACCAGCGCATAGGTGGCCAGCATCACGGCCTTGCGCGAGAAACGGTCGGCCATCCAGCCCACGGCGAGCCGCCCGGCGATGCTGGACCACAAGATCAGCACGTTCGCCGCCTGCCACATCGTGTTCAGCGTCGATTGATCCGTGAACCCCTGGTCTTTAAAAACCAGCTTCATGTGCTGATTGATGCTGCCGATCGCGCCGATCGAGCACATGCTACCCACCAGCAGCAGCCAGAAGGCCGGCTTGCCGACCAGGAACCCGAATTCACGCGGCGGTTGCTTCACTTCTTCGGCGCTGGCCGCTTCACCATCCGGATGCTGGCCGATGTCCGACGGCCGGTCCTTCAGCAGGAAGATCGCAAATGGCCACGCGCACACCACCACCAGAATGCCCACGTACAGGAGCGCGTTCTGAAAGCCGTAACTCTCGGCGAGCGGCTTCACCAGGAACGAGCCGAGCGAGCCGATGACGCCCACGCCCACATAGGTGATGCCCATGGCGCTGCCGCGCGAGCGCCGGAACCAGTTGGAGATGATCACCTGGTGCGCGATGGGTCCGGAGAAGATGTAGCCGACGACGTAGATGAACCAGCAGGCGTTGTACATCCACAGGTCGCCGGTCATGCGGCTGAAGCCGACAAACGCCAGAAACGTTAGGAACGTGCCGCCGAGGATCATCAGCCGCGGGCTGAAGCGGTGCACCAGCATCGGCCCCACCCACAAGGTGAGCAGCGCGGCCAACGGAAAGCCGAACGTGATATCCGGACGCGCCCAGCCGAACGACTTTTCATAGTAGTCGTAGAAGAATGGCATGTTGTAGTAGGGCAGCCCGGTGGACAGGCCAAAGGTGCAGAAGGCGGCGAAGGTGATCCACCAGCCGTAGAATTTGTCTTTCATGCGCGCACGATCCTTGCTCGGAGTCAGGAGATCTCCTTTTATACCACTCCGCGCAGGGCCAGGAATTCGACGGGCCGGTATTTTAGCGTGTCTTGTCTCGTCAGTGCCTGATTCCACATGGGGAAGGAAGCCGGCTTCGAGAGAGCTTCCATCAGCGCGGCTAACCGAGCCCGGTCGGCTGGGTCGGTCATCGGTTCTCCACCCAACAACTGCTTGGCGCCGAGCACGGGAAAGCCATACCGCGAACTCAACGTCACGAAGATGCGCGGTTTGGAGCGTATGAATTTTTCTTTGGCCACGGGATAGCCTCCGGATGTGACTGTGCAGCCGGCAGCCCAACCCCGTCATTCCCGGCGGAGAAAAACCATCATCGAAGCGGCACGAGCGCTTCGCCGCGCCGGTACACGCCGATCCAATGATTAGCAAAACGCAAGCCCGGCCGCGGCACTACGTCCGGCATGTGGCAGCTCTCGCACTTCTTGCCCGCCGTCACCGTGCGCGCGGTATGTTTGGGCGGCGAGTGGCATTGCGAGCACATCGCTGGCCCGGTTCGCGTGGCGCCGCCGTGCGCGGGGTGACACGTCAGGCAACTCATGGTGCCTTTGCTCTTCAGGAAGCACTGGCTTTTGGCGAGGTACAGCGGCTGATGGCGCGTGTTCCAGGCATTGCGGTAGTCCGTCTCGGCGCCCGCGGCGGCGGGCTTGCGATGGCAGCTCCCGCACAACTGGTTCAAGCCGTCGGCATTGAGGGCGCGCGGATTCAGCAGATTGCCGCGCCCCCGCGCAGCCACGTGCGCAGCGCCCGGCCCATGGCACGTCTCGCACCGCACGCCGGGCTCGCCGGGCTGGATCACGCCGTCCGCGCTCACGGCGGGCACGCCGGTCGAGTGGCAGAGGAAGCAACGCAGAATTTCGCCACCGGGAGAAAAAATCGGGTAGCGCACACCGCGCGAGTCCGCGTGGCCCGGCGTGAGGTCCTCGCGGTTCAGCGACTTGTAGAAGCTAAGGCCGCGCTCAAGATATGTGTTGCTGTCCAGCCGGCTCACGGGCGTGACGGCTTGCAAGCCCGAGCCGAAGTCCCAACGCCCGCCGTCCCTGGCGGTGAGCGCCTTTGCATGCGCACTCGCCAGTTGCGTCTTGGCCTGTTCCACATGGCAGCCCGCGCAGACGGCCGAACCGGCAAACGGCGTCGCAAATAGCAGAGGGATGAGCGGCACCACGAGACTTCCGGATTGTATCATTGGGGCGTGAGGCTGCTTTTCCTTGCGCCGGTGCTGTGGATGGCCGCGGCCGCCACCGGCGGCGCACCCCGAGCCGTGTGGACCGCCCCTGGCGCCACGCATCTCGGCGCTCCCTCGCCGGACGGGCGCTTCTTAAGCGGCATTCACCCGGACTCCGGCGAACTGCTTCTGCGCGACCTCACCACCGGCATCCAGCGCCGCATCGGGCGCAAGCAGGAGCCGCACGAGTTTGCCTACTTTTCTGTCTTCTCGCGCGACTCCGCGCACGTGGCGTACGCATGGTCCAACGCGCGGCGCTTCTACGAACTGCGCCTCGCCGACACATCCACGCTCACCGCACGCACGCTCTTCAGCAATGAAGAAGCGGGCTTCGTGCAGCCGTGCGCCTTTACGCCCGACGGCAAGCACGTGTTGACGCTGCTGTTCCGCAAAGACAACATCAGCCAGATTGCGCTCATCTCCACCTCCACCGGTGAGGCACGCGTGCTCAAGTCGCTCAACTGGGTGTATCCCAAACGCATGGACGTTTCGCCGGACGGCAAGTGGATCGTCTACGACAACTTCGCGCGCGACGGCGCGACGCAGCGTGACCTGTTTCTGCTGGCTGTGGACGGCTCGCGCGAAGAGCGGCTCGTGGAGAATCCGGCGGACGATCTGTTTCCCGTTTTCTCGCGCGACGGCCAGTTCGTCTACTTCTCGTCCGATCGCGAGGGCGGCACGCCGGGCCTCTGGCGCGTCGCAGTGGCCGCGCCGCGCACCGCCGCGCCGGAGTTGATCCGCCCCGGGCTTGGGCGATTTCTCGTGCAGGGGCTCACGGCGGAGAACCGGCTCTACTACGGCTTGCGCGTGGGCGCGGCTAGCATCTACCAGGCGGGGTTTAACCCTGCCTCCGGCAAACTCACCACGGGCGCCGAGGCGGTGGGCGAGGGCTACGCGGCCGCGTGGTCGCCCGACGGCGCGCAACTGGCGTGGATCGCGCGGCAATCCACGGAGAACTTCGGCACCGACGCGCGCTTTGTCGGCGTGCGCCACGTGGCTTCGGGTGAGACGCAGACGTACGCGCCCAAGCTCGCCCACATTGAGTCGCTCGATTGGACGGCGGCGGCAGGGCTGCGCGTGAGCGGATCAGACGGGAAGGGCCGCGGCGGCGTGTTTTCGCTGGCGCTGCCCGGCGGCGCGGCAAAGGCCGTCACCGTGGAGCCCGGCGCGCCACACACGGGGTTAATCGCGTCCGGTTCGTTCTACGCCAAGGGCAAGGAGTTGTGGCGCGTGGGCGCGGGCAACGAGATGCCGGTGGCCACGTTCCCGCGCGCGATCACGGCGTTGAGCGTGGTGCCCGACGGCGAGACAGTGGCCGTGGCGCAGGAGACCACGCTCACCATTGTTGGCGGCCACGCAGAAAGCCGCGCCGCGTCGCAACCGATTCACGCCATTGCCTGGACGGGCGACGGCAAGCATCTCGTCACCGCACAGAATGACGAGTTGTGGTGCTGGCCGCGTTCGCTGGCGTCCACCACGCGCGTGGCGAAAACCGCCGCGCCCATCGGTTCGGTGAGCCTGCACCCGCGCAACCACACCATCCTGTTCACCGCCGGGCGGCCGCGCTCGGAAGTCTGGGCGATCGAGCTGCCATGATCTGGCTATTGGCCTTCCAACTTGCCGTGCCGCCAGGGCTCGACACCTACATCCCCACGCCCGCCGCCAATCCGCTCACGCGCGATAGGGCAGCGCTCGGCAAGCGGCTGTTCTTCGACAAACGCCTCTCGCGCGACGGCACCGTCTCCTGCGGCACCTGTCACGACCCCGCGCATGCCTTCACCGACACGCATCCCCGCGCCGTGGGCATCGCTGGCCGGAGGGGTGAGCGCCGTACGCCCACCGTCATCAATCGCGCCTTCGGGCAAAGCCAGTTTTGGGACGGCCGCGCGGCAACACTGGAAGACCAGGTACTGAGGCCCATCGCCAACCCCGACGAAATGGACTCGTCGCCCGAAGACGCCGCGCGCCGCACGGGCATTGCAGTGCCGCAAATGGCCGCGGCGCTCGCCACCTATGTCCGCACCATCCTCGCCGGCGGCTCACCGTATGACCGCTACCTCGCCGGAGACCGCACGGCGCTCGATGCCGGCGCCCTGGCAGGGCTCAAGCTGTTTCGCGGCAAAGCCAACTGTGCGTTGTGCCATGTGGGGCAGAATCTCACCGACGAGCGCTTTCACGTCACTGGCGCGGGGCGCGACCCGAGTGCCGATGAAGGCCGCGCCGCCGTGACGAAACAACTCGCGGACCGCGCTGCGTTCAAAACGCCCACGCTGCGCGAAGTGGCTCGCCGCGCGCCCTACATGCATGACGGTTCGCTCTCCACGCTCGAGGACGTGATCGAACTCTACGACCGCGGCGGCCCGGAAAAAGGCGCGCCCGCGAACCTCGACCCCGAGATGCAGCCGCTCAAACTCACGCCCGCTGAAAAGCGCCAACTCGCGGCCTTCTTGCGCGCGCTCACCGGCGTCGTCAAAGATGGTTATGATGACGACTCCTCCCGAAGCGCCGCCTCAACTGCCCGCTAAGCCCGTCCGCGAATCCCAGGCCATCTACACCGAACTCACGCTGCCGAACGACGCCAACTCGCTCGGCACGCTCTTCGGCGGCAAGCTGATGCAGTGCGTCGATCTGTGCGCCGCCATCGCGGCTGTCCGCCACGCCCGTTGCGCCGTGGTGACCGCGTCGGTGGATCAATTGACGTTCCTGCAGCCGGTGAAGATCGGCCAGCTTGTGATTCTGAAATCGTCGGTGAACCGCGTCTTCCGCACGTCAATGGAAGTGGGCGTGAAGGTGTGGGTGGAAGACCTGGCGTCCGGCGAAGTAAAGCACGTCTCGTCGGCGTACCTCACCTTCGTCGCGCTCGACAAGGACCGCCAGCGGATTCCTATCGGCCCGGTGACGCCGGAGACGGAAGACGAGATTCGCCGTTACGAGCACGCTGGCCATCGCCGCGAAGTGCGCCTGCAGATGCGCGAGGCGATGAAGAAGTAACCGTCAGAAGGCTTCCCAGGGATTCAAGACCGGAGCGCCCGTGTCGTCGTAGTCTGCAACGTTGCGCGAGGCAACAACCAAGCCGTGCTGGTATGCGGTCGCCGCCAGAATGGCATCGACAACCGAACGGGGCCGCCATTTCGCTTTTCTTTGCGCAGCGAGAACGCCCCATCGCTCGGCGATCTCCAGCGCAACCGGCAAAACTCGCGCACCCAGCCAAGGCATGATTTCGTTATCGAGCCAGTACTCCAAGAGAGCACGCCGATTGGCCGATTAAGTCAACGCGATGCCCTTCCGAACCTCGCCGATGGAAAGTACGCACGAAAACATGGTCCTTGGACCGGCGCAGAAAATCCTCAACCTGTGGAAACGGTCTCGGCTTGGTGAATTCCGAAAAGAAGTTGGTGTCGATGAGGTAGCCATTCACAGAGCAATGTCTCGCCCGGTGTCCTGGTCGCGCTCAAACTCAATATCAAGACCGCGAAACGGAGACTTGGCGAAAAGATCGGCCAAGTTGTCGACTTGGGTGTACACGGGCCGGCTGCTGGTAGCCGACGAATGAAGGGCGCGAACCGCCCGGTAACCTGCGTCTTCTGTGGGGGAGGCCGCACCCGTCTTGACCACCTCGGACAAGAGACGAGCTTGCTCTTCGTTCAGCGTGATGGTCATGCGTGCTTACCTTCTCTTCTTCCATTAGCGGTTTCGGGCGGTCCTGTCACGTTGCCGCGCAGTGCGCCTGCAGATGCGCGAGGCGATGAAGAAGTAACCGGCAAGCCCCAGGGCCGCGACCGCAACCCGAACCATTCCACCTCCAGCATCGTGAAGGCCCGGCCCGCCACGGCCCCGGGCACGTCCACTTCGATATGCGTCGCGCTTTGCCCGCGCACCGTGGCCGGCATCCCGTCGAAGGTGACGCGCAGGCCATCGGCGCGCGGGGAGTTTTCGCCTAATGGGCTGCCGTGAATCGTGAGCGTCGCGCCAGGAGCCACTTCGCCCACAATGCGCCAAGGCGCCGGCGTGCCCACCCCCTCGCCAAGCGTCCAGCGGGGGCCCTTGGGCGACGGAGTGATGCGCAGAGTCAAAGGGAGAGCCAGCGAAGATGAGCCTTCGATGAAAACCACACCAGTGTAGATCCCCGGCGGCAAGCGTGGGGAAATCTGCAGGTTCACGACGGCCGATTCACCGCGCAGTTCTTCTGGCCAAGGAAAGAACCAACCCACGCCGCGCACGGACCACGATACCTTGGCTGTGCCCGTCAGCCCGGCGACCCGGATCGTGCGCGTAACCGCCGCGTCTCCCTCGGGCAGGGTCACATCCAATGCCGATGGCTCCGCGGTCATGGCTGGCGTTTCTAAGCAGGTGGCAGGCCGTAGCGGCGGGCCGCCGGAAACCACCAGGCGCACCTCCAGAAACGCGGGTACCACCACGGGTCGGCGCACCGGATCCGGCACAGGCGTCAGCCGTACGAGGCCGCGGTAAACGCCGGGCGGCATGTCCTTTTGCGGCGTGAAGGTCACGGTGAGTTTGGTCCCCGGGAAAATCCCGGAGGCGACCGGCGGGCCCGTCGCCCTGAACCAAGCCGCGCCGTTCGCAAATTCGGTTTGTATCGTGATGCCAACCGAGGGCTCGCGTTCGGGCCTCATGCCGATTTCGACAGGTTCCGGAAACGCGGCGTCAGGGATCCAGGAGGCCTCGGTAGATTGGCTGGACAGAACCAACTCGCGCGGCGGAATCTCGCTGTTGCCGGGAAGGCTGACGCCGGTGGCGGTTCCCGGGATACGCGACGTTGTCACCGTGAAGAACTGTACGGATTGCGAGGCAATTAGCTTCGCGCTGTACATCCGCGGAACAGAGCAGCCGCATACAACCTCTTCTCCTGGTTCCACCGTGAATTCGGTCTGCACTTCGTTCCAGCCGGGATTGACTTCCTCCAACCACACGCGGGCCGCAACGCGGCCGGGATTGCGCACCGATAGCACCGGTTGCGTCAGCGGCCCGAACCCCGCCGCGGGAGTCACAACAGTCTGTCCCTGCGGGCGGAACATCGGGATCCAGCGGCGTCTAGCCGCCGCCGCGGCCGGAGCCTGCCACATTATGAAGTATTCACGCCCGTCCACACGCAGCCGGCGGGCCGTGAGATCGGCCGGCGCCAACGCAACCAGTTCGATCCACTCGCCTGACACCACTCGTGTCGCGCTGGTGGCAACGCCCTCGATTGCCGCGTCCATCCCGGGTTGAAACCCCGTGCCCTCGACAAGGATGTGCTCGCCGGCTTCGACGAAGCCCAGACTGGAAATCACGCTCGTGACAAACAGTGTGCCGCCTAGCGCCATAGCAAACGGATCTGGAGCGGGATCGAGCCGAGACTCATTCACGGTGGCCTCGCTGAGGGCGATCAGTCAGCGCGCTCTGTCCGGCGCGGACGCAAGCACGCGCGCTCCGAACGTGGCGACGGGCCAATCCGGCAAACGGCCGAGTCCAGACAAGGCGGAGAAGATGCGGACGGAGGCGGCTGTATCCGACGAGGTGGTGAACGCCGCGATGCCGAATTGATCGCCGGAAGCGCTGTGCGCCTCGGCCGATTCGATGCGGCCGAACACCGCTCCATCCAGCGCGATCTCGAAGCGGACACTTGACGCCGCACCGCCCCGCAGGTACACGCGCACCTGCGCCATCGCGCCCGGCGGCAAGGGGTCTGCTTCAACGTGAAGAGAGAACGGTTGCGCGCCGGCCGTAGCGGCGACGGCCAGCGAGAGCAGCAAAGAGCGGTTCATCGATCGCAAAGACCCGGACACCGGGCGATTCGACTACTCCACCTTGTACATGAATTTGACGTTGTGCTTGTAGATCATCACCGCCGGCGCCGATGGGCGCGCGAGGCGGAAGGCGTACTTGTCGTACCATTCCACCGAGCCCGACAGTTCTTCGCCATCGCGCAGGATCACCATCATCGGCGTCTTCATCTGAATCTGCTTGGCGAAGTAAAAATTCTCGGCGTTGGTGCTTTCCGGCGGCGTGGCCGGTGGACCGCCTCCAGAAGGCTTGGCGGCGGCCGGCGGAGCGCTGGCAGCCGCGGCAGCAGGCGGCGCGCCCGCAGCAGCCACGGACGGTTTCACGGGTGGCTTCGGCGGCGGAGTCCGCTTAGATGCCTCCAGCTTCTCCTGCATTTCCTGAAACGGCGGTCGGATCAACTTACGGCTGGGTGCCTCCATGGCAGTCTCCTGGTGAACGAACGGTATTGCTCAATGGATACCATAGGCACTCGCGGCGTCACAACCTCGTAGTTTTACGGACGGACCGGGCGGCGCGCGCTTTGGGCCATCGTGCGCAGTTCCAACACCAGCGCATCGAGCGCGATGTTCTTCTGAATATTGCGCCGCAGCAGGTGCATCAGGTCGTCGGTTCTGCGTACCGCCGCGCGGATCCACTCAAACGTCACCGTGCCCGCCAGTTGCGTCAGCGGACCGGCAATGTCGCGATTGCGCACTTCGCCCGCCGCGCCGTGCTGGAGGCGCAGCATGTCTTCGAGCAGCAGGTACAGCGCCTTCAAATACGGCTCCAGCTTCTCTGAGCGCGAGGCGGCGAGCTTTTCTGAGAACACGGCCCACTTGCCAAACGGCGCTTGCGCCGTGGCTGCTTCGAGCAGCGCGCGCATCGCCTCGCGGCGCTTGCCGTAGACTTCGAGGTCGAGCGAAACCGCCAGACCCGGGCTGCCCTGCGCGAGCGCCACCCGGCGGTCTGCATCGGGCAATCCGCGCTGGGCAACAAATGCCGTTAGCTCCGCTTCGCCGAGTTTGGCCAGGCGCACGATGACCGAACGCGAACGGATGGTGGGCAGCAGATCGTACGGATTCTCGGCCGTGGCGATGATGATCAGGTAGTCCGGCGGCTCTTCGAGCAGCTTAAGCAGCGAGTTGGCGGCTTGCTCGTTGGCTCGGTCCAGTCCATCGATCAGAAACACACGGCGTTTGCCGGCAAGCGGCGAGAACTGCGCGCGCTCTTTCAATGTGCGCATCTGCTGAACCGAGATCTGCCGCAGCGGGCCGTCGGGCGCGAATGTCACAAAGTCCGGGTGGGAGGAGAGGAAAAACGGGTCGTCTCCGCGCTTGTCGGCGGGCCATTTCTCGCGCTCAGCGATGAGTTCGAGATTCGCGGGCAGGCTCAGATCGTCCTGCTCCATTTGTTCGGCGCCGCTGCCGATCAGACGCGCGGCAAAGCGCCGTGCCAGCGTCGCCTTGCCCACGCCTTCCGGGCCGTCCAGCAGAATCGTCTGCGGAATGCGGCCGCCGGAGATCATCGTCTCGAGAATTTCCTGCGTGCGTTCGTTGCCGTAGTAGTGGTCAAACATGCTGGCGGGACTCCAACGCCGGCTCGACAGCGCTCCACACCGCGGCGGCCACTTCGTCCATGGTGCCACTGGCGTCAATCACCCGGAAGCGATGGCGCGCGCGGGCGGCGAGATCGAGATACGCGGCGCGCACGCGGCGATGGAAATCGATGGTCTGGTCGTCCATGCGCGTCTCGTCGCTCGCGGTGGCGCGGTTGCGTTCGCGGGCCCGTGCGAGTCCGGTTTCAAGATCGATATCAAGATAGACGGTGATGTGCGGCTCCAGTTCGCCGCAGGCAATCGCGTGCAACTGCATCACCGTCTCCGCACCCAGATTGCGGCCCGCGCCCTGGTAGACAAGCGTGGAATCGGTGAAGCGATCGCAGACGACGGCGCGGCCTGCGCCCAGGCCAGGGCGAATCACTTCGGCCACGTTCTGCGCGCGGCTGGCAAAGTAGAGCAGGAGTTCGGCCGTCGCGTCGAGCCCGGAGTTTTTCGCGTCGAGCAGAATGCGCCGGATTTGCCGGCCGATCTCGGTGCCGCCCGGTTCCACGGTGCGCGCAACGCTGTAGCCTTCGGCTTCGAGGCGCGCAACGAGGCGCTCCAGTTGCGTGGTCTTGCCGCTGCCCTCGGTACCCTCAAACGTCAAGAACAGGCCGCCGCGCAGCACCTTAGTCGTAGACAAAATGCAGCACCTTCTTCAGGTCTTCCCACGCTTCGCGCTTGGCGTTTTGGTTGTACGGGCGCAGCAGGTACGACGGGTGATAGGTCACCATCACCGGAATGTCGCGCCACTTGTGCCAGTTGCCGCGCAGCTTCATCACGCCGTCTTTGGTGCCCAGCACTGCGCGCGCCGCCGTGGAGCCCAACGCACAAATCGCCTTGGGCTGAATGGCCAGCAACTGGCGGAACAGGAACTGCCCGCAGATCTCCATTTCGTCCGCTTCGGGCGTCCGATTGTCCGGCGGCCGGCACTTCACCACGTTGCAGATATAGACGTCCGCACGCTTGAGCGGAATGCCTTCCTTCGAGGAGGTGCCCTCGATCATCTGCGTGAGCAACTGTCCGGCGCGGCCCACAAACGGCAAGCCAGAAGCGTCTTCATCAGCGCCTGGGCCTTCGCCCACAAACACGAGCTTCGAGTTCTCGTTGCCCGAGCCAAACACAATTTTGTTGCGGCCCTGGCACAGGCGGCACCGCTTGCAATCGCCGACGTCTTCGCGAATGCGGTCCATCGTGTCGCCTTCGGGCGCGAGCGGCAGGATGCTGGCGGGAGCGGTGACGATGGCGGGCGCTTCGGCAACGGGTTTCGGTTTGGGAGGCGGCATCGGTTTGAGTGTGGACAGCGGCGGCGCAGAGGGTGGCGGCGGCGCGGCTTGACGGGGAGCGGGCGCTGCGATTTCAGGAGCGGGCGCCGCCGCTGCTGCCGCCGCCACGGGCAACTCGCCGCGGCGATAGATGGATTGAAAACCGAGGTCCTGATAGAACCGCAGGTAGTCGCGCAATCGTTCCGGCGTCATGAGCGTGTTACTGCGTGCAGCGCCAGCCGGAGCCGCAGCGCCTCATCCAGAATCTGCGTGGCGATCTGGCGCTTGGTCGCCTTGGGCAACGCCAGCGGGTCGGCCCCGCGCCGCACCAGGATCACCTCGTTCATGTCGGACTCAAGCCCCACGCCTTCCTGACTCACCAGATTCCCCACGATCATGTCGGCGTTCTTCGTTTCTAGCTTCCGGCGCGCTTCGGCCGCAAGGTTCTGCGTCTCCGCGGCAAAGCCGATCAGCAGCCGGTCGCCCTTGATGCGGCCCACTTCAGCCAGAATGTCGGGCGTGGGCGACAACTCAATGGACATGCGCATGGCCGCTTTCTTCATCTTCTGCGGCGGGGCGTTTTCGAGATAGTAGTCCGCCACAGCGGCCGATTTGATCACCATGGTGGCCGCCGTTAGTTGCTCCAGCACGGCGTTGCGCATGTCGGCGGCGCTGCGTACATGCACGATCTCCACGCCCGCGGGCGCGGCCAGATTCACCGGACCCGAAACCAGCACCACGCGCGCGCCCCGCCGCGCGGCATCTTCCGCCAGCGCGTAGCCCATCTTGCCGCTCGAGCGGTTGGAGATGAAGCGCACCGGATCCAGCGCTTCTTGCGTAGGCCCGGCGGTGATGAGCACGGTTTCGCCTTCAAAGTCACGCCGCGCGGGCGCCAGCAGCGCGAGTGCACGCTCGGCAATCAAACCAGGTTCCGCCAGCCGCCCGGCGCCCACCTCGCCGCAGGCAAGGGGCCCTGAGCCCGGCTCCACCACTTCCACGCCGCGCGCCTTCAGCAGCGCAAGGTTCGCCTGCGTAGCGGGGTGATTCCACATCTGCGCGTTCATCGCCGGCGCAATGAGCACGGGGCCGCTGAAGGCCAGATAGAGGGTGGTGAGGAAATCATCAGCAAGGCCGTTCGCAAAGCGCGCCAAAAGATCGGCCGTGGCAGGCGCGACGATCAGCAGTTGGTTCTCGCGCGCAACGCGGATGTGCTCCACCGAGCTGGCGAGTACTTCGTCCGCCGAGCGGTCTGCAAACAGATCCGTAATGACCTTTCGTCCGGTGAGCGCCGCAAAGGTGAGAGGCCGGACAAACTCCTGCGCCGAGCGCGTCATCACCGTGTTGACGGCGCAGCCGCGCTCTCCCAGCGCGCGCGCAAGTTCCGCCGCCTTGTAGGCAGCTATCCCGCCGCCGACACCAACTACGACATTCATGGACGACGCCGCGCCGAAAGGTTCCGCGCCTTACTCGGCGGCGGCTTGCTGAGCGGCTTCGAGTTCAGCGATGGAAGCAGCCAGCGACGGGTCCGTGTACTGAATCAATCCCCGCCGCACTTCTTCCATGGAAGCAATGGTGGGCTTCTTGGAGGTGGTGGGCAGGAACGAACGAGCGCCCGCCTGCAACTGCCGCGCCCGCTTGGCCGCGACAATGATGAAGCGATAGGTGGAGAACTCCGGATCGTCCGGAATCGTGTAGTGCAAGTTGCGAACGACGATCTCGCTCATTTTTTCAAAACCTCCCCGACCTGGAACGATTCCAGAATCGGACGAATCTTTTCTTCCATACGGTGCCGGCGGAGCCGCTCAGCTTCAATGATGGATTTCAGCCGCATCACCGAAGGCTCCAGCTCTTCGTTCACCAGCACGTAGTCGTACTGATGACAATTCCGGATTTCCTCAGCCGCGCCCCGCAAACGCTGTTCGATCACCGCCTCGCTGTCTTCCGAGCGCGCCCGCAAGCGGCGCTCCAGGATTTCGCGCGACGGCGCCAGGATGAAAATCGACACGGCGTCCGGAATGCGCTCCTTCAATTGTCGCGCACCCTGGACGTCGATGTCGAGCACCAGGTCCTGGCCGGCCGCCCGGGCGCGATCCAGATAGAGGCGCGAGGTGCCGTAGTAGTTCTCAAAGACCTTGGCGTGTTCAAGGAACTCGTCCTGCGCGATCCGCGCCAGAAACTCCGCGCGGCTGATGTAGTTGTAGGTTTCGCCGGGCTTTTCGTTGCCGCGCGGCGCGCGCGTGGTGTAGCTGATGGAAAACAGAAGCTTGGGATCTACCTTGAGCGCACGGTTCACCAGCGTGGATTTGCCTGAGCCGGAAGGCGCCGAAACGATAAAGACCGTGGTCATGAGAAGCGGGGAGGACGCCCTCTCATTATTCCAGATTCAGCGACTGCTCGCGGATCTTCTCGATTTCCGCCTTCAGTTCGAGGCAAATCGCGCCGATGCGGCGGCCCGGTTCGCCGGCGCCCATGGATTTTGACAGGATCGTGTTGGTCTCGCGCTGCATCTCCTGCGCGAGGAATTCCAGGTGCTTGCCGGTCTCGCCCCCCTGGTCGAACAACTCGGCGAGACGCACGGCGTGAATCTTCAGGCGCGCGGCTTCCTCGCTGATATCGGACCTGTCGGTGAGTAGCGCGGCTTCCTGCGCCAGCCGCGCCGGGTCGATGTTCGAGATCCGGAAGACGTCGGCGAGCTTCTCCTGCATGCGCGCCTGTAACTGCACGGTGACGTCCGCGCGCAATGCCTCCATCTGTTCGGCGGATTGGGCGATCTTGGTCTGATGCTTGCGCAGCGCCGTGACAGTGTCGGCGCCTTCGCGCGCCCGGGCCGCGTTCAGCATTTCGAGGGCTTCAAAGGCGGCGGCCAGGAGCGCGGCTTCAAAGTCGTGGCCCAGTTCAATGGGTCCGGAATCGTCCAGCATGCCGGGTGCACGAAAGGCCGCATTTAGGTCGGGTTCGCCGCCGAGGCCATGCTCTTTCGCGGCCTGGCGAAACGCGGTAATCCACGAGCGCAACAGCGTTTGATTCACCGAAATCGCGCCAGCCGTACCGGTGCGCGCGAAATGCACGCGCACATCCACGTGGCCGCGCACGATCTTCTCGGCCACCGCTTTGCGCAGCGCCCGCTCGAACGCATCGAGATCGCCGGGCATGTGGAACTGCAGGTCGAGCGCGCGATGGTTCACCGACTTCAGGCTCACCACAATCTCGCCCTGCGCCACGGCACGGCGGGTCCGGGCAAAGCCGGTCATGCTGCGGATGGGTTGGTTCACGGGTTGATTTCCAGGTTACCAGCTTCGCTGGCGCGATTCAGATAAAATGGGCCGCCATGAGGCGCTTTTTACTCACCTGGGGACTCGTGCTTGGTGCTGTCGCCGCCGCCACCGCGGCGGACTGGCCCACCTTCCGCGGCCGCAATTCGTCGGGCGTTGCGCCCGATGCCGACCTGCCGGAGTTCGGCCCCGGTCAGAACGAGCTGTGGAAGACGCCGCTACCGCCTGGGCACTCTTCGCCGGTGATCGTCGGCCGGCGCATCTATCTCACCGGGTACGAAGGCGACAAGCTCTTCACGTTCGCCCTGGAACGTGAAACCGGCAAGATCCTTTGGCGCCGTGAAGCGCCGCGCCCGCGCAAGGAGGCACTGCACAAATCGAACTCGCCCACTTCTGCCTCAGCGGCTACCGACGGGCGCAATGTGTTCGTCTTCTTCGCCGACTATGGCGTGCTCGCCTACGGCCCCGACGGCGAAAACAAGTGGCAGGCGCCGCTCGGGCCGTTCAACAATCCGATGGGCCAATCCGCCACGCCCGTGCTTTCCGGCAAGACGCTGATTGTTCCGTGCGACCAGGAAAGCGGCTCGTTCCTCATCGCTTTCGATAAGGACACCGGCAAAGTGAAGTACCGCATCGAGAGACCGGACTTCACGCGCGGCTTTTCCACGCCCGTGTTGTACCAGCCCAAAGACGGCGGCGCGCTGCAGTTTCTGTTGGCGGGGTCCTACAAGCTGGTGGCGTATGAAGTGGAAACCGGCAAGGAAGTCTGGTGGGTGGGCGGACTCACCTGGCAGTTGAAACCCACGCCCGTGATGGACGACGAGTCGATTTATGTCCTGGGCTGGGCGGGCGAGGCGGACCCGGGCCAGCAGGAAGTTGTTCCCGAGTTCGCCGAGGTGCTGGCCAAGTGGGACTCGAACAGCGACAAGCGTCTGGCGCGGGAGGAGATCACCGACCCGAAGCTGGTGAAGAAGTTCGGCGATCTCGATCTCGACAACGACAAGGTGCTCGGCGAGCGCGATTGGAAGATGTACCAGGCCAAGCGCCAGGTGGTGAACGGCGTAACCGCCTACCGGCTCGGCGGGTGGGGTGACATGACGGAGAAGTCGCGGCTGTGGAAGTACGAAAAGTCGCTGCCGAATGTGCCGTCGCCACTGGTGTACCAGGGCGTGCTGTACCTTTGCAAGGAGGGCGGTATCCTGACGGCGCTCGACGCCAAGACCGGCAAGGTGCTGAAGCAGGCCCGCATCACAGGCGCGCTCGGCGACTATTTTGCGTCTCCCCTCGCCGCGGGCGGCAAGATCTACACGATCAGCCACGAAGGCAAGCTCAGCGTGATCAAGGCCGGTGGCGCCGAGTGGGAAGTGGAGCGTCAGGTGGCCTTTGAGGATGGCGTGAACGCCACGCCCGCGATCGTGGACGGCCGCGTCTATGTGCGTACCCACTCGGCCCTTTACTGTTTTGGCCGCCGGGGGAATTGACGCCGGGAGCTGGATTTGGTGTAATGAGGTGACCCCCACACTGCTCCTCAGTAGCTCAACGGTAGAGCATTCGGCTGTTAACCGAAGGGTTGTAGGTTCGAATCCTACCTGAGGAGCCAAAGTTTTTAAGGCCCCAAGTCTCCTCCCACAGGGTTGACTTGGGGGTTTTGCTTTTGGGGAATGCCCTTGGCGAACTATCCCGTATGGTCCGAAAACTCGATCAGCCTCACCCCAAGGCCACCCAGTGGATGCAGGTCTGTGCGAAACTTCGGAACTTGAGCCGGCGAGTGCTCCGGAGACTCCGCGGATCAAGCAAGAGGCGCCAAAATCGTGGAAACGGCGCAGACCTTCGGCGTATCAGCCGTTCATCACTGATGCAGCATGGCGGGGACGGTCACGACTTCGTGGGGTCAGGCGGCGTCGCGGTAGTAATAGTTCAGCATGCCAGCCAGGCGCTGACGGCGCTGGATGGCACCCGACGCTCCCAGATGGCCCGCCTCCGGGCAGATGATCCGGTTCGCCAGACCCTGGCACCCGACTGTCGTTCTCGGAAAGCTCATTTTGAGGCCGGATCGGGCGGGAACCAGGGCGTTGGAGGGTGCTCGAGGAAGAAAGTGTTTGGACTTTCCTCAGATCGTGTAATCGGCTGGAGATTGCGCAAGGGGTACAGGGAGTTCAGCGTCCGGCCCTTTTTGCTGGCGCAAGCTAGGTTGAGTAACCCGTTTTTTTACAACAGAGAAATCGGCCCTCTGCAATTTCTCCAGGAGAACGGTACGTATTTTGTTCGTCTTGGGGAGCCAATTCTTTTTTCAGCACCTTCCCCCGCCCGCCCGTTAACCCCTCTCTCCGTCCGCAACTCCGCAACTGGCCGTGTTTTCGGCACTTCCGCGTCTCTCCGTTTTGGGCGGATTCCGGCCTGAAACGCCAGCGGTGTGCCCCGGTGACGTTTGCCGGAGGCCCTTTCTCCCCGTCTCCGGACGGAAACCAGGAATCCTCGCCCTGCTCAGTAATTAAGGCCAGCGAAGGTGTCTCAGCTATGTTGGCACGGAGGGCGGTGCCCTGATACAATCAGCGAACTACTCAACCAACGAGGACTCGATGAACCGTCTGCTGACAACCCCACTGCTGTTATTTGTTCTATCTACGACGATGATCTCGGCCGCCTCCGAGCGCACCGAAGATGTCGAAAAAAGCAAAGACCATCCGCTTGTATCGCGCTTTCCTGGCTACTTCATATCCAGTTATGACGAGCAGGAATTCAGTGTGCACGAGTTTCAGATCGGGGAAAAGCGCCAGCGAGTGGAAGGGAAGTATTGGGAATGGGACTATGAACGGGGCAAGGACGTCAAGAAAGCCGGTCCCCTTCAGATTTCTCGGAATTATGTCAATGCGATCACGGCCAAGGGGGGCGTGAAGCTCTATGAGGTGGTTGACTCTTCGAGTGGAGAAACCACCCTCCGTTTCACTGCGAATGGCCGGTCCATCTGGATTGGACTGGCCTTGGCAAACGGCGGCGATTTATACAAAATGTCCATTGTCGAAGAAGGACCGATGGAGCAAAAAGTTACCTTCACGGCGCCCGAACTGGCAAAGACGCTCGAGGATCGTGGGGGCATAAGCCTCAACAATGTTCTTTTCGACACTGGGACAGCCAAACTACGCCCTGAGTCGGAAAAGACGCTCGACATTCTGGCGGAGGCTCTGAAAACCTTGAGCAACAGGACGTTTGAGATCCGCGGGCATACTGATTCTGTTGGCAATTCCGCCACCAATCGGACACTTTCAGCAGCCCGGGCTGAGTCGGTGAAGGCCTACCTGATCGGGAAACATGGATTCCAGGCGAATCGGGTAATCGCTTCCGGGGCGGGTGACTCACAGCCCGTGGCCTCCAATGACACCGAAGAGGGACGGCAGTTAAATCGCCGTGTTGAAGTGCTGTTGAAATAAGCTTGCTGGGCTGTCGTTCTCGGAAACCTCATCTTGAGGGCTCTGGTGCAAATTCCGAGTCGAGCCAAATTCGGTAACGGCCGACGTCTCGATCGAACCCGACTCCGATCACGCAGCCAACGCGGCTCGCCAGATCTCCGGCATCGTCGCCCCCGCCCCGCCTAG
>VFZP01000071.1 GCA_016871115.1 Acidobacteriota bacterium
GGCGCGCTTCGGCTTCCTGCTCGAAGCGCTGGAGTACGGCGCCCCACCACACGGCGGCGCGGCCGTGGGCTTTGACCGGTTGATCATGATTCTCGCCGGCGAGACCTCGATCCGCGACGTGATCCCTTTCCCCAAAACGGCCAAGGGCACGGACGTGATGTGCGAAGCGCCGAACGAAGCGTCACCGCGCCAGTTGCGCGAGTTGGGCGTGCAGTTGAAGAAAGCGCCGTCGCAGTCCTAAGAACCCGGCGCGGGGCAAAACGCGAAACGGGGACGCGCGGTGGCGATCCGCACGTCCCCGTCTTCGTTGTTTGCCGGGAGGATGGAGGGAGTTGCCTTCCGGTGTCCATTCTCCTCGAGGGAGAAAGCCTGCTTTAATTCCCCGGCCGGCGTTTCAGCGTCGGACGCTCTTCTTCGTCCTCGGCCTTCGGCTTCTCGTTGCCATCCGAATCCACGCGGCCCGAACCTGGCTTCTTCAGCCGCGGCTTGCCTGCGTCCTTATCATCGCCCGTCGGCTTCCGCTTGTTCAGCAGCAGGGCCAAACGGCCTTTGATGTCGTTGAACTCCGACGTGGTAACCACGTATTCCGGCTTCGCCTTCAGAATCTCCTGAATATTCTTCTGCGAGTTCGTGATGCGGTCTTCGGTCAGAGGGTGAGACGAAAACACCTTGGCCATGGTTCCCGGCTTGCGCTTCTCCTCGGACTGGAGCTTTTCGAAGAAGTCGACGAACGCCGTCGGATCGTAGCCGGCCTTATAGAGATACTGCAAGCCTAGCAAATCCGCTTCGGTTTCAAAACCGCGCGAGAAGGAGAGGAAACCGATCGGCACCAGCACGCTGGCCGCCTGACGGGCGCCATAGCCGGCCCACCCACCCATGAAGATGAGCGGAATCGTCGCGAGATTCACAATTTGGCCGCGCGTGGCTTGACGGGTACCATGGCGTGCGGCGATGTGCGCAATTTCGTGAGCCATCACGCCGGCCAGTTCCGCTTCACTGTCGGCGCGCAGAATCAGGCCCGTGTTCACGAAAAAGAAGCCACCGGGCAGTGCGAAGGCGTTCACTTCCTCGGCGTCGATCACCTTGATCGTCACCGGCACCTTTACGTCGGAATTCCGCACGAGGTTTTGGCCCACGCGGTTCACGTATTCGGCAATCACAGGATCGTCGACAATTTTGGATTGGCGCTCGATGTCCTGCGCCACGCCCTTGCCCAGCGCGATCTCCTTTTCGAGTGAATACCAGTTAACGCCCTTACCCACGTCGCGCTCGCCGATCTGCTCAACGTCCTTCTTGCCGTTCTTCCCTTGCTTTTTCTTCGCTTCCTCGGTTTCCTTTTTGGTGGGCAGTTTGGTTTGCCCCTTGGCGGAAGACGGGGTAGGGGCAGCGGGTTTGTCTTCGTTGGCAGCCCAGCCGGAGGCGGAAGACAACAGGAGCGCGGCTGCGGTGGCAGCGCGGAGTACCGAGTGCGCGGTGCGCTTCATGGGAACTGTACCTCCCAGTCGACGGGGTTACGGACTGCTTTCAGTATACGCCTCTCGATCAGGTCCGCAAGAACCCCTAATGGGTTTAACGTATCCTCGAAAACATGGGTTTCCACAATAATGTAAACTGCGCGGGCCCGGGGGCGCTTCGTGAGCACTTTCCGGTGAGCCGGAACCTTGTGTACCTGAATCACGCGGCTGTGGCGCCTCTGGTGAAGCACGCCGCGGACGCGATGACGGCTCTCGCCACCGACGCTTGCGAGTGGGGCTCACTCCAGTACGATGTTTGGTTGGATGCCTACGAGGGCCTGCGAGTTGCAGCCGCCGCCTTGATCGGGGCGCACCGCGACGAGATTGCCATCGTGAAGAATACGTCCGAGGGCATCGCGACGGTGGCGATGGGGATCGACTGGAGGCCGGGCGACAAGGTGGTGGCCTTTCACGAGGAGTTTCCGTCGAACTACTATCCGTGGAAGCGTCTGGAGGCGCGCGGCGTGAAGGTAGAGTGGGTTTCGATCTACCATCCGCTGGATACCGTGGATCAGGCCGCCCGCGGCGCACGGCTCCTGGCTGTTTCGCACGTGAACTACCTTACAGGACATCGCGTGGACCTCGATGCGCTGGGCGAGATCTGCGCGCGGCACGGATGCTTCTTCTTCGTGGACGCGATTCAGGGGCTCGGCGTGTTTCCGATTGACGTGCGGCGCAGCCGCATCCACGCGCTGGCGGCGGACGGGCACAAGTGGCTCCTGGGGCCGGAAGGCTGCGGCGTACTCTACATTCAAAAAGACAGGATGGACGAAATCGAGCCGGTAGAGTTCGGCTGGACCAATTCCGTCTCTTACCTCGACTATGCGTCGCGCGACATGACGCTTCGATCTGATGCCGGGCGCTATGAATGCGGCACGCTGAACACTATTTCGATTTTCGGGTTACGCGCGTCGATTCAATTTCTGAACGCGGCGGGCGTCGAGCGGGTGTCGGCGGCGGTGCTGGATCTGGCGGGCCGCATTGAGGCGGGCGCCCGCGCGAAGGGCTACGAGTTGGCGGCGGTGCGGACGGCACAGTCGGGTTCAGGCATCGTGAGCATCCGGCATCCGCGGGTGGACGCGCGATTGATTGTGAAGCAACTCCGCGACGAACGGATCGTGGCCGCGCCGCGGCAGGGTTGGGTGCGGTTGTCACCGCACTTCTATGTGTCGTTGGAGGAGATTGACCGGATGCTGGCAGTGTTGCCGTAGCCGTCCAGCGTCGCCACCAGAGTTTCGGGAGAATCAACGACCCCCACGTTCACTCTCCCGTTCCCCCCGCTGTTACCATAACGGGGATGCTACTCGGAACCGTCACCTACAACGTCTGCAAAGACTGGGACGTTGAGACTCTCATCACCAAACTTGAGCAGGCCCGCTTTGAGGCGGTGGAGCTCCGCACCACGCACAAGCACGGCGTCGAGCCGTCGCTGAGCAAAGAGGAACGCGCGAAGGTGAAGGCGCGGTTTGAGCGCTCGAAAGTACGGCTCCTGAGCTACGGCACGGTGGCCGAGTTTCATTCAACCGACCCGGCCGTGGTGCAGAAGCACATTGACGACGCGAAGGCGTTCATCGACCTTGCGCACGACACCGGCGCGTGGGGCATCAAGGTTCGGCCCAACGGGTTGCCGAAGGACGTGCCGCCGGAGAAAACCATCTGGCAGATCGGTACGGCGCTGAAACAACTCGGCGACTACGGCGCGGGCCGCGGCGTCGAGATCTGGATGGAAGTGCACGGGCGAGACACACAGAATCCTCCGGTGTCGCACGCCATCATGAAGGCCGCCGGGCACGGGAACGTGGGCGTGTGTTGGAATTCGAATCCCACCGACGTCGTCAACGGGTCTGTGAAACAGTCCTTCGAGTTGCTCCGTCCTTATATCAAAAACGTCCACATCAACGAGCTCGCCGATCCGGCGTATCCGTGGCGCGAATTGTTCACTCTGCTGCGCCAGATGAAATACGAGCGCTACATGCTGTGCGAATGCCAGGAGAGCAAAGAGCCCGAGCGTTTTCTCACCTGGTATCGGGCGCTGTGGAAGGAACTCGCTCGCCCGTGATCGCGCCGCTCCTTCTCGCTTTTGCGCTGGCCGCCACTGCCGCCGTTCCCACGCCGGAGTCTCACTTCGGACATCGCATGGGAGAAGACCGCAAGCTCATCGATTGGACGCGCACGGTGTCCTACTTCGAAGCGCTCGACGCCGCGAGCGACCGGCTCACCATGCGCAAGCTGGGCAAAAGCACCGGCGGGCGAGACTTCATCGCCGCCTGGATCTCTTCGCCCGCGAACCTGCGCAAGCTTTCGCGGTATCAGGAGATTCAGAAGCGCCTGGCGGATCCACGCCGCACTACCGAAGCCGAAGCCGCCGCGCTGATTGCCGAGGGCAAGACGGTGGTGATGATCACTTGCAGTATCCACTCCACCGAGGTTGCATCTACGCTGACCGCGGTGCAGTTTGCCTATCGCATGCTGGCCGAAGAGCGTCCGAAGTTCCGCGCCGTCTTGGACAACGTGATTTTCATCCTGGTGCCGTCGCTCAATCCCGACGGCGTGGACATCGTGCGCGACTGGTATGGGAAGACGCTGGGCACGCCGTACGAAGGCACGTCGCCGCCGGAGCTGTATCAGAAGTACATCGGGCACGACAACAATCGCGACTGGTACATCTTCTCGCAGACCGAAACCCGGATTGCCATCTCGCAACTGCACAACCAGTGGCATCCGCAGATCGTGTACGACGTACACCAACAGGGCGCCAACGCCTCGCGGATGTTCATTCCCCCGTGGCTCGATCCGATTGAGCCGAACATCGATCCAATCCTCGCGCAACTCGGCAACATGATCGGCACCGGCATGGCCGCGGACTTGACGGCCGCCAGCAAGAAGGGCATCGCGATCAACTCGATCTACGATTTCTGGACCCCCGCGCGCAACTATCAGGGCTATCACGGCGGCATGCGGATACTGAGCGAATCGGCCAGTGCGCGGCTTGCCACGCCGTTGAACATCAAGACGGCCGACATTGCGGCGAACGGCAACGGGTACCGGCCGCGCGAGTCGTCCTGGAATCATCTGGAGCCATGGTTGGGCGGCGAATGGCGCCTGCGCGACATCATGGAGTACCAGGAAATCGCCTGGGAATCTTGTTTGTGGCAGGCCGCCACGCGCCGCGAGGATCTGCTACGTGCGTTCTACAAAGTGGGTCAGCGCGCGGTGGCTCGCACGAGTCCTTACGCGTTTGTGGCGAGCGCGAAGCAACGCGATGTGGGCACGCTGCGGAAGCTTCTGGAGACGCTCGCATTCGGCATGGTGGAGATTGACAAGGCGCCGGCGGGGTTCACCGCGGGCGGCAAAGAGTATCCGGCGGGCAGCTACGTGATCAAGCTCCAGCAACCCTACGGCTCGTTTGCCAAAGCGCTGCTGGAGAAGCAAACTTATCCGGACCTGAGGCAGTATCCCGGTGGCCCTCCCAAGCGGCCCTACGACGTGACGGCACACACGCTACCCTTGCTGCTGGGCGTGGACGTGGAAGCAGTGGCTTCGCCATTTGAAGCGCGCCTGGCGCGCGCCGTGAACTTCGATGAACTGCCCAAGCCCGCGCCGCGGAATCTACCGGCATTGCGCGGCAAACGCGTCGGGCTGTATAGGAGCTTTCAACCGTCGATGGACGAAGGGTGGACACGCTGGATCTTCGAGCAGATGCAGGTGCCGTATGAAAGCGTGGGCAATGCGGCGATTCGCGCAGGCAATCTGCGCGCGCGGTTCGACGCGATTGTTTTTCCGGATCAAAGTCCGGGCACGATCAACTACGGTTACCGCCCCGGTACGATGCCCGAAGAATTGACGGGCGGCTTGGGCGACGCGGGCGCGCAGGCGCTGAAGGCGTTTGCCGAGGCCAGCGGGACGCTGGTTTTCTTCAACGAGTCCGCCAACTTCGCCGTGGGGCACATGGGTCTCGCGGTGAACAACGCACTGCGCGGCGTGCCGAGCCGTGATTTCTATTGCCCCGGTTCACTGCTCAATGTCCGGCTCGACGCCGCGCATCCGCTCACCGCGGGGTTGCCGCCCGTCACGCCCATCTGGTTTGAAACGAGCCCGGCATGGGAGATTCCCGAGGGTTCTCCCGCGCGCGCGGTGGCTGTTTATCCAGAGAACGACGTCCTCGCCTCGGGCTGGTTGCTCGGCCGCAAACTGTTGAGCAAACGCGCCGCGCTGGTGGATGTGCCGCTAGGCCGCGGCCACGCCATTCTGTTCGGCATGCGCCCGCAGTACCGCGCACAGAGCTACCTGACGATGAACTTCATCTGGAACGCGCTGGCTGCGGCAGGGGCGCCATGAGCGCCAACGGCGACGTTCGCGTCCAGCATCTCTACACCTACTTTCTGTTCCCGTTCGCCGTCGACAAAGAGGCGGTGGCCGAGGATCACCCGCAGATCTGGATGCGGCAGCCGCAGTGGATTGCGGGCCTGGAAGAATGGGTGCGCAAGCTCGAAGTGGAGTTCGCCTCCACGCTGGTAGACGCGCTCGGTCCCTGGCAGCGCGCGCCTTACCAACGCTTTGACATGGACTCCGTTTCCTACCAGGACATGGTATTCTTCCATCCCTATGTGCGCCGCGTGTTCTTTGATAGCGCGGATTGTTGGGGCGACACGGCGGACCGCGAATCGCTCCTGCATTTCTACCACATCCCGCTTGACGGCAAGACGCTGTGGTTTGAGGCGCAAGACAACAAGGGCCGCCATGCACGAGTGGAGGTGATGGACCTCAAGCTGAACCTCTACGCCAACGGCATCGGCACGCTGGCCATCGGCGTCGAAGCGTGGGATCTCGGAGTGCGCGACGCGCTGTGGATCAACGAGATGATGCGCAAGATCTACCCGTCCAGCCGGCGGCAGATGCGTGAAGGACGCATGCCCTCTCGCCTCGCCTTTGTGCTGGAAGGCACAGGCTGCGCGCCAGACCGGGTCCTGATCGAAGAGCGTTTTGAAGAAGCCGCGATGGTGGGCTTCCAACCGCCTCTGGCCAAGACGCTCCAGGCGCTGTTGTATTTTGCTGACTACTCGCTGCGCGAGTACGAACCGGTGCTGGACGAGCGCATGGTGGTGTACACCTATGTGGAACTGGCGCCCCAATCGCTGCCGCCAAGCTACACGGACACCGAAGCCTATCAGCAACTGGTCAGTCTGGTGCTCTACGTAGACCGCTACGCGGGCGGCTATCGCTACGACCCGCGCTTTCTCCGGCAACAGTTCGATCGCCAGTTGTACCAGCGCTGGGCGCACCAGGGCACGTATTACGGCTTCACCACGTACTCAAACGTCACGGTGTGTGTGGGACAGTTTGAGTGCGGCGAACACAAGCTCTCCGAGGGATTCCTGATCTTCCGCATGTATCTCACGCGATACCTGCTGATGGCGCAGGTGTCGTTGTTCTATCGCGCCACGCTGCTGGACTTCGCTGAACGCACGGCCCTCGTGTCGCGGCGGCTGTACCACGATCAGGCCCAGGCCGCCGGACGCATTGCCACCGAGAACGTGCGCATGGCGGCAGAGTTGCGCGCGGATTTTCTGCATTTCTCCAACTACTGGTACTTTGACGAACTTGCCAACAAAGACGAAGAGAGCGAACACTTCGCCATGCAGGTGCGCGAGTATCACATCGATACGATGAAGAACGAGATCGAAGAGGAGATCGGCAAGTTGAACGAGTCGATCCACACCTACTACCAGTTCCGCAACACCGAAGCCATCAACCGGGTGGCTATGCTCAGCCTGATTCTCGGTGCGGGCGCCGTGGTGACCGGGTTCTTTGGAATGAACTTCGAAGGCCGGTTTGCAAAGACACTGTTTGCCGAGACGCGCGAGCATTGGCTGTCCATCGCGTTCGTCACCGCCTTCTCGTTTCTCGCCGTGGGCTTCGGAACATTCGTGGTGATCACCAATTGGGCCGATTACCGCGAGAGCTTGTTGCCGCGCTGGTGGCTGCACCGCAAGTCGATGACGGCGCGGAGCCTCAAACGCGGCTGACGAGATGGAACACGTAGCCGAAGCTCCGCGAGTGGCGGCGGTAGAGCGCAATCGCGCTGCGTGATTCGGCCATCAGGCGTGAGAG
Source organism: Acidobacteriota bacterium (assembly GCA_016871115.1). Classification (GTDB taxonomy): domain Bacteria; phylum Acidobacteriota; class Terriglobia; order Bryobacterales; family Bryobacteraceae; genus VFZP01. The sequence continues at coordinate 7,626 of VFZP01000071.1, forward strand.
CGTGCGGCTGCGCGCGGCTTCCGCCGCCAGCAATTCCATGCGGGCTTCGAGCGGCGCCAGGTATTCATCCCACCAATCGCGATCAGGGAGCGCGAACGTGCCGAGGACGCGATACCCGGCGGCGCGCGCAGTCTGCTGGTGCAAGCGCGAGGAGCGCATGGCCGGGTACGCTTTCACCCAATACTCCACAGTCTCCCTTGGGCGTTGCGATGGCGGCACGAGCCAGCAAAGCTCTGTGAAGGCCGCGCAGCCTCCGGCCGCCAGCAGCGGCCGCCACGCTTCGAGCGATTCGCGGATGCCGAGAAAGTACGCCGCGCCTTCGCACCACACCAGATCGAACGACGCGGGCGCGAAGCGCATTTTCGCCATCGACATACGGCGCGCGGTGACGCGTTCGCCGAGCCCTCGCGCCGCGGCGGCCGCGGTGAGATGGTCAAGGTACGGCCGGTGAATATCGATCGCGGTCACATGCGCCACTTTCGGCTCCGCCGCCAGCACCAACGCGGAGCGGCCCGGTCCGCACCCGATATCCAGCACCCGCCGCCCCTTGGCTTCCGGCAGGCGCCGGAGCGCTTCACACGTAGACTCGTCGCTCCCCGGCGCCTGCCGCGGCAAACCATCGTGCAGGTGATAGAGCAGCCGCGTCACAACACGCGGAGCGAATCGGTGTACGGGGCGCGCGCCACGCCACGCTCGGTGATGATGCCCGTCACGTAGCGGTTGGGCGTTACGTCAAACGCCGGATTCTGCACGGCGACGCCATCGGGCGCCACGGGCACGCCGAACACCTCAGTCACTTCACGCGCCGACCGCTCTTCAATCGGAATCTGATCGCCGGTGGCGAGCGTGAGATCAAGCGTCGAAATCGGCGCGGCCACGTAGAACGGAATGCCGTTCTCCTTCGCCAGCACGGCCACCGAGTACGTACCAATCTTGTTGGCCACATCGCCGTTGGCCGCGATGCGATCCGCACCCACCACCACGCAGCCAATGCGCCCGGCCTTCATGAAATGGCCCGCCATGTTGTCAGTGATGAGCGTCGTCGCAATGCCGTCCTGCTGGAGTTCCCAGGCCGTCAGCCGCGCACCCTGCAGAAACGGTCGCGTCTCGTCGGCAAACACGTCAATGCGCTTCCCTGATTCCACCGCGGCGCGAATTACGCCGAGGGCAGTGCCATAGCCCGCGGTCGCGAGCGCGCCCGCGTTACAGTGCGTAAGCACCGTGCGGCCGTCCGGCACCAGCGCGGCGCCGTGCCGGCCAATGGCGCGACAGATCTCGATGTCTTCCTCGCGCACCAACATCGCTTCGGCCTTGAGCGCCGCGGCCACGGCGGCGTGCGGCTGCCCCGCCAGCGCGGCGTACTTCCGCTTCATCCGCTCGATGCCCCAAAACAGATTCACCGCAGTGGGGCGGGTGGCCGCCAGCACCGTGCAGATCTTTTCAAATTCCACGTCAGCCTGCTGCATACCAAGCGCCACACCCATCGCCGCAGCGACGCCGATGGCCGGCGCGCCGCGAATGATCATGGAGCGGATTGCTTCGGCCACCTCTTCATAGGTGCGGCATGTGACGAATTCTGTTTGGCGGGGCAACTTGGTCTGGTCGATCATGATCACGCCCGCGCTTGTCCATTCGATTGTTTCTACCATTGATATTTCTCGTAAAGGAGTCCGGCAAAAATGGTGGCGTTGTATGCGCCGTGCATCACCGTGGCGGCGGCCGTAGAGCCTGTGCGAAACCGCGCCCAGCCGAAGCAGATGCCCGCAAGGCCGATCAGCGCAACATGCCGCCAGGACCATGCGTACTGCGGCGCATGCGCGACCGCAAACGGTACGGCAGCCAGCACAATGCCGCCCGCGACGCCGAACGTACGCGCGAGCAGCGGCATCAGAAAGCCCCGAAACGCGAGCTCTTCGCACAGCGGGCCGACGGTGATGGAGAAGATTCCCACCAGAAAAAGGGTTGACTCGCGACTGAGCAACTCCTGCATCGGCGATTCGCCCGCGGGCTTATCCAGAAACGCCGAGAGAAAGATGAGCGCGGCCGACAACGCGATTCCGGTGAGAAAGGCAACGGGCAACTGTACCGCTTGCAGATTCCAGCCGAGTGAGGACCAAAATGGCTTGCCGTAGCGCTGGCGAAAAATCATCCACAACGCGACGAACCAGCCCGCATAGGCCACAAACTGCATAATGAATCCCGCGATGCCTTTGTCGACATGCAGGGCGCGCGTGGCGGCGCCGGAGATCAACATGCCCAGCAGCATGGACGGCAGCAGCGCGCCGCCCAAATAGATGAGGTCCTCGTATTCCCAGAAAGTGTACGAACCGGGGATAAGGGTGCGCGAATACTCAGACACGGCCTTCGTCCGAGGCCGCTCGATCAATCAGAATCGCGGCGAGAAGCGGAATCATGATTTCGTGGTGGCCCGTGAGCGAATAGCCTTTGCCGCCGCGCTGCGCGTGCGGACGTTCCACCACGTTCACCTTGGGCCGGTAGTGTTGCAGGAAATCGAAGTTCACCGTGGTGAAGCCGCCGAGCGCGTGGCCGAGATTGCGCGCTGAAGAAACAGCCTTCAGGAACACTTCGGGCAACACTACGGCCGAACCCACGTTCAGGAACACGCCCCCTTGATCGAGCCCGGTGACGAGCGAGGTGACCAGGCGGAAATCGTGATGCGTGGCATGGCCGAGGTCTTCCGCCACCGCGCGCGGATGCATGTGGGGCGTGTCGGTGCCGACGGCTATATGCACCGTGACCGGCACATTGGCGCGCCACGCGCCGAGCACCAGACTACCGGCAGCAAAGCGCGGATCGGCGGCTGCGTCCAACAGCCGGCCGAGTGCTTCGCCCGCACCAATGCCGTCGCGGCGCGCTTCGGCATAGGCCCGACTCATCTCACGCCCGGTCTCTTCGGCGGAACCGAACGTGCCGTCCGGCAGCACCGCTTCCACGTCTTCGCTGGTGTAACCAGCCAGCGCGATTTCGAAATCGTGGATCGCCGCCGCGCCGTTCAGCACAAAGCCCGTGACAAAACCACGGCGCATCAGATCGAGCAACACCGGCGCGAGACCGCATTTGACGACGTGGCCGCCCAATGCCCAGAGAATCGCTCGGCGTTGGCGCCGCGCCTCTTCAAGCGCCTTGACTACGGCGCGCAAAGAATTGGCGGCCAGGAGTTTGGGCAGCGAATCCAGTAGGCGCGCAGCCGGTTCCGCGGGCTCGGCGGGCTGAGCAAACAGCGTCGTGTCTACCTTGCCGCCCCGCGAGTAAAGCGATACGGTCTTGAGCGAACTGAAGTCAACCGGCTTGATGTCGTACTTAGACAGGACGGCCTCCCTTGGTGAGTAGCTTCGCAAGCGCCTGGCCAGTATAGCTGCGTTGGTTGCGGGCCAGCTGCTCCGGCGTGCCGGTGGCGACAACCTGCCCGCCCTTCTCGCCGCCCTCCGGGCCGAGATCGATCAACCAGTCAGCCGACTTGATCACGTCGAGATGATGCTCGATCACCAGGACCGTGTTGCCCAGGTCCACCAGCTTTTGCAGCACGTCGAGCAACCGACGCACGTCTTCAAAGTGCAGTCCCGTGGTGGGCTCATCGAGAATGTAGAACGTCTTGCCCGTTTGGCGGCGGCTGAGTTCGCGCGCGAGTTTGATGCGCTGCGCTTCGCCGCCTGACAGCGTGGTGGAGGACTGGCCGAGATGTATGTAGCCGAGCCCGACGTCGGCCAGCGTGCGGAGCCTCGCGTGGATGGGCGGGATGTTTTCGAGCAACGGCAGCGCGTCCTCAATCGTCGTCTCCAGCAATTCGGCGATCGACTTGCCTTTGTACTTCACCTGCAGCGTCTCGTGGTTGTAGCGCAGCCCCCGGCACACGTCGCACGTGACACACACGTCGGGCAGGAAGTTCATTTCGATGCGCTTCAGTCCCTCGCCCTGGCATGCCTCGCAGCGTCCGCCCTTCACGTTGAAGCTGAAACGTCCGGCCTTGTAGCCGCGCTCGCGAGCCTCAGGCAACATGGCGTACAGGTCGCGAATCGGCGTGAACGTGCCGGTGTAGGTCGCGGGGTTCGAACGCGGCGTGCGGCCGATGGGCGACTGGTCGATTTCAATCACCTTGTCGATAAGGTCCAACCCCTCGACGCCAGCAAACGCGCCCGGCGCCTTGCGTGAGCCGTACACCGACTGTGACAGTGCGCGGTAGAGAATATCGTGAATCAGCGTCGACTTGCCGGAACCCGATACGCCCGTCACGGCGATCAACATGCCGAGCGGAAACTCCACGTCAATGTTCTTGAGGTTGTGCTCACGTGCGCCGCAGATCACGAGCTTGGCGCCGTTGCCGTGGCGGCGATTCGGCGGCACCGGAATCTCGCGGCGGCCCGATAGATACTGGCCCGTGAGCGAGTCTTCATTCGCGCGCAAGTCCGTGGGCTTCCCCTGCGCCACCAGCGCGCCGCCCAAACGTCCGGCGCCCGGACCGAGATCGATGACGTAGTCCGCCCGCTCAATCGTCTCTTCGTCATGCTCCACCACCAGCACGGTGTTGCCCAGGTCTCGGAGGCGTCCGAGTGTGGCGATGAGGCGTGTGTTATCGCGCGGGTGCAGACCGATGGACGGCTCGTCCAGCACGTACATCACACCGCGCAGGCGCGAACCGATCTGCGTTGCCAGCCGGATACGCTGCGCTTCCCCGCCCGACAGCGTGGCGGAAGAGCGCTGCAGGTTCAAGTATTCCAGGCCCACTTGGCAAAGGAAGTCGAGCCGGTCGACAATCTCCTGCACCACGCGCCCGGCGATCTTGTGTTCGCGTTCGTCGAGCTTCCACGCCGCGGCTGTGACCCGCGCTTGCGTAAGACTCGACGCCACCAAATCCACGATCGTAGCGCCCTGGAAGCGCACCGCGAGGCTCGACGGCTTCAGCCGCATACCCTTGCAGGCCGGGCATTCTGTGGGCGTCATTTGCTCGAAGAGCCACTCTTTGTAGCCTTCGCTCGACGATTCGTAGAGATCGTCGAGTAACTTCAGGAGGCCAGGGAAACTGTCGCCGCCATTGATGAGAGTCTCCTGCTGCTTCGCCGTCAGTTGCTCGAACGGCTTTTCGATCTTGATCTTCGCCTTGCGAGCGTAGACCTCGATGGCGTGGCCAATCGTACCCGCCGAGGACCCCGGCCCGGAAAGTGCGCCATCGAGCAGCGGGCGGCTGGGATCGGTGAGAATGCGCGAGGCGTCGAAACTCCACTTGTTGCCGAGCCCGTGGCATTGTTCGCAGGCGCCGTACGGGCTGTTGAAAGAGAACGAACGCGGCTCCAGCTTTGGGATGCTGGTGCCGCACTCCGGGCACGCGTGCTTCTGTGAGTAGAGATACTCGGCCCCGCCAACGACGGCCACGATCACCAAACCATCGGCGAGCTTTGTGGCGGTTTCTACCGACGCTTCGAGCCGTTCGGCGAGGCCGGGTTTGACGACGAGTCGGTCCACCACCACTTCGATCGTGTGATTGCGGCGTTTGTCGAGGTCGATGTCTTCGTCAAGCTGCCGTAGTTCGCCATCGATGCGCGCGCGTACAAAGCCTTGGCGCTGGAGCTTTTCGAGTTCCTTCTTGTACTCGCCCTTGCGCCCGCGCACCATCGGCGCGAGGATCATGATGCGCTGATCCTGCATCCGGGCCGTGATCTGCTCGACGATCGCCTGCGTGGATTGCGGGGTAATCTGAATGCCGCACGACGGACAATGCGGCACGCCCACCGAGGAGAACAGCACACGCAGGTAGTCGTAGATCTCCGTGATGGTCCCAACGGTGGAACGCGGCGAGCGCGACGTGGTTTTCTGCTCGATCGAGATGGCCGGGCTGAGGCCTTCGATCGAGTCGACGTCGGGCCGCTCCATCTGGTCGAGGAACTGGCGCGCGTACGGGGAAAGCGTTTCGACGTACCGGCGCTGGCCTTCCGCATAAATCGTGTCGAACGCCAGCGACGACTTGCCGGAGCCGCTCAGCCCGGTGATCACGGTGAGGCTTTGCCGCGGGATGGTGACGTCGATGTTGCGCAGGTTGTGTTGGCGCGCGCCATGGACGGCGATGGTTTTCAGCATTGCGGTTGACGGTCGCGGCTGGGGCGGAGTGAACTTTCATTGTCGCATGGCGGCACGCCTGCGCCTTTTGCACTCGCGACGATTTAAGACGGTGGCTTTGCCGTGTGGCTGTTACTCGTCCTGCCGATGGTTCTGGACTACCTGGTGAGTGCGCCCGTTGAACCAAAGTGCGGTCGCCCAGTGACGAGCGCACCTGCGCTTATCACTCCGCTTCGAGATACTGCAATTCGTGCAGGCGCCGATACAGGCCGCCCTCCTTGACCAGTTCCTCGTGGGTGCCGGTTTCACGAACCCGTCCGGCTTCGATCACGACGATCTTGTCGGCGCGGCGAATGGTGGACAGGCGATGCGCGATGACAAAGACGGTGCGGCCTGACATCAGGTTGGCCAAGGCGCGCTGTACCAGCAACTCGGATTCGGTGTCGAGGTGCGAAGTGGCTTCGTCGAGGATCAGAATCGGAGCATTCTTCAGCAGCGCCCGCGCAATGGCCAGGCGCTGGCGTTGCCCGCCGCTCAACTTGGCGCCACGCTCGCCAATCAGCGTGTCGTAGCATTGAGGCAGCGCTTGAATGAACTCGTCAGCGAGGGCATTGCGAGCCGCCTCGCGCACTTCTTCATCCGTCGCCTCGCGCCGCCCGTAGCGGATGTTGCTTGCCACGGTTTCGTTAAACAGAAAGGTGTCTTGCGCCACCGTGGCAATCTGCGCGCGCAGCGTGGCGAGCGTGTATTCACGCACATCGCGGCCGTCAATCAGAATGCGCCCGCCGGTTACATCATAGAGGCGCGGCAGGAGATTGGCGAGCGTCGACTTCCCTGCTCCGCTCGGCCCGACGAACGCAACGATCTCGCCGCGCCGCACTTCGAGATCCACGCCGGCGAGGGCAAAGCCGCCGCCGGCGCCGGCCGCGCCAGGATAGCAGAACTCGGCGCGTTCGAAACGCACGGAATCGCGCAGGCCGCCGAGCGCCACCGCGCCGTCACGATTGCGCACGCGCTCGGTCATATCGAGATACTCAAACACCTTCTGCGACGCGCCGAGCGCCTGCTGAAAGATGTTGTGGATGCCAGTGAGCCGCTTAACAGGCTCATAGAGCATCAGCAGCGCAATGACGAAGGCCGTGAAGTCGCCGACGGTCATCACCCCGGCTTTGATCTGATTGCGCGCATAGCTGACGAGCACCACGATGGTGATGGCGCCGAAGAATTCGATGATCGGCGAAGGTAGCGACTGCATGGCCACGTAGCGCAGGCTGCTCTTCTTCAGCGTCTCCGAGGCCGACGCAAAGCGGCGCGCCTCGTGTTTTTCCGCGCCAAACGTCTTCACCACCGCATGACCGCTCAACGTCTCCTGCAGAATCTGGTTCAACTCCGCCGCATCGTCCTGCGCGCTGCGCGTCGACCGGCGAATGGGCTTGCCCAGGCGCGCCGTGGGCACCAGCACAAACGGCAGTAGCGTGAGACTGAACAGCGCGAGCTTCCAATCGGTTTGCAGCACCACGAACAGCAGCCCGAGCGCGGAGAAGGTCTGGCGGAGCCAATCGGCCAGCATATGCGAGACCGCCACTTGGATCTTTTCAATGTCGTTCATGATGGACGACATCAACTTGCCCGTCGAGTACGCCGAGTAAAACTCGGCATCCTGACGCAGGAGCTTTTCAAAGATCTCCTGGCGCACATCCGTCACCGCCGAAAAGCCGACGACATTGACCAGGTAGTTGCCGAAGTACTCGCAGACGCCATTGGCAAGGAACACGAAGAGGATGAACACCGCCAGCATGGTCCACACGTTGTGAATCATGCCCCCTGGAATGAGGTCCTGCAAATAGAGGCTCCGCCCGGCGACCCGGAGCAATTCCACGGGCGCGTCGCCGGTGCGCGGGTCCAGCGCGCGGTCTAGAATCGGGCGGATCAACAGCGCGGTGGCCGCATGCATCGCACCCGCGATGGCCATCAACACCACGGCAGTGAGCAGGGCTGCTTTGTACGGGCGCGTGTATGAGATGAGGCGCAGGAGTTCCTTCATGCCGCGCGCACCTTCAGCAGGCGCTCAATCGCGGCTTGCACGCGCTCCACCGGCACCACCCGCACATCTGGCGGCGAGACGATGGTCTCGGCTTCAGTGCGCCAAGGCCGCCACTGATCGACGTGCGAGGAGCCGAACAGCACCACCAGCGGCAATCCAAACGCCGCGGCCATATGCGCGGGCCCGCTGTCGTTGCCAATGAACAACGACGCGCCCGAGAGCAGCGTCATCGCTTCCTTTAAAGGAGCACCCCGGACGGATTCGAATTCGGTGAAGGGTGAAAAGTCATCCGCCGCGGCTCCGATGAAGACCGGCTCCAGGCACAACTCCGCACGCAGCCGCCGCGCGATGGCGGCAAAGCGTTCGGCGGGCCATGTCTTGTCAGCCTGCGAGGCAAAGGCGTGGATGACGGCGTAGGGCACACGCGCGGGCGCCGCCAGCGCAAACAGCCGCGCGCGCGGCACCTCGCAGCGCGGCACGCCCAAGTGAAACATTGCCGCCGCCAGATGCTCGGCCGTGTGTACCGCGCGCTCTTCGCCGAGAATGTCCTGCGCCCGCGGCATCCGGATGTTGTAGGCCCACTGCCCGGAACGATAGTGCGCAAACCCGGCCCGACGGCGTGCGAGCGAGGCCACGGTGAGCCACGCGCTACGCGGGCCGCCATGCAAGTTCAAAGTGAGATGCGGCCGAGCGGACAAAGCGGCGGCAGGCGAAGGGGGAAGAACCGCGGCGAGATCTGGATTACCGGTGAAGACCGGCGCAAACCGGTCTTCCACCAGAACACTGATCTCCAGATCCGGCCGCGCCTGCTTCAGCAGATGCAAAGCCGGAGTGGTGAGAACGCAATCGCCCAAAGAGCGGAGCCGTACGATGAGCACGCGTCCACGGGCAGGAATCGAATCGACGAGCATGGCGCCCGCGCAGCTCAGAACTTGCGCGCTTCCTCGACGAGCATGACCGGAATGTCGTCGCGGATCGGAAAAACCATGCGGCACGGCTGGCACCGCAAACCGTTTTCGTCCTGCAGCAATTCGATGGGCGCCTTGCACACCGGACAAACGAGGATTCCCAGCAGGTCTTGAGAGATCGCCATAAAACTCCCGATTTTACCGCATCTCGGCGCGAGCCTTGGCGATCACCGCTAGGTACTGCTGCGCGAGCTTGGTCATTTCGCCGTAGTTGCCGGACTTGATGAGCTTGGGATCAACCAGTTCGCCGCCTACGGCGACAGCACACGCGCCGGCTTTCAGGAACTCGCCGGCAGTCTCCAAGTTCACGCCACCGGTGGGCACCATCTCCACCTGCGGCAACGGGCCTTTGAGCGCCTTGATGTACTTCGGGCCGCCCACCGCGCCGCACGGAAACACCTTCACAATGTCCGAACCCGCTTCCCAGGCCGTGAGGACTTCGGTAGGCGTCAGCGCGCCTGTGCAGATCACTTTCGAATAGCGCCGCGCCATTTCGATGGTGGCCAGCTTCAGAGCGGGCGTGACGAAAAACTCCGCGCCCGCCAACGTGCAGATACGCGCGGTTTCCGGGTCCAGCACCGTCCCGGCGCCGAGCACAATTTTGCCGCCGAACTTATCGGCCACCTTTTCGAGCGCCTTGATGGCGCCCGGCACGGTCATCGTGATTTCCGCGGCCCGGATGCCGCCGTTGTAGATCGCCTCAATGGCGAGAATGGCGGTCTCGGCCGACGTGGTGCGCACCACGGGCACGATCCCGATGTCGAGCATCGACGCCAGCACTTGCTGTTTGTTCATCGTGGAACTGCTCTCCCGTTAGACCGATTTGAGACCGTACTTGGCAAACCACGGCTTGGCCGGAGCGAGCGAAGCATTCACGGCGTTGATGTTCTTCACGCCTTCGGTGGACAGCCAGTTTTCGAGAGCCTTGATGCCCTGCTTGCCGTATACCGGAATGCCTTCCTTCCAAGTGGCGCGGCCGCACAGCACGCCCGAAAAATCGGTACCCGCTTCGGCGGCCATGCGGAGGTTCTCGTTGAACACATCGTTGCTCACACCGGCGCTCAGATAGATGAACGGCTTGGTGGCCACGGCAGCGGCGCGGCGGAAATGATCGAGCGCTTCGTTCCACGTGTAAGCAGCCTGGCCCTTGAACTCCCGGCTGCCTTCGGTGAAGTTGGCGTTGATCGGCACTTCCACCTTCAGCACGTCCACGCGGTACTGGGGCTTGGAGAACTCTTCCATGCTCTTGGTGACGATTTCAGGTTTGGCCTTGGCGAACTCAAGGCCCTTTTCGTCGCCGCCCTTCGGATCGTAGCCGATGAACTCGAGGAAGAACGGGAGTTGCTCGGTTTCGCACTCAGCGCCGATACGTTCCACGAAGGCGTGCTTCATGTCGTTCACGCTGGCATCGTCAAAGGGGGTGTAGTAGATGAGAATCTTGACAGCATCGCCGCCCCAGGCTTTGATGCGCATGGCCGAGACGTGCGGCAGCAAATCAGGCAGGCGGCCCGGTTGAGTAGCGTCGTAGCCGGTCTTTTCGTAGGCAAGCAACAGGCCGGCGTTGGCCGAGCGGGTCTGCGAAGCAGGGATGCCCCATTCCGGGTCGAGAAGGATGGCACTGGCGTACGGCGTGAGGATGCGCGTCACGGCCGACTTGAACTCGATCATCTGCTCGTCGGTGACGTTCTTCGGGTCGATGCCGGCGGCCTGGGCGATCGACTTCTGGAGGCTGCCCCGCTGGTCCATCGCGGCGGCGGCGATCACGCCCCGCTCGTTAGACAGGGCCTTCATGTGCTTCAGTTTGCCTTCGGAGATTTGCATGGTTCCTTTTGAGTGTTTCCCAACAAAGTCTGGACTGGCGAGGGGTTCAGCCGGTCGAGCGTCCGCCGCGACAGGGCTGGCGGGAAGCCTCATTATAGCAACCACGGTCCGCGCCTGACTATCGCGCGGCGGCAGATTCTAATGGGTGATTTCGCGCACTGGCGGCGGCCTGGGCGTCAGGTTCTTCGCGCTCGAAGTTGCGGAACTCAACCGGGTCCCAGTGCTTGAGATGAAGCGGCTTCCAGCAGTTCAGTCGCGCCGGTGGGAAGAGAAAGATACTCAGGTCTTTCCGGCGACGTCCAGCAGAGTTACCTAACTCGCGTACCCCAACACGGCACCGGTTGTGCCCTTCGAGAAAGGACTCGGTGTTTTCGGCTGAAAATGCCACCACGAAGCAGGCGTCGGAGTGCGGCAGGTCCATACAAAGGAAATGCGCCTTTTGTTCGATACCGCCGATCACCACCAAGGCCTCGCCGAAGTCGGCTTGCGCATCGCCGGGAGGGTGCGCAAGTGGTACGAACACTTCCTTATGCCGTACCAGGGCATCCCGCACATAGTCCTTCACGATCGTGTACCCGCCACCGAAACCATGCTCGGCTTTCAGCCGGTCCCAGATTCGCTTCGCTGTGTGCCGCTGTTTCCTCGGTTGCGATTTGTCATCTT
>VFZP01000072.1 GCA_016871115.1 Acidobacteriota bacterium
CAAATCCCGATAGCTCAACTTGAAGCTTAAATACCAGCGGACGCACAACACCACAATCTCCGCGTCGAAATGGCGGCCAGCAAACAGCTCTTCAACCGGAACGAAGGAGGGCATTACCTCATGTTCTCTCATCTCGGCCGGTTTGCACCAGAGCCTTCTTGAGGAGGTCGCGTCACTATGTGGAACCGTCTGGTGCGGGTGTTCCGGTCGTTTGCGGGCTTTTTCATCTCCGTGGCCGAGGATCCCGAGTTGATCCTCGAACAGAACATCCGCGGCATGAATGATCAGGTGCCGCGTATGAATGAGTCAGTCGCGATGGTGAAGGCCAACGTGACGCTGCTCGAAAAGGAAGAAGTGAAATACCGCAATGAGCTTTCCGGACTCACTGCCAGGGTGAAGGCCGCGATTCAGAACGGCCGCGACGATCTCGCGGCGAGTTTTGCCGTGCAGCTTGAGTCGCTCAAGTCCGCGCTCGCCCCCACGCAGGGCCAGCTTGCCACCACGCGCGCCGCGGCCGAAAAGGCCGACGCCGTGAAGAAGGCATTCCTGCGCGAAAAAGAGCGCAAGACCGACGAGGCCACCAACGCCATCCGCGACAACCGCCGCGCGCAGTGGCAGAAGAAAGTGGCCGACGTGATGGAACAGTTTGAAGTCGGCGGCATCAGCGCCACGCACGACGAGATGGTGCGCAAGATCGAAGAGTAGACCGCCGGGAACGAAGCGCGCATGGAAATGGCGCTGAGCAACGTCGATCAGCAGAAGGTCAAGATCGAAGAAGAAGCCGAAAAGATGCACGCCGAAGAGCTGTTGAAGCAGTTCAAGATTGAAATGGGCCTGATGACTCTGCAGGCTTCGCCGGCGCCGGACAAAACGATCGGCGAGCGCGAGGGAACGAGGACGGCCTAGGCTTTCAACCGGATCAGCAGGAGAGCCAACCAACTCGCATATCTCATGGGGTTTCGTCGTGAGATGCGTGAGAAGGCCGTGGATTAGAGGCGCGTGCCGCTCAGCGCGCGGAGGCATACTTGAACAGTCTGTCGAGCACGGTGAGCAAGCGCAACGAAGTAGACGCGGCCTTATCGCGCGTCGCAGCAGAAAGCCTGTGAGATATGCGGGCTAGACCGCGACCTGATACTCCTTCAACTTGCGGTGAAGCGTAGTGCGGCCGATGCCAAGGAGCGTGACAGCGACGCTGCGATCGCCCTTGGTGTAATTGAGCGCACGGAGAATCGCCCGCTTCTCCACTTCAAGCAGCGGCACGATGTCGTGCTCCATATGAGGCTGCCGACGCTCGGGCGCTTGCTGTTCAGGCGCCGGAGCCGTGTAAAAGGAATCGAGAAGCGGAGTACCGGGGCCGCCACTGTAGGCGCCTCCCGCCGCCAGCAAGGGTGCCGCCGCCTCCTGTTCACGCCGGCGCTGTATGAAGTGCTGCAGCATGGACGGCATTTCAAAAGGCGTCAGCAGCGGACCGGAGGACATGGCCAACATCTGCTGCACGCAATTCTCCAAACTCGCGTACGTTGCCGGGCCATTCGTAGTCGGCCAGCCACTGCATCGCCTCTTCCGACATATGGTGGCCGCCGCGGCCATAGCGGTCCAGGAAGTGCTGCACCAGCAATGGAATATCCTCGGCGCGTTCGCGCAGCGGGCTGAGCCGCAGCGTAACCACGTTGAGCCGGTAGAACAGGTCGCGGCGGAAAGTGCAGCGTTCCACCTCGCGCGCCAGATCGCGATTGGTGGCGGCAATGATGCGGCAGTCAGAACGCTTCACGCCAACCGAACCCGCCGGGCGGAACTCCTTCTCCTGCAAGACCCGCAACAGCTTCGCCTGCAAATCCAAGGGCAGTTCGCCTACTTCATCAAAGAAGGCGGTGCCGCCGTTGGCCAGTTCAAGCAAACCGACCTTTTGGGCTACCGCACCCGTAAACGCGCCTCGTGAGTGTCCGAAGAGCTCACTTTCAAGCAGCGGCCCAACCAAACTGGAGCAGTCAATCGTGACAAACGGGCCTTCCGCATTCTGACTATAGATGCGGCGCGCAACGACTTCTTTACCTGTGCCGGTCTCTCCCAAAATCAGCACGGGCCATCGTCCTTGCGCTACGCGGTCAATCTGCCGGCCGACGTGACGAATTTTTACGGACTCTCCGACCCTCCAAGGCGTTCCCTCTTTCGCCTGATACATGCCTCACCTTTCATTCACCGGTAACGCCTGCCGCGCCATCCGTCCGGAACCTCTCAAAGGGATGCTTGATCTCCCCGGGGTCCGATACGTCCGCTTGCCGGGCGTCCCGAAAGTAAGAGTGCAAAGATCTCAATAAAAATCTCCGGCATTCTGAGGGTTTGGGGCAGGAACCTGTTAGGGTGTAGACCTGAGGCGATGGTGTGGAGCAATGGCCTCACCCCTCCAAGGGGGAAGATCATTAACCATCGGTACTCTATTGTGTATCCTGGCGTACGACGAAGGCGCCACTCCACGCCGGCGCCAGCATATCTAATAGATGGTGCGCCTGCTTTTCAGACCCATCTGATGACAGCACGATGACGCGCCAGAGCGATCCCTTCGGCAATATCTCGGCACGCTGGCCTGCGGCGATCAGCTCACTCACTTGTTGACGCGCCACTTCCTGCGAGCGATACGCCGCAACCTGCACGTCCCACCGCGAACCGCGCGGTGCGGCTGCGGGCGTAACCGTGGCCGCGCGTTGCGTGGACGGTGAAGGTGGAGCTTGCGATGTCATCGGCGGCGGCGCAATCACGGTGAGACGCACACGCGCGATGCCGGGTCCGAGCATGCCGATCTGGCGTGCCGATGCACGCGAGAGATCGATGATGCGGCTGCGCACGAACGGACCGCGATCGTTGATGCGGACGTCGGTGTGTTGACCGTTGTCGAGATTGTCCACGCGCACCCACGTGCCGAATGCATAACGCCGGTGCGCGGCCGTGCCGAGCTCCATGTTGTAGATCTCGCCACTCGCGGTTGCGCGTCCATGATAAGGGTCGCCATACCAGCTCGCGATGCCCTTCGCGCGCGTGCCCAGCTTCGGTGTGAGCGCGCGCGGAGCTCGGCGCTGCGAGCATGAAGCGAGTGCGAACGACACCACCGCGCAGAGCAAAAACGCCGAGCCTCGCGAAAAGTTGCGGTACCAGCGCGGCGAGTGCGCGAGGAACGCATCGCGCTCATCAAGCGCATCGTGCGATGCGCGAAACCCGCATGGATAAAAGCTGCCACGAACTTTGCTCAATAGAACAATTTTAGCCAAACACGTGTTCCGATGTTTTTGTCTTCCTCTGTCAAGATCTTGACAGCTTCTTCGATGCATTTTTTTCTTGACATCTTCCGCGAATCACCTTATATATGGATCACACTGCGTTCTTCTTCGGAAGAACGCAAATTCTGATGTTAGGGAGAATCAATCAATGAAGTACGCTACCAAGAAGGCCGCTAAGAAGGCCCCGGCCAAGAAAAAGGCCGCGAAGAAGAAGTAGGCCTGCCGCGGGTTCTGCCCGCGTTGCAAGGTCTGAACATCGAAGGCTCCGGACCTCCGGAGCCTTTCGAATTTTTAAGAGCACGCTCCGCCCGTTGTGGCGGAGCGTTTTGTTTTTGGCGCGTGTGCGGCGCGAGCTACTTCTTGCGCGGGTCGCCGGGCTTGCACGCTTTGGTGCGGCTCTTGATCACGATCGGCGTGCCGGCAAAGCCGAACTTCTCGCGCAGTTGATTGATCAGGTGGCGCTGCCAGGAAAAATGTAGCGGCGTGGCGCCGTTCTTGAACACGATGAAGGTGGGCGGACGCACGCCGGCTTGCGTGATGTAGCGAATACGCGTGTTGCGATCGGCCTGCAAGTGCTCAAACAAGCGATTGAGCTCGCCTGTGGTGACGCGTTGATTGGCCGATTTATAACCGCGGCGAATGAGCGCGAACAACTGATCGGCGCCCGCTCCGCTCTTGGCGGAGAGAAACGCCACCGGGGCGTAGTCGAGATAACGCAACTCGTCGCGCACATGCTGCACGAACATCGGTTTGTTTTTCTGCGTGGCTAGATCCCACTTGTTGACGGCGAGAATCACGGGGCGGCCGGCTTCATGCGCATAGCCCGCGATGTTGGCGTCGATGCCCACCACTTTTTCGATCGCGTCGATCAGTACCACCACGACATCGGCCTGTTCAATCGCGCGCCGCGCCATCACCATGGCGAGCTTCTCCGCCATCTCCGTAGTCTTGCCCTTGCGGCGAATGCCCGCCGTGTCGACAAACACAAACTCGACGCCGTCGCGAACGATCGACTCATCCACCGAGTCGCGCGTGGTGCCGGGGACAGGCGAGACGATGGCGCGCTCTTGGCCGACGAGCGTGTTCAGCAGCGTCGACTTGCCGGCGTTGGGGCGGCCAATGATGGCAACGCGAATCTGCGGCGTCGCCGGCGCCGCTTCTTCGTCCTCTTTCTGATGGGGAAACTCGCTGGTGATGTGCGCGCCCAGATCGTCCAGGCCAAGACGATGCTCGGCCGAGACGGGGAACACATGTTGGAAGCCCAGCTCATGAAACTCGTGCACCAACGGCTCGCGCACCGGCGCATCGATCTTGTTCACAACGAGAGTGACGGGCTTGCCGAGCCGGTGCAGCATCTGAGCCAGTTCGCGATCGGCGCTGGTGATCTCGGTGCGTCCATCGATCACGAACAGGATATGGGCCGCGCGTTTGAGCGCCGTGCGAGCCTGCTTGAGGATCTCGCTGGGGATCAACTCGTCATCGTTGGGAATGATGCCGCCCGTGTCGATCAGCTCGTAACGCTTGGAGCCATGCTGCCCTTCGCCGTGAATGCGGTCTCGCGTGATGCCCGGCTCATCGCCCACAATGGAGCGCCGTGTTCTGGTGAGCTGGTTGAAAAGTGTAGACTTGCCGACATTGGGTCGGCCGACGATGACGGCGACGGGCAGCGAAGTAAGGGAGGAGGGCGGTGCGGGGGATTTCACGGTCTTTTTCATGGTAGCTTGCCGAAGAAGCATGCCGTTTCATTTGGCGCAATTGAACCTTGCCCGTTTAAAAGCATCCGCGGGACGATGCGCGCGTGGGGGAGTTCTTCGCCGGCGTGCCGGAGATGAATGCGCTCGCCGATCGCGCCCCCGGGTTCATCTGGCGATTCGTGGGCGATCCGTCGCCGGGCGAGCCATGGCCGGATGACCCGCTGATGTGACGCTCTGGTGGGTTGCGGCGGGGCACTCGCCTGGCCTCGCCGAAGCGCACCACCGCCTGGAACTCTACCGGCGTAACGGCCCAACAGCGCAGGCGTTCTGGTTCAACCGGATCTTCCCGGCTCCAGAGGACTAGGTCCGGATTCGCTTGGCGACTTCGTTGGAGGACTTGGCGGTGACACCAGCGTTCTTGGCGTGCGTCCGCCAATCGGCCACCGCCGCCTGCACCTGCTCCAGGATCCGCGGCGCTTTCTTCAGGCCGTGCCGCTCACCCAGCTTGCGCAGGTGTGCCATGCCCGGAGCGCGGCCCTCACCCATCACCATCGTGCTTTGTTCGCCGCCCGGGCCATAAGAGAACGTGAGATCGTAGGCGGGCGACATCGTCCATTCCTCGCCCAGCAGGAAGGAGAAGTTCTTTGAGTGATCATCGCGATTGTGCGCCAGGACGTTGAAGCAGGCGAGCGCGTATGCCTTTTCCACTTGACCTATGTGGCGCGTGAGCGACATGGTGGCGCCGAGGATCGTGTCGTAGTCGAGCGTGGGGTGCCGGTGGTTGGCGTGAATCAAGCCGGAGAGGCTGTGCATGTGCACGCGCTGCGCGCCGAGGCGGTCAAACCGCTTCGTGCCGAAATAAACGCCCTTGCGGGTTCGAAAGAGATACGTGTCGGGCATTTCCACGCCCGCCGCGCGCGCCATGCAGCTATAGGCGTACTCGATCGCGCCAATATCGCGCGGGTCGTAGGAGGAACCGAACTTGATCAGCCAATGCGTGTGCCCGCGGCGCAACGCCTGCTGGCCATGGATCACGCGGTCGCGCTTTTCGTTCACCTGCACAACGATCTTCGGCCGCGCACCGGATGACGATCCGCTCAGCCGCAGTAGTTCTTCGAAGACCTCTTCGTTCTCGCCTTCAAGGACGATTCGCACTTCTTCAGCCAGCCGGTCCAGCGCGAGCGGCTCCTTTTCTTTTTCCGCATCGCTCAAGTCGGGCTCGTAGACCAGCGCTCCCAAGCCATGCTTGCCGACATAGGCCAGACGGTCGAGCGGCGTCAGTTCACGGCGCTGAATGCCGTGCTTCTCTACATTGCGGTCCAGCAGCAGGCGCCCCCAGCCGTCCGGCAGGCTATCGTTGAACAGGCCAAAGAGCCCCTCAAAGGCCGTATCCTCATGCGTGAAAACGCCGGGCCGGAGGGGGAGTTTGAACGGAGAGAGTTCGATGCCCGAGGCGAGAAAATCGCGATCGTATTCAAAGAGGGAGCGCCGCTCATGCCACGCCAGCCGGCCCACACGTTGGCGCTGCCCGGCGTCGAGATACACGCTTAGCAGTTTGGTTGGGGGGAAGCTCAATGCCGGCGGCCTCGCTGACGGCGCTTGGGTTCGGCCAGTATCTGATCGAGTGTGGCAGCGGCGAGTTCGTGCTCGCGGGGCGGGCAGACGCGTTCGAAATCGCTGAGACACTCAAGGACTACTGCCAGCTTCAGCAACGAGACGAGCGAAATCAAACCCGTCCGCTCGAAGTGCTTCACGGTTGCAAACGACACACCAGAGCGTTGCGACAATCCTTCCTGGGTGAGGTTGAGATCGAGGCGGCGGGCCCGGAAGCGCTGCATCAGAGTTGTCCGCGCTGAACCATGAACTGCTTCCAAGGAAACTAGAATATCACAAAACATACACTTGTAGCTAATTAGACAGCATTAAAAGTACATCATTACAGCCATATAAACGCTACTATATTAACTATAATTGGAATTTTATGTCATTTTTATCGATCATAACAGCACTTGCTAATCGCATCAAGCACAGCGCCAAAGCCGGCCTGCGCCCGCCTCGCCAAGCCGCGCCGTCGCGTTACTCTAGAAGAGAGCCTGCTTGCTGTTTCGCCGCCGTATTCTTCCCACCCTGCGCTTCCTCATGGAGACCGAGGTACACGTGTATGCGTTCTCCATGGCGGCCAATTTGCTGCTCTCGTTGTTCCCGTTCTTCATCGTGATGGTATCGATCTGCCGCTACATCCTCGGCTGGCAGGCGGGCGAAGAAGCGATCTACCTGGCGCTGCGCGACATGTTTCCCGGACCCATCGGCCAGTTCATTCCCGGCCAACTGCACCGTGTGCTGATGCGTGATGGCGCGCCGCAGATCACTTCGCTCCTCCTGCTGCTGTTCACCGCCAACGGCGTGTTTGAGCCGCTCGAAGTAGCTCTCAATCGCGCCTGGGGCATCAAAGAAAACCGGAGCTTTGTGCACAACCAGGTCGTGAGCATGGGGCTCATTCTGCTGTGCGGCGGATTGACGTTTGCCTCCTATATGGCGGCGGCGTTGAACATCCAGATTCTGAAGTCACTGGGTTTCGAGCATTCCTTCGGCGCGTTTTTCGGCCTGGCGGCGTTGAAGATGGCCGCGATTCCGCTGTCGATCTTGGCGCTGTTCATCGTGTACTGGCGGCTGCCGAACGGGCGCGTGCCCGCGCGCAGCTTGATTCCCGTCGCGTTCGGCGTGGGGCTGATCCTCGAGTCCCTCAAGTATGTGTCCATGCTGGTGGGGCCGGCGCTAAGCCGCAAGCTCGACCGCGAGTACGGCCCTTTTGAATATTCAGTAACGATCATTCTGTGGAGCTTCATCGCCTCGATGATCGTGCTGGCCGGCGCCGACTACGCCGCGCGCAACGCGCACGCCGAAGTGATTGAGGCATTGCAAGACGAGATTGCAATCGATACAGTAGGAGGGGAAAGTTCACCCCATGTCCCGCAGAAACCCTGACTCTTCGTCCTTGACCCGCCGCGACGCCACGAAGTTCGCCGGCGCCGCCGCCGCGACGGCGGTATTTGCCCCGCGCATCCAAACCGTCAAAGCGGCCGGCAACCAACTGCAGTATGCCGTGATCGGCGTTGGCGGCCGCGGCCAGTACCACGTACAGCACTTCAACGGCGCGGACGGCGGCCGCTGCATGGCGGTGTGCGACATCGACGACGCCAATCTGAAAAAGGGCCAGAGCATGTCGAAAGACAAGCCCGAGGCTGTCAGGGACTACCGCGAGGTACTGGCGCGCAAAGACATTGAGGCGGTGTTGATTGCCACGCCCCTGTACACGCACTTTCCCATCACCAAAGATGCGCTGCTCGCCGGTAAACACGTGTTCTGCGAAAAGAGCCTCGTCTTCACCGCGGCCGAAGTGCACGAACTCCGCAAGCTGAGCAACGAGCACCCCAAGCAGGTTCTACAGGTGGGCTTGCAGCGCCGCTACAGCCAGTTCTACCAGACGGCCAAGCAGATGGTGGAGCAGGGGCTCATCGGCCGCGTAACGCACGTCTACGCGCAGTGGCACCGCAACAGCCTGGGCAAAACGTGGTCGCCGCCGAGCTGGCGCGTGGACAAGAAGAAGTCAGGCGGATTGACCGCCGAACTCGCCTCGCACCAGATCGACGTCGCGGACTGGATGATCGGCTCGCACCCGGAATTCGTGGTAGGCGTGGGCGGCGTGGATGAGTACAAGGACGGCCGCGACGTTTACGACAACATTCAACTGATCTTCAAATACCCGGGCGGCCAGAAGCTGATGTACAGCTCGATTTCCACCAACCATCACCTGGCGCTGTTCGGCTCCACCCGCACGCAGTTCGGTGAAATGATCATGGGCACCGACGGCACGATTCACATCACCGTGGGCACGGACAACGAGCCGGCGACGGCGATGTGGTTCTACGAGCCGGGCCCGAAAAAGGCAACGGCGGCGGGGAGCGGCAAGGAGAAGTCAGCCAAGGCTAGTTCGTCGCTCACGTCAACGGGCAAGGGTGGCAAGGGCCTGCCGGTGCTGATGGACAAAGACAAGGTTACCGGCAACGAGAGTTTCCTGGAGAAGGAAATGAAGTACGCCCGCATGTGGCTCTACAAGAAGGGCGTGATGGTGCCCGAAGAGACCAAGAACCCGGTGGATGTGCAGCTTGAGGCCTTCATCGAAAGCTGCAAGACCGGCTCGAAGCCCAAGGCGGATCTCGAAGTGGGTCTCGAAGACTCGACGAATGTGATTCTGGCCAACCTCGCCATGGACGAGGGCCGCCGCGTGTACATGAACGAGATCGACAAAATGGGCAAGGTGCCGGCCGCCGCGGCTGGCGCGAAGAAGGGGTAGGCTCACCCGTTCCGTTCCGGCTTTGCTCAGTTGCGCGGATCACGGCCCGCGGCCAGCATACGCACACCGAAGCCGGCATTAGCCACACACTCCCGCAAAAAGCGGTGAGGGCGCAATGGGTTGTACCAAACGCCCATGCCGAGCGTGAGCAGATACTTGATGACCGAAGGCGGCGAATGTTCGTAGAAGCCGTCTTTGCCGTCGAGCAGATGGCCCGCGTAGCCGTAGAGCCAGTTCAGCGGTACATAGCCGCGATGACGCCGTGTGATCTGCACCACCTCTTTAAAGGTCTCCGCGCGGCGGCTTAACGTCTTGTTGTCGGCGTACATACGCGACGTCGCGAGGTCGCGTGGGATGTAGTGCAGCGGATGACGCGCGGAGATGCGCAGCCACAGGTCGTAGTCTAGCGTGAGGTGCAGATCCGTGTTCAACCCTCCCACCTCCGCCCACACTTTGCTACGGATGAACGACGCAGGCTGGCAGATGTAGCAGAGGCTGCCGAGCAGCGCGTGATCGTAGGCCTGCGCCGGGTAGCGAGAAATCTGCGACCCGTCTTCGCGTGTGTACCAGGCGTTGCCATAGACGGCGCCGGCCGCGGGTTGCGCGGCAAAGGCTTCCACCGCCGCGCGCAACGCGCCTGGGTAATACACGTCATCCGCGTTGAGAAACGTGAAGATCTCGCCACGCGCGCGGGCGAAGCCCTTGTTCACCGCGTCAGACTGGCCTCGGTCGGGTTCGGAAACCCACTCCAGCCGGCTGCCGTAGCTTCTGAGAATCTCGACGGTGTTGTCTTTGGATGCCGCGTCCATCACCAGGTATTGGATATGCGGGTAATCTTGCGACAAGACGCTTTCAATAGTCTCCGGCAGAAACCGGCCCATGTTGTAGGTGGGCGTGACGATGGTCACCAGTGGTTGCGTCGGATTCATTGGCGCGCGGCTACCACCGTGAAGTCCCAAACCTGCACGTTGCCTTTGCCCTCCGTGTATTGAATGAAGGCATACTCGCCGGGCGCCAACGTCTTCTGCGGCCACACCTTGTAAAGATCGTCGCCCACCTGATGGCGGAACACCGGCACCTCCACATGTTCCTGCACGATCTCTTTGGTGACTGGCACCAGGGTCCAGGTCTGCACGATGCGCGAGACTTCTTTGCCTTTGCCCGGCGTGCAGCGAACAATGGTGAAACGCTCGGGCTGACTGATGCGGAAGTAAAATTCAGGGCGATCCGGCGCCAACTCGCGCGCCGACTTCGCGCCTTCCACCTCAAGCGTGGCTTTGCCGGAAACGATCGGAATGGGTGACATGGCTTTGAGAATCGAGCGGCGCTTGTTGGTTACTACCTTTACCTCGGCGGCCTTGAGCGCCACCAGATTCGCGCCGTCGATCCAGTAGACGCCCGGCTCATCGGGCACCGAGGCAATCTCGCGGCGCTGTTGGCGCTCGGCATCGCGCTCGGCACGGTCAGCTTCCTTCTGCGCAGCGGCAGCTTTCGTTTTGCGCTCCACTTCACAGGCAGTCTTCTTGAGGTCCACGAGTTCAAGCGGAATCTCTTCCCACTCGCCGCGCTCAGTAGAGAAGAAGCGCACCCGGTCCGGCTTCACTTCATACTCGCGAACCAGGTGAAAGCCGCCTTCTTTGAGGTACAGCTTCACGTCCGCGGCCAGCGGCAGGGCAAGTAGCAGCAACAGGAAGACCAGCCAGCTTCGCATGGTGGGAACCAAACCTTATTGTAGCGGCCGAGCGAGGTGTGACATGCTCGTTCTTGATGATGCTGGCAGTGCCAATATTGTTGACGATCGCCGCGCTGGGCGACAGCGTGACGGTGGCGCCGCGTCCGGTTGCGCCCGCCGCCGCACCCCGAGCCGGCAAGAAGAACGCGCGCAAGAAGAAAGCTGCCGCTAAGCCGAAACCGTACCCCGGCTACGTGGAGATCCTGGGCCAGCAGTTGGGCGAACCCGTGGTGAACGCGGGGGTGGGCGGCAACACCACCACGCAGATGCTGGCGCGCATGGATGCCGACGTGATCGCCCGGCATCCTCGCGTGGTGCTGATCATGGCAGGGCTGAACGACGCCGCGTATGTGGACCCGGGTCCGGTGGCGCGCACCGAGCCGCGGGTGCCAATGGCCGAGTTTGAAAAGAACCTGACCGGGATCGTCGCGCGAGTACGCAAAGCGGGCGCGACGCCGGTGCTGCTGACGGCCAACCCGATGACGCGCGCCTACCGGTATCAGAACCTCGGCTTCTATCAGGAAAACGACATGAACGACGGCCTGGTGCCGTTCGTCGATGTGACGCGCCGCGTGGCGCGCGAGAGCAAAACGTGCCTCGCCGACATCTATGCTGACTGGACCACGCGGCGCGACCTGCGCACCCTGATTCCCGACGGGATTCACCCGAACGCAGAGGGCCACCGCCTGATTGCGGCGAAGGTGCTTGAGGCGTGCGGCGCGGCGGTGCGGAGCAAAACCGAGAAGCAGCCTACGCCCAAAGACTGACCGCTACCGCACCTTCGCAAACAACTCCAGCAGCGTTCGTGTGATCTTCGCTGACGCGTCGCGCTCCAGCACGTTCGTCCCCAGCCACGTCTCATACCCGCCCAGATCGAAGTGCCTCGGAGTGGGCAAGTAGCCATAGTGGCCGTTGGCGAGCTCAATGGTAAACGTAGGCCGCAGTGGGCTCAGTTCCCTCAGTGTGATGCCGATCTCGGTAAACGTCTCGCACGGAATCGCCGCGATGCCGAGGCCGCCGATGTTCACGGCCTGGAGCTTTAACATCGCGTGCGCCGGGCCCGCGGCGAGACGTTCGGCGCGCTCGGCGTAGGCCTTGGCATTGCGCGGGAGTTTCTTCTCGTCTGGCTCGGCCAGCGCGGTCTTGGCAAAACGCGCCTGCTCCGCCGTCGGGCGGCGATACGCAAGCTGCAATTCGGCTTCCGCCATTTTCATTGGCGCGGCGTCACGATATTCAGCGGCACGCGCGAGGCGCGCCGCGTGGCCCGCCAGCTTCCCCGCCACCGCGCGGATGCGCTCGAAGGGTTCGGCGCGCGGACGCGGGTGAATGAAGTCGATATTATTCACATCGCCGCTGGTGCCGTTGGTCAGCATCGCGACAAACCCCGCGTCACCAGGCGCGAGGTCCGCCGCCACCATACGCGAGAACTCCCCGAAGTAGTCCGCCGACACTTCCTTGCCCGGTACGCCGCCCACATAGTGGAGCGAGTAGTTCGCCAGCAGCGCCAGCGGCCGCCCGTTCGCGGATTGGATCGAAACAACGGAGAAGCCGGGATCGGTGCCGCCGGCGGGATGCAACAAATCCGGCGAGGCAGCCGGCGGATTCATCTGCACAATATCGGTGGTTTCACCGAACGGCGACGGCGGCACCGTGCCCGGCTTGCGGAACCAGCGGCGGTTAAACAACTCTTCGGGCACCGGAGTGGAGCCCCAGCCAATGCGCGCGGGCGCCAGGCGCGTGTTGGCCTGCACGATGGCCTCGGCGGCCTTCTCGATCAACCGGCGCACATACCGTGCCTCGGCCGCGTTGCCCTCGGCCGCGCGCGACGGCGGCGCAGAGTGCGTGTGCGTCGCCGAGATCAACATGCGCGCAGCGGGAATGCCCGTGCGTTTTGCCGCCACCGCCTTGATCTCGTCCAGCTCTTCGCGCTTCACATAGCAGCTATCGATCAGCGCAATGGCGATGCGCGTGGCTCCCTCTTCGAGCACAATCGCGCGGGCATGCAGCGGGTCGTGCGCGGACTCGGCCATGGTGAGCCCAAAGTTGCCCACCACCCGCACGGGCCACTCCACTGGTGTAACGTCCACGGCCGCCGCGCCCGCCCGCAGGCGCGCCCAGGCCGGCAGCGCACTCAAACAAACCAGCAACCAGCAAGCTCGTAGCAGCATGACAGTAATCATCCTACAAACATTCTTGCGACACACTGTATAGATGTTTTTGTGGCGCCAGCCGGACTTCGTGAAGCTCTGGGCCGGCCAAGCCATCTCAGAAATCGGCTCGCGTGTTTCGCGCGAAGGCATCCCGCTCACCGCCGTGCTGGTGCTGCACGCCACCACCGCGCAAATGGGCTGGCTGGTGGCCATCAGCGGTATCGCGGCGTTCCTTGCCGGTCCGCTGGTGGGTCCGCTGGTGGATGGCTTGCGCCGCCGCCCGCTGATGATTGCCGCGGATCTCGCCCGCGCCGCCGTGCTGCTCAGCATTCCTTAGATGCACTTTCAGGGCACGTTCACGATGCCGCATCTGCTGGCGGTGGCCGCGCTTACCGGCGCACTCACCGTGCTGTTTGACGTCGCCTATCCCACCTACGTACCCACGCTGGTGCGGCCCGAGGTATTGCTCGAAGCCAACGGGAAGCTTGCGCTCACGCTCTCGGTGGCCGAAGTCACCGGTCCCGCGCTCACGGGACTTCTGGTGAAGCTCATCACGGCGCCGGTGGCCATGCTGCTCGACGCTCCTTCCTTTGTGTTCTCAGCCATCTCGATCGCCGCGATCCGGAGCGCCGAGGCCAAGCCAGACCTTGCCGCGCGCGCGGAGAATGCAAACTGGTGGAGCGAAGCGCGCGCTGGCGTGGACTTCGTTTTCGGCGACGCGCTGCTTCGTCCCCTGGCGCTGCGTGCGGCCACGGTGAGCCTTGCGTGGGGCTTCTTCGGCACACTTTACGTCTACTACGCAGTGGTGGTGCTGAAGATGAGCACCGTCGCGCTGGGCATCGTCGTCACGCTCGGCGGCGCAGGCAATCTCGCCGGGGCGCTCGCGGCGCGCTGGCTGAGCGAGCGCTACCCGGTGGGCCGCCTGTTGATCGGCGTGGCACTGTGGCAGGGCGTGCTGAGTCTGCTGGTGCCCGCCGCCGCGCAGCCGGACTGGACCGCGGTCGCCTTGCTCGGTGCGGCGCAATTGTTCGGCGACGTGGCGTATCCCGTCTACAACATCAACGAACTGACGCTGCGTCAGCAAATCGCACCCTCGCACCTGCTGGGCCGCGTGAACGCCTGCCAGCAACTGCTGATCAAAGGCCTGTTCCCGGCCGGCGCGCTGTTGGGCGGCGCGCTCGCCTCAGCCGCCGGAGCCCGCGCGGCGCTGCTGGCTTCGTCCGCCGCCATCCTGCTTTCCGCCGGCTGGCTCATTGCCTCGCCGGTACGCACGTTGCAGGCGCATTGCGGCGAGTAGAGACCTGCTACCATCGACACCATGCTCGCCGCCGCCGCTGTCCCTTTGTTCCTGCTGATGATGCAGGCGCCTTCCGGCGATTCCATCTACGCGGGCCAATGCGCGATCTGTCACGGCCAGCGCGGAGAGGGCGGGCGCGGACCGTCTCTGAATCGCACGAAGCTCCGGCATGCTTCAGACGATACCGCGCTGCGGCGCATCATCCGCCATGGACTTCCTGGCACGGGAATGCCGGCCACTTGGTTGAACGAAGTGGAACTCGTTGAGGTAGCCGGATTCGTACGGTCTCTAAGCAACGCCCGCAAACCCCAGGCAGAACTCCCGGGCAACGCCGAGCGAGGACGCGCGATCTTTGCCGGCAAGGGCGCTTGCGTGCAATGCCATGTGGTGAATGGCGCTGGCGGAGCCTTCGGGCCCGCGCTCACGGGCATTGCGGCGCAGCGCAGCGCCGGCCACCTGCGGCAATCGATTGTCGACCCCGGTGCCGACGTGCCGCCCTCCTTCGTCCTGCTGCGCGCCGAGACGGCCGGTGGCCGCACCGTGACTGGCGCGCGCGTGAATGAAGACACATTCTCCGTGCAGATTCGCGATGCCGCCGGCACACTGCACTCGTTCTGGAAAACGGAGCTGAAGATGCTGAAGAAGGAGCTTGGTAAGTCCGCCATGCCGTCCTACGCAACATCGCTCACCGGGCCAGAGCTCGACGATCTGGTCCGCTATCTTGCCGGTCTCGGCGAAACGGAGGCGCAATGAAGATTGTGCTGCTGCTCATTTTGCTCACCGCGGCCCTCCACGCGCAGACTCTGCCGTACGAGCGCATCGTGAACTCCGCGCGCGAACCCGGCCACTGGCTGACGTATTCGGGCAACTACTCGTCGCATCACTACTCGCCACTCGCGCAGATCAACCGCCTGAACGTAGTGCGCTTGCAGCCCAAGTGGATCTACCAGGTGCGCGGGCGCGAGCACTTCGAAGCGATGCCGATCGTCTTTGACGGCGTGATGTACATCACCGATCCGCCGAGCGATGTGACCGCGCTCGACGTGCGCACGGGCCGCCCGCTGTGGCACTATCGCCGCGCCATTCCCGAAGGCATTCCCGCCTGCTGCGGACAGGTGAATCGCGGCGTCGCGGTGCTGGATGATCTGGTGTACATCGCCACGATTGACGCGCATCTGGTGGCGCTCGACGCCAAGAGCGGCGCAGTGCGTTGGGATGTAGAGGTGGCGGACTACAAGCAGGCCATCACGCTCACCGCCGCGCCGCTGGCGATCAAGGACAAAATCATCGTGGGCATGGCCGGCGCTGAGTATGGCGTGCGCGGGTTCCTCGATGCCTACGACGCCAAGACAGGCCGCTGCGCGTGGCGCTTCTGGACTACGCCAGGGCCGGGTGAGCCGGGGAACGAAACCTGGTCGGGCGATAGCTGGCAGCGCGGCGGCGCAACCACGTGGGTGACCGGTTCTTACGATCCGGACCTGGATCTGTTGTATTGGGGCACCGGCAATCCGGGGCCTGACTACGACGGCACCGTGCGCGAAGGCGACAACCTGTATTCCGACTCGGTGATCGCCTTGAGCGGAGCCACGGGCAAGCTGAAGTGGCACTTCCAGTTTTTGCCGCACGATGTGAACGATCTCGACTCGAATCAGATTCCCGTGCTGCTTAACGCACCGTGGCAAGGCAAGCCGCGCAAGCTGATGCTGTTTGCCAACCGCAATGCGTTTTACTATGTGCTGGACCGCGAGACGGGCGAGTTCCTCAAAGCCACGCAATTCACGCGGCAGAACTGGGCGAAGGGTATCGACGTAAAGGGCCGCCCGATTCCCACCAATACCACCACGGTGAACGCCGAAGGCGTGCTCGTATATCCCGACGACGACGGCTCGTCCAATTGGTTCAGCCCTTCCTACAGCCCTCGCACGGGCCTGTTCTATCAGAACGTACGCGAGAAAGGCGCTTACTACTACAAGGCCGACACGCGCTTCCGCCCCGGGCAGTTGTACCTCGGCGCCACCAAACGCGACATTCCGAACGAAGAGCCCTACGGCACGATGAAGGCGCTCCGCGCGCTGACCGGCGAGAAGGTGTGGGAGTTCCGCATGCAATCGCCGCCCTGGTGCGGCGCGCTCGCAACGGCTGGCGACGTGGTGTTTTCAGGCACCATGGAAGGCGACTTCTTTGCGCTCGACGCCTGGAACGGCAAGGTGCTGTGGCGCTTTCAAACCGGCGGGGAGATCTGGGCAAATCCGATCAGCTACCGCAGCGAGGGCAAGCAGTACGTGGCGATCGCGGCCGGGAGCGCGCTGATGGTGTTCGGGCTCGACTGAAGACCCATCTGCGAGCGGCAGGTAGAGATCTTCGTCAGCCCCCCCCACACCCGGACCCGGGAGCAGATTTCTTGCCGTACGCTGCGCCAGTGAGTCTAAATGTGTGGCGACCGGCCCTACGACATGTCGCCGACCCGGCGTTTAGCGAGCAGGCGCAACGTGCCGATCGATGTTTTCATCAGGCGCATTTTGCTATTCGCTTTCAGGTCGTAGCGCAGGATGAGCGGCACCTCACCGAAGATCACAGGCAGGCGCCGGAGCTTAAGGAGAATGTCCACCATGCACTCAAATCCGTCGCGAGTAATGAACGACTGGCCTTAATGCTCGAAAGCTTGTTTCAGCACCGCGGCACGATGGGCCCGATAGCCGCAGGTAAAGTCGCGAATGCCTCTTGTGGGGAACAGAAAGCGCACGAGGCGCGATGAAGTCCAACTGATGATACGGCGGCCCGGCGACAATCCGATCACCACGCGGTCGAGTTCGGCGACGGCTTCCGGGTAGCGCTTCTGCTCGTAGTAGAGGCGGCCCAGCGCATAGCTTTCGTCGTGCTAATGCCGACTCGCGCCCAGCGCAAGACGAATGCCCAGGTTTCTCCGTCTCCTAGACGCTTCATAGCGGGCGATACCGTAGACGCCACTCAGCGCGAGGCCTGCGGCAAAGAGGGCAAAAATAGACATCAGGGTCGCGGCCGGGGGCTGTTCCCGAGTCTCCAGATCCACCAGATTCTGCATGGTGCGGACCTTCCACACTGCCTGGTCGCCGTCGATTCGCCACACTACCTTCTTGGCGGACTCCGCCACGGTTCTCACGTCGCCGTCGACCCTCATCGCGATGGCGGCTAATGTGCCAGGATTCTGCGGATTGGCATTACGATCTCTCCGTGTCGGCCCGGCGCAGGCCCACCGCGATCAGCGCCAGAGCGCCTGCCGTCGAGAGACCGGCCGGCCCGGCTCCGCAACCTCGGCAACGTTGCCCTGCAGCACAAAGACGTTGTCAAACTGCAGGCGCGCGACGTCGTCGGTTCCGGCGAACGACTTAAAGCCGTGGCCCCCTGCATAGGGGTTGGCGATGCTCTGCCAAAGCACCTGCGTGTCGCCCAGGGAACTCCCCATGAAGAAGAAATACTGCGTGTCTGGCTGGAGCGTCACGCCGGGCGCGAAGTGCCAGATTCCGTTGTCGATCTTGAGGTGTTGCGAGAAAGCCCGGCGTGGCCGCGTCCAACCCGGCGGCGGTTCCTGCGTAGGCCTGCGAGAGCAGGAACAACGTGCCAAACGCGCCGGTGCCCTGGGGGCCGAATAACTGGCCGCTCTCGCCAATCACGAAGTTGAAGCGAAGATTGTTCCACGGCCTTCCGGCAGGCGTTGTGACGGACTGTCCGAAGTTGAACCGGCCCACGGTATTGGCCCAGTCCACGGTCTGGCTCTGGATGGTCTCGCCAGGCAGCAGCGGTGCGAACGCCAGCGCGGCGAAGGAAAGAATGAGTTGTCGAGTCATGAAATTTTCTCTTGGTGTTGTTTGGGCGCGGCCGGAGGGCCGCACGCATCGATAGCCGCACGGTGTTACCGTCCGGTGTACTCCCGGTCTTCGCCAGATCCGCCCGCCATCTCTCGCCGCAGCTTGAGATAGACGTCGAACTTGTTGCTCTGGCCCGGCGTCAGCAGCTTCCGGATCTCGTCATCGCGATCCACGCCCGCCGAAGCTTCCCCATCTGGCGCGGAAAGTTCTGAGAGCGTTCATTGGTTAGTTATGCTTCTTTCTACTGACACCTGGTATGTGCAACCAAGCCGGAAAAGTGATCACCGCGGCGTGCGCCCCCGCATGGCTCGCCCCGAACAAGCGAAACAGGCGGGGCATTGCTACTCCGCCTGGTCTATCTCGAGCCGGTTGTTGAGGCGCGGCGATAGCCGCCCCCAGCCGATCGCATGAATGAACGTTTTCTGGTTTCGGTTTGCCGATTGCTCTCATTCCCGCCGCCTCCCGCGCGGCTGGGGAAAAGCCTACAGCGCACGCGAGCGTATCGGGCGTTATCGGGCAAATGCGAACCTTCCCGGATCGACCGCTTCGGGCCAACTTCCGGATTGCCGGCGATACGCTCGGGGCACTGCGACGCAGTTGAGTTTTTCCGGCGACGGATTCACCTGCATGTAAGTCCAACTCGTGACGCGAAGAGCTTACGAGGAAGGCCCAAGGTATTTGTTTACCGGGCACTGAACAAATGGAGCGCAAGCATGTGGCGTAGGGTAGGTGGCGCAGAGCAAAAAGCAACGTGAGGAGCCCGGACCAAGTCGCGGAG
>VFZP01000073.1 GCA_016871115.1 Acidobacteriota bacterium
TACGCCGCGCCAACCGCCGTTGTCATCTCCGCCACGACGTCCGCTGTCCGAGGGGGCTACGGTACGCTCGCTGCCCGAGCTACGCCGCCCGGACTCACCGACACGGCGCCAGCCGTTGTCATCCCCGCCACGACGTCCGCCGTCCGGGGACACCGCAGCCGGCTCACCGCCCGCATTGCGCCGGCCGGATTCGTTGCTCGTGCCCTCCTCGCCGCCGCGCCGTCCGGTGAACGTACCCGCCGTGGGCTCACCACCGCTACGCCGGTCTTCCCCGCCCCGGCGTCCCGGAGCCGTCACCGCCGCATCGCCGCCCTCGGCAGATCGCCGCCCGGAGTCGCCGCTCGTACGCACTCCGCCGCCATCACTGTCGCCGAACGTCCTGCGCGCCACCTGCTCCATGCCGCGGCGCTGATCGTCAAAACTGGCTCTGGTGGCCTCGGTGTTCGCGTTCGCGGCGCGTCCGAAGAAGCGCGTCTCGCCGCGACCGTTGTTGCCGCGAGGGGCCACCTCACGATCGGCCAGCCGCAGGCTCTGACGGTCCGGCACGATCGGCACGCGGCCTTCAATCGAGGCGGCGCTGCGCAGTTCCGTGTCGCCCACACTGCGCACGCGATTGCCACGGCCGCCCACGAAGTCGCCCGCGTCCAGACCGGAGACTCCGTTCCGCACTCGCGCATTGCGATACACGTTGGTGATGTTGACGCTATTGACGATGCGCACGCTGTTGTCGATGTAGGTGTTGTTGCGGTAGCCGCCATAGAAGCGGCGGCCGTACCACGGGTGGAACCGCTCATAGGGAGCCAGCGGAATCCAGCCCACGTTACCGAAGCCGAAGCCCACATCCACGCGGAAGCCGCTGTTGCCGCCCCAGCCAAAGAAGCCCACCAGCGCCGGACGCCACCAGTGGCGCGATGTGCGCGCACCGGGCCACCAGCACCAGCCAAAGCCGGGCTCATTGAACCAGCGGCCGTAGTGATATGGCGCCCAGCCCCAAGGATCGTAGCTCACCCACGACCAGCCGTACCAATCGATCCAAGCCCACCGGCCTTGCCGATACGGCGCCCAACCCGCGGCCACATAAGGCGTCCACACATAACCGTACCGCGGCACGTTCACCCAGCGGCCATGCGCGTCGAGATCTTCCACGCCGTAGATGTCGCTGCTCACGTACTGATGGCTCCTTGAGCGCAGCAGGCCTTTGTCGCGGCGTTCGTTCCAGCGATCCCAGTCATCTTCCGGAATATCGTTCACTTCCTTGAACTGGGGGCTCGACGTTGCGCCACGCACCAGCAGCGTGCGGCCGCGGCGGAGCTTCTCCGAGCCTTGCGGAGAAAGAATCTCGGTTTCGCCAGACCGGACCGTCACCTCCGTGTTGCCGTCGTCGCGTACCTCGATGCGATAGATGCCTTCACGCAGCGGGCGAATAGCGATAGAGGGCGTTGAAACTTCGATGTCCGCCCGGCGCTCGCGCAGCACGCGCAGCGTCATCAGCCCGCGCGCAAGTTGAATGGTGTAGCGGTTCTGTTCGAGTTCGGCCAGACCAAGTTCGCCGTTTGCGGCGAGACGCACAAAACTGGCGGAGTCAAACTGGAGTTCCGCGCGGGAACCCGCGCCCGCGTACAAATGGTCCGCGGCGACGAGCGGAGCATTGATGGCCGCGGCCGTCATGTCGTCCGAGTCGCCCCGCTTCACCGACACATCGCCGTTGATCAGGCTGATGCGCGCTACGCCGCGTCCAGGCCGGTCATCGTCATCCAGGTCGGATGCGGCCTGGGCAGGCAGTTGTGCGGCTCCAGCCAGCATCACCAGGGCGGCAGTGAGGAATCGGTACATGGTCATAGTCTCATCCCTCGGCTTTCATCCATTTCTTAGCATCTGGCCATCCAAAACTCCAAGTATTTTGTTTCCATGAGAAACCCGCTACACTGGCGAGAATCACCCGTGGCTGAAAACCACCAATCCGCTGCTTCTCAACCGCTCCGCCGGCTGCGCCCGGTGGTGATTCTGTTGGCCTTATTCACGCTCTTTTTTTGGCGGCTGACGCTTACCAACCAGTACAACTGGCTCGACTCGGGAGACCTCGCCCACCAGGTTCTTCCTTGGTTCCAGTTTCAGGTGGGCGAGTTGCAGCAAGGCCGGCTGCCGCTGTGGGATCCATACCCCTACGGCGGCCAACCACTCATCGGTCAGGCGCAACCGGGTACGGCGTATCCGCTCAACTGGATCTTCTTCGCCATGCCGACGCGGCACGGTTGGATCCGCCAGAACATCGCCAATTGGTATTACGTGCTCATCCATTGGCTGGCGGCGCTGTTTGCCTGGAAGCTGTGCCGCGATCAAGGTTGCACAGAGTGGGGCGCGCTGCTGGGCGGCTTTCTGTACGGCACAGGTGGCTACTTCGGTTATGTGGACTGGCCGCAAATGCTGAATGGGGCGGTGTGGGCGCCGCTGGTGCTCATGTATCTTTTGCGCGCCGAACGCGGCGAACGAGTTTGGGCGAGTGCGGCGATGGGCGGTTTGTGTCTGGGCGTGGCGTTGCTGAGCGGCCATCACCAGGTGCCGATCTTCATTGGCCTTTCGGCGGCAGCGGTGTGGGGATTTCTGATTTATCACGACCGGCGGCTGGCCGCGCCGGCGATGCTGTTTTTCGTGATGGCGGGCCTGGCGAGCGCGTTGCAGGCGCTGCCGGCCTGGGAGTACTCCCGGCACGCCGTGCGTTGGGTGGGCACGGCCGAGCCGGTGGGGCATGTTGAGAAGGTGCCCTATCATGTGCACCGCATCTATAGCTTTCCGCCCGCGAATCTCATTGGCATCGCGATTCCCGGGCTCGACCCGAACATGAGTTTCTACGAAGGCGTCACCGCGCTGCTGCTGGGGGCGTTGGGCGTGCTGGCGAGTTGGCGCGCGCGGCGGCCCGTGCGCATCGCGGTGTGTTTGCTAGCTGGCGCGCTGATTTTTTCCATGGGCGGCCACACGGTCTTTCACGGCATGGTGTATGCGGTTTTGCCAGTAGTGGAGAAAGCGCGCGCGCCGTTGATGGCCACGGTGATCTCGCATTTGTGCCTCGCGCTGCTGGCGGCGCATGGGCTGGATGCGCTGCGCCGGGGGGCAGTGGAAGATCGCCATCTCGGGCGGGCGGTGTGGGTGCTCGCGTTATTCGGCGTCACCGTAGTGATGGCTTTCTGGACGCTCTATATCGCCCAGGGGAATGCCTGGAAGCACGACAATCGCGGGTCCACTGCCGGCATGGTGGCGCTTCTGGCCGCCGCCGTCGTGGCTGCCTGGCAGCGGCGGGCGGTGGGAGTAGCGGGCATGACCGCGGCGCTGGGGCTATTGCTCACACTCGAGACCGGTGGCGGCAAGTTGAGCACGATGCCCCACAACCAAGAGCGGCTGGAGCATCTCCCGGCGCTTCGTCGCGACGCCCCGTGGGTGACCGCGCTGCGCAAGCTGGAGCCCGGCGCGCGGGTGCAACTGGATGCCGAGGATCTGCGGCATAACTTTGGGGACTGGAACGGCGTTGACGTCTGGCATTCCTATCTCGCCAGTATGACGGCGAACATGTTTCAGATAGGTATCTTTGAGGGGCGCACGCGCGAGTTGTTCGGTGTGCGTTACTTTGCCGGCGTGAAGGGGAAGCCGACAGTGGAATGGAGCGAAACCGTAGGCGACCCGGACGCCGAAGCGGGCTTTACGGTCTACCGCAACCGGCGCGCCTTGCCAAGGGCGTGGGTGGTGCATGAGATGGTGGAGTCGCGCACGGTGGATGATACGCGGCGGTTCATGGCCGACGCTTCATTCGACCTGCGCAAGCGCGCCTTTTTGCGCGGCCCATTGCCTACGGGAGTGAGCCGGTGCGCGGGCGAGGGCGACGATGCACGGTTGCTGCGGCGCGTGAGCGACCGGGTGCGCGTTTGGGCCGAACTCGATTGCGCGGGCCTGGTGGTGCTGTCCGACACCTGGTACCCGGGCTGGCAGGCTACCGTGGACAAGCGCCCGGCCACGATCTTCGAGGTAGACGGCGTGGTACGCGGCGTGGTGGTGCCGGCGGGGCGGCATCTGATCGAATTTCGCTACCGACCGCGTAGTGTCTACTGGGGGGCCGCACTCACGTTGCTGGCGGGCCTCGTGGCGCTCATGGTGTCGCGGGTGGACCGAGGCGCCCCGCGGCAGCTTGAGTAGGTTCGAACGCCGCCAGCGCCGTCAGGAAGGTTTGCGAGTGGGCCTCCACGGTCCGCATGATCGGGTCTGCATAGCCGCCGCCCAGGGTAACGACCACGGGTACGCCGAGGCGGTTGATTGTTTCAAACAACATTCGGTCACGCTGTTGCAGCCCGGGCAAGGTGAGATTCAGGCGGCCCAGTTTGTCTTCGGCCAGCGCGTCCACACCGGATTGGTAGAACACCAGGCGCGGCGCGAACGCTTCCACGCGAGGTAGCACCTCGGCGAGCGCGGCAAGGCACTGGGCATCGCCCGCCCCGTCCGGCAGCGCGACATCAATGCGCGACTCCTGCTTGCGGAACGGAAAGTTGTTGGCGCCGTGGAGCGAAACGGTCAACACAGCCTCGTCAGTCGCGAACATCGCAGCCGTCCCGTCGCCCTGGTGAACGTCAAGGTCGACGATGGCGGCGCGGTCTTGCAGGTGCAGCCTGCCGGTGTCGCGCAGCCATGCCACGGCCACGGCAAAGTCGTTGAACACGCAATAACCGGAACCGTGGTCGCGGAATGCATGATGCGTGCCGCCCGCCAGCGTGCCGCCCCATCCTGTTTCCCAGGCTTCGTCGGTTGCCGCCAGAGTGCTACCCACCGAAGCGAGTGTGCGGTGAACCAGGCCGGCGGACCAGGGAAAACCGATGCGCCGCACCGCCGCGGCGTCGAGCGTGCCGTCGATGAACGCAGCGACATAGGCTGGGTCGTGGACGCGCGCGATGACGGCGGGGTCGGCTTCAGGAGCAGGCAGGAAGTGGAAGGAGGGACCGTACAATCGTTCGCGCAGCAAGCGGTATTTCTCTGCCGGAAAACGATGGCCTTCCGGCAGAGGAATCCTGTGATGGTCGCAGTAGAAGAGCCGCTTGGCAGTGCTCACTTACCGGCGCGTGAGGTCGCGAATGTAAATGTCCTTGAAGCGCATGTTGCCCTGGCCGCCTGAGTGCAGCTGCAGGGCGATGTAACCATCAAACGACTTCGGCGAGGGATCCGTGAAGTCCACCATGTCGACGCCGTTCAGGCGCGAGAAGTAGCGGTTGCCTTCTACGCGCAGTTGATAATCGTTCCAATCGCTCTGCCGCACCACGCCTTCTTTGTCGGGCGAGGGCCACACAATCCACTGACGGCCGTCACCATAAATTCCCCCCGTGTGGTGGTTGATCACGCAGTCGATTTCAAACTGCAAACCCTGGCTTACGTCAGGCGTGCCTGGCTTGAAATCGGTATGGAAGAACACGCCACTATTGCCATCGCCTTCGCACTTGAAGCGCATGGAGAGATGGAAGTCCTTGTAGGTTTTCTCGGTGCGCAGATAGCCGTACGCCTTGGAGATGGCTTGGCCGTGAATCGTGCCCTCGTTGACGACCCACTTCTCTTTACCCACTTCCACCCAGCCTGAGAGATCCTTGCCGTTAAAGAGCTGGATCCAGTCTTCGCCCGGGAGCTTCGAACGCTGGCCAAGCGCCAGAAACGTGCCGGCACCCAGGAGAAGCGTCAATGCGCCACCAAACCAAATTCGTTGCGACATGTTTCTCAAAGTATCATAGGCCCGGCTGCTTTGAGCGCCGCCAGCGCGTTGTGCCAGTCTGACTGCTTCACCATCACGAAGTCCGTATCGAAGGTGGAGAAGGCAAAGATGCGGATCCCTGCGCCGGCGAGCAGGTTGAGCAAGGACGCCAGGATGCCGGTGAGACCAAACGGAATGGGTCCTTCTATCTCCACGGCTCGCCAGCCAGCCTCCAGCGGCGATGCCAGGTCCGCAGGTACGCGCGACCACTCGCAGACGATCGACAGTTCCGTGCCCGTAGCGCTAACGCTCCATATCGAGCCGCCCTTCGCCCAGTCCGGAATGTGGCCTGAGGGCGAGAGGCGGCAGACGGCCAGCAGTTCGGGGAGTACCTTCAGACGGAGCGTTTTAGGCATCCCTTTGTGGTACCATCCTCGCGATGTTGCTGCTCATGGCGGCGGTGAGCGTGCTCTTCGAGTCTCCGCGCGGCGGTGACTTCCAGCTCCCCGTTCCGCCGCAAGGGCAAGGCACCCTGAGCTTCTTCCACACCGCTTCCACGGAGGTGGCCGGGGTGCTTGCGGAGTTGGGGCCTGCTTATCCCGCACGGCCGGCGGATGACTTTGTGTTGCGCGTGGAGCAGCGGCCCGGAGAATGCGTTTTGCTGGCGCTGGACCGCAATCTGCGCCGGCGCGAGGCGGTGGCTTCGGAGGCGGGCGGCACGCACTTTGCTTTGACGTGGAGCGAAGTGTCGGGCGTGGCGCTTTACGTCAACGGACGCCGCACAGCGGCGTTGCCCGGCATGTTCCTCGCACGTGCAATGGCAGCACTGCGCTTGCCCCTGCCAGTGGGCGAGTACAAGAACGTGCGCCTCTATTCGGGCGCGCTCGACGCGTCTGCCGTGGAGCAACTTGCTCGCGGGCAGGCGCCTCCCCTGCCAGAACTCCCGCCTGAGCCATTGCTTGACAAAGAGCGGTACGGCTGGCACTCAGTCGCGGACATGCCGCGGGGGCATCGCGTGCGCGTGAAGAACGTGGCCGTGAAGGAAGCACGCGCGGGCGGCCGGTGGTGGAGCGCGCTGGTGGATGGCCGTCGCGATACGGTGTGGCCCGTAGCGGCGCCCACGTGGCGGTACCGGAGTGAGTCCTACACAATCACGCCGGCCGAAGAGCCATTTAATCTGGTGCGCTCGACAGGGAACGCCGCGCTCTCGATTGAACTCGGCGACGGCCTCACCGGTGTGCGGCCCAGTGGCGCAGAGCTTCACTACTTTAACTTCCGTAACCCGCTATTGATCGACGCAGTGGAACTGACAGCGATGGACGGCGTGACCGGCGACGTGACATTGCTGCGGATGGAAGGACTGCCCGCCGGCTACCAGCCGCAAGCACCCGGGACTGGGCCGGCGATTCGCGGCGTGCGCGTTGAGTTGCCTGCGGTGACGCTGGGCGACTACGTGTATTTCGGCGTGGGCGACCCGGTGGTGCCAGGTAGCAAGCTGATCGAATTCGATTTGCGCGCCACCGCAATTTCGATGCTGGTGGAACTGGAGTTTGAGCCGGTAGCGGCGCAAACCGTACCCGTGTACCTGGCCTCGTCCGCAGGGCCCGTGCAGCACCAGCGCATCACGCTGCTGCGCGCTGAAGCTGGGGCGGGGCCGCATGGGCGGGCGGAGTTGGACCGGCACGGGCGCGAACAGATCTCGCCCACTCCGGTCACCACAGCTTGGACGGAACCGCCGCCACCAGCCGCCATTCCGCGTTGGGCCTCGCAGCAAGTACAACTCACGGCGCGATTCCGGCAGTTTGTGGACTGGTGGATTGACCACCGTCAGCACGATGAGACGGGCGAGTTTGGCAACGGCATTGAGGCGGATGCGCGGCTGCTGCCCGCGATGCTGGTCTCAGCGG
Source organism: Acidobacteriota bacterium (assembly GCA_016871115.1). GTDB lineage: Bacteria > Acidobacteriota > Terriglobia > Bryobacterales > Bryobacteraceae > VFZP01. The sequence continues at coordinate 7,621 of VFZP01000073.1, forward strand.
CGCTGCTGAATGGAAGGGTGGAGCGTTACCGCCATGCCACTTCCCTGCTCTATGAAAACCTGCCCGCCGGTCCAGCGCGACACTCGGCCGCTGCTGCTTTGTTTGCGCTCGACTCTCGGCGGCCTACTCTCGCTGAATCGGTTATGAACGCGCCGCCGCCGCCCACGCCCGATGCGCCGGCAACTTCTATCGACGCACCGTGGCGCGCGATCGAAGAGCGCTATGCTTGGCTCACTGAAGGAGAGCCGCTGGCGCCCTACTTCGACATTCGGGCGCTGGAGACGATTCGCCTGGGTCCGCAGCGCAGAATTGCGTGGGAGAACACGGGAGGCGCGGTGGCGGCAGAGGTGGAGGCCGCGAGCGACACGGAAATGCGCATCCGCGTGTTCAACACAAGCGAGACGGCGCGGCAAGTGGTGCTGCGGCTGCATCGGCTGGCGCCCGCGCGTTGGGTGCTGACGCCGGGAGAACGCATGATCGAAGTGCAGTACGGTACAGCCGTCAGCCTGGACCTGCCGTCACGCGAGACGCTGCCTGTGGTGTTCCGGCGCCTAGATCCGTCGCCGCCCGCGCCACGGCCCGATCTGGCGATTGAGGCTGGTGAGATCCGCGCGTCGCCCGGCGGCGGGTTCGAGGTCCCGGTGCACAACATTGGCGAGGCCGCCAGCGGACCGTTCCGTGTGTGCGTGGAAGATGCCGGTGGCCGGCTGCTGGCGGAGACGAAGTGGAACGGGCTGGAGCATCCTGCCGACCGGCGTCCCCGCATCGCATTCGTCCGGTTTGCGGAAGTAGAACCGCGGGCGGGACTGTGCGTGCGCGTGAGCGGGACGATGGATGCGCGCGAATCTAATAACCAGGTGACGATACCGGCGCCGGCTCCTCCGGAGCGGCGGCCAAACGCATCGGCTGGCGTTCCCAGTAGGTGAGCGATCGCCACGCCCATTCCGCTGGCCCGAAGCGCTAATGCCGGAGCCAGATGGGGCTCCAGATGAGATTAAACAACCACACGCCGAACACCACATAGTAGAGCTGGTAGCGCTGGAGCTGGCCGATCAATGCGAAGCCGTGGCTGTAGAAGACGAAGCTGCAGATGATCGACTCTGCCAGATAGTTCGACAGCGCCATTTGCCCGACGGCGGCAAGCCGCCGCGTCAACCACGTCAGCCAGCCGCGTTTGACGACCAGCATCAGCACGGCGAGATGCGCCAGCGCCACGGCCACACGGCCGACGTGGCACGGCGCGAAGCTGAAGTCCTCTTGCAGGATGTTGTAGTTGGAACGCACCCACGTCCAGACAGACCAGGCGTTAAGCGGTAGCCCGATCGCGTAGCCGGCGATGGCCATCTTCAGGTAGAACGCTTCTGACCGCGCGGCCTGCAACACACCCAAGCGCAGCAGCGCCATGCCGAGCAGCATCATGGTCCACATGTCGCCCAGGCCGGGGCTGTAGATGGGGCCGCTGTGCCACTCGGTGACCTTCTTTGCACGTTCCGCCAGCGCCTTCGCGTAACTGGCGCGGTAGTTGTCCACTTCCTTCTGCAAGTCGGCGCGCGGCGGTTCGTGCCGCTTGAGCGATTCTTCCCACTCTTCCTTCACCTTCTTCTGTTCGTCCGTGAGCTTGCCGCCGCCTTTCTCGGTTTTGATCACGGCCTCGGCTTTTTGCTTTTTCTCGATACGGTCGAAGCCCTGATGAATCGCGCCCGCAGTGATGGCGAAGATCAACACCAACAAAACGTTCAGCATCCGGAGGGGCGGCCAGTTGCGCACGGCAAACAGAAGCAGTCCACAGAGAGAGTAGGGAAAAAGAATGTCGCCGTACCAGATCAAGTAGGCATGCGCCAGACCGAAGGCCATGAGCCACAACATACGTCGAAAGTAAAGGTCAGCCACCTCGATACCGCCGCCGCGTCCACGCCGCGTTCGGTGAGGAGCATAATCGATGCGCCGAACATCATCGAGAACAACGCGCGCATTTTCCCCTCGGCGAGCATGTACTGCGCGACGAAGACCCAGACGTTCGCTCCCTGGTCGCCGCCCCAGAGCCGAAGCTTGTTGTACGCCGGATTGGGCAGGCCGAAGTCGAGGATGTTCATCAGCAGGATGCCGAGGAGTGCGAAGCCGCGCAGCACGTCGAGCGAGTTGATCCGGTCGTCGACGGCGATAGGGTGGAGCAGCGGCGGCGCGGCGGTGGACATGGAGATCAGTGTCGCACCAGAACAATTTGATGGAGACGTTGAATGAGAGCGGAGAGCAGCGCGGGGCCGTCGTTGCTGGTCACCAGTGCGGCGGCGATGTAGCGGCGGCCGGCATCCTCCACGAGCACCGCGTCGCCATGGATCGTGCCGTAGGCGCCGAATTTGCGATGGATGCCGCGAACGCCGAGCGCCCGGAGGCCTGCGACGAAGTACTCACTGGTGCCGGGCTCGGCGAGAATTCGCTTCATGGCACGGCAACTGGAGGCGTCCACCAGGCAGCCCGCGTCGAGCAGCCAGAAGAAGCGCGCCAGTTGCAGCGTGTCGGCCGCGTGCCACTCGCCTGACGCCGGTTCAGTGCGCCAGAACTCTACATGCCGCCGGTAGCCGGACGGGCCATAGGCTTTCCCTACCCAGAGGCCGCTGTCGAGTCCGTACGCGGCGAGCGTGCGGGCGATGTAGGCGAAGCCGAGGGTTTGAATGAGACGCGACGCATCGGCGTTGGACGAAAACCGAATCATGCGCGTGAGCGAGGCATCGATGGCTGCGCCGCGTTGGAGTTTGCGATCGCGCATGGCGGCGAACGCAGCCAGGAGAATCCCGAGTTTCGGCAGACTGGCGGCGTAGAAGATCCGCTGGTCTTGCGAGGCGGCGTAGCGGGCGGGTGCGTGGAGATCGACGAGGGACACGGCGAGGTCCGGTGGCGAGCCCAGCTCGACGATGGCGGCGTCGAGTTGCTCTTGGAGGTCTGGCGCGCGATCGGGCAAGACGGCCCACACGGGGTGGGCTGCGCAGAACGGAGCCAGGAGAATGCTTCGCCGATTCACAGTTTCTTTCGTAGCATAGACTCAATGAGTCTCTTCCGGCGGCGTGAGCTTCTCTGGGTACCCTTGATTGCCCGCGCGCAGGACCGCCCGCGGATCACGCATGGCATTCAGATCGGCGACGTGACTGCGGACGGGCGTGCCACGGTTTGGGCCCGTGGTGACCGGGCGGCGGACCTGATCGTCTCCGCCGGCGGGAGGACGTACAAAAGCGTGATGCCTGCCACCGCGGCTACAGGCTTCACGGCTCGCGCGGAGTTGAAGGGTCTCGCGCCCGACGCCGATGTGCAATTCACGGCGAGGTTTGGCGACGGCGACACGATGGCCGGCCGTTTTCGCACAGCGCCGCGCGCACCACGGGACGTGCGTTTTCTGTGGTCAGGCGATACGTGCGGGCAAGGGTACGGCATCAATCCGGACCTCGGCGGCATGCGAATCTACGAGACCATGCGCAAGCTGGCGCCGGACTTTTTTCTCCACTCTGGCGACACGATCTATGCCGACGGGCCCATTCCGGCCGAGTTCAAGTTACCCGGCGGCAACCTGTGGCGCAACGTGACCTCGGAGGCCAAGAGCAAAGTCGCCGAAACCCTTGACGAGTTTCGCGGCAACTACCTCTACAACCTGCTGGATGAAAACGTGCGGCGCTTCAACGCGGAGGTGTCGCAAGTGTGGCAGTGGGATGACCATGAGGTTCGGAACAACTGGTCTCCAGGGAGCGACCTCTCCGGCGACGCGCGCTACACCGAGAAAAACATCGGGACCCTCGTGTCGCGCGCGCGGCAAGCATTCCTCGAACATGCTCCGATGCGCACGGGCACGGGGATTCATCGCCGCATTTCGTATGGGCCGATGCTCGATGTGTTTGTGATCGACATGCGGTCTTTCCGCGCGGCGAACTCGGCGAACCTGCAGGAGACGCAAGGGCCGGAGACGGTGTTCCTCGGCGCAGTGCAGCTCCGCTGGCTGACGCGGGAACTGGCGCGCTCCCGCGCAACATGGAAGGTGATTGCCAGCGACATGCCCATCGGATTGCACGTGCCGGACGGCAAAGATGCGCAGGGCCGGGCGCAATGGGAAGCGGTGGCCAATGGCGAATACGGGCCGGCGCGCGGACGCGAACTGGAAATCGCCGCACTCCTGCAGACCCTCAAGAAGCGGCGCGTGACTGGCACTGTTTGGCTCACCGCCGACGTTCACTACACGGCAGCGCACTATTACGACCCGGCAAAAGCCCAGTTCACCGACTTCGATCCATTCTGGGAGTTCGTAAGCGGGCCGTTGAACGCCGGCACGTTCGGCCCCGGAAAAATGGACGCCACGTTCGGGCCGCAGGTGATTTTCCAAAAAGCCCCGCCGCCGGGACAAAGCAACCTCGCACCGAGCGCGGGACTGCAGTTCTTCGGCGACGTGCGGATATCGGCCAAGACGCGCCAGCTGACCGTGACGCTGCGCGACCTTACGGGCGCGGCGTTGTTTGCAAAGGCGCTCCCGCCTCCAAAGTGAAATCGGCGTTTAGAGCATCCCGGCCGTCAGGATGTCCTGGCGCGACCGCAGCAACGCCTGCTCGGTCAGGCGTGCGCGGGCGCCCGCTGCGGCAATCGGCGGTTCGGATCGTCTCCATCGGATTGCAGGTGCCCCAGAGTCTGGCACTTGCCGTTGGAGAACTGCTACATGAGCCCAAGCCCGTTGGAGGAGCGGTAAAGCGCCACGTTCACCTTGATCGTGAGGTCTCGCGATTGTGGCTGCCCCAGAGCCGCCACTACGGCCAAGCCAAAGAGAATGATCCCCCGTATATCGATTAATCTAGAAGCTTGTGCGCTATCTTACCAGCCGCCACATACCGCCTTTTGACCGTACGCTACTGGTGGAGTCCGGCTCGCGGCACTTAGTCGAGGACCTCCTACCCGGCATCTACGATCATCACCCCGCCGCACAGGTGGATCTGGTGACTTGCTACGCGGGTCTGCCCAAGACGTTTCGTCCTGAACGCGGCCAGGCGTGGCGCGTGACGGACTACCCGCACGGCGCTGCGCGGCAGCGGCTCTACGCCGAACTCGCCGCGCGCCGGCACACGGTCTGCGGAATCGTCTGCTCTGGCGAACCCATCATGACCAAGTGGAAGTGGATGCTGGCGCTGCGCTCCCCGGGCAAACTCTTCATCCTCAACGAGAACGGCGACTACTTCTGGGCAGACCGTACTGAATGGCGCACGATGCGGCATTTTGCGCTCTTCCGCGCGGGGCTGGCCGGCGCGGGTGCTGTGCGCACTTTGGCGCGACTGCTGCTGTTCCCCTTGACGCTGACCTATCTGCTACTCTATGCCGGGTGGGTGCACGCGCGACGCAAGCCGAGGCGCAGAATCCCAGCGGGTGCGTAGTTCAGCTCACATAATTTATGAAAGCCATCCTCGTTCATCAGCCGGGCGGGCCGGAAGCAATGACGCTCTCGGATTGCCCGGTACCGCAGCCAAGTCCGGATCAGGCCCTGGTAAAGATAGCCTACTCTGGCGTGAACTTCATCGACATCTATTTCCGTATCGGTCTTTACAAAGCCGAAGCGCCGTATGGATTGGGCATGGAAGCCGCGGGTACGGTGGAAGCCGTGGGCGCGAATGTGAAAGACCTGAAGCCGGGCGACCGCGTGGCGTACGCGATGAACCGCGGCTCCTACGCCGAGTACGCCGTGGTGCCCGCCTGGCAACTGGTGAAGATTCCCGAGAAATTGGGCTTCGATCAGGCCGCGGCGGCGATACTGCAAGGGATGACGGCGCACTACCTGACGCATTCCACCTGGCCGTTGAAACAGCATGAAACGTGTCTGGTGCATGCGGCTGCGGGCGGTGCAGGGCGCCTGATTGTGCAGATGGCGAAGATGCGCGGCGCGCGAGTGATCGGCACCACGTCCACCGAAGCCAAGGCGGAAGTGGCGCGCGAGGCAGGCTGCGATGAAGTGATTCTCTACACCGAAAAGGCGTTCGACGAAGAAGTGAAGCGGCTGACCAACGGCCGAGGCGTGGATGTCGTGTATGACTCGGTGGGCAAGTCCGCCTTTGAGCAAAGCCTCAACTCGCTCCGTCCGCGCGGCCTGATGGTGACCTTCGGTAACGCTAGCGGCGCGGTGCCGGCGATCGAACCGCTGCTGTTGAACAACAAAGGCTCGCTGTTCTTGACGCGGCCCACGCTGGCGCATCACGCGGCCACCCGCGAGGAACTCTCCTGGCGTGCGGGCGACGTGCTGGGCTGGGTGGCCTCGGGCGCGTTGAAGCTGCATATCGAGAAGACCTATCCGATGAGCGAAGCGGCACAAGCGCAGATCGATCTGGCTGGGCGAAAGACGATCGGCAAGTTGCTGCTGGATCCGGCGAAGTAGTTCCACCCATGCCCGAACGAAGCAAGCGGCGCGCCGCACTGACGGCGCGATTTGGCGACCTGAAGATCGACTCGCTGGTGGCTTCGCACCTGCCGAACGTGCGCTACTTGACGGGATTCACCGGCAGCAACGCAGTGCTGGTGGTCACACCCGAGCATGGCGCGGTGATGTTCACCGACTCGCGCTACGAAGTGCAGGCCGCGCAACAGGTGGATTGTCCGACGGTGATCACGCGCGGCACGTGGAAAGCCGCCGCTGGTTGGCTGAAGCGCAAGCGGGCGCGGCAGATCGGCTTTGAAGCCGCGCACGTGACGGTGGAAGAGCGCGACTGGTTTGTGTCGTATCTCGGCCAAGGCGGGCCGCCGCTCGCGCCCGTGGGCCGCGTCGTAGACCAGCAACGCATGGTGAAGTCGGCGGATGAAATCGAACGGATCAGCCACGCCGTGCAGATCAACTCGCTGGCCTATGCCGCCGCGCTGGCTCGCTACAAGGCCGGGATGACCGAACGTGAACTGGCCGCGGAGATCGACTACCAGATGCGGCGGGGCGGCGCCGACGACACCGCCTTCTATACGATTGTCGCGTCGGCCGCGCAGAGCGCGCTACCGCACGCGCACCCCACCGGCGCGGCGATTGCTCCGAATCGGCTATTATTGATCGACATGGGCACCCTCTTTGAGGGTTACGCAAGCGACATGACCCGCGTGGTGGTTCCCGGTCGAATTGCTCCGGCGGACCGCCGATTGTACGCCGCCGTGCTTGAGGCGCAATTGGCAGCCATTGACGCGGTGAAGCCCGGTGTGACGGCTGGCAAGATCGACGCAGCCGCACGCAGCACATTGAAAAAACACTCACTCGATGCTCTTTTTAAGCATTCCACGGGCCACGGCCTGGGATTGGAAATCCATGAAGCGCCGCGCCTGGGTAAGGGCGACAAGACGAAGCTTCAGGCGGGCATGGTGATCACAATTGAACCCGGCGCTTATCGTCCGGGCCAAGGAGGAGTAAGGATCGAGGACACGCTCCTGGTGACCGAATCCGGTTGCCGTGTTCTGACACCGACGGCGAAGCAACTGGTCGCCGTCTGAACCGAAAACCAACATGACTTTAGAAGAGATCAAGCAACTTATTGAACTCGTCAACGACAGCGGCATCGCTGAACTGGAACTGGAGCGCGGCGGCAATCGCGTACGCATCCGCCGGTCAGGCCTTGCGCCGTCCATCGCTCCGCAGGAGATTGTGCTGCATCCGTCGCTGTCGGCTCCGGTCAGCACTGGCGCGGCCATGCCCGCATCGCCGTGCGCCAGCAGCGACCAGCCCTGCGTGAATCCTGTGGCCACCACGGCGGATCCGACGCTGCAACTGGTGAAAGCGCCCATTGTGGGAACCTTCTACGAGTGCCCGAAGCCGGGCTCGCCGGCGTTTGTGAAAACGGGCGACACTGTGCAGGCCGGCCAGGTGCTGTGCATCATCGAGGCAATGAAATTGATGAACGAGATCGGGTGCGAAACGGCCGGTGTGATCGTGGCCAAACTCGTGGAGAACGGACGGCCCGTCGAATATGGCGAAGCGCTCTTCTCCATCCGGCCGTTGTAGCTACACGCACCCCGATGTTCAACAAAATTCTAATTGCCAACCGCGGCGAGATCGCGCTACGTGTGATCTGCGCCTGCAAAGACCTCGGCATCAAGACGGTCGCCGTGTACTCGGAGGCCGACCGGAACTCGCTGCACGTACGTTTCGCCGACGAGGCCATCTGCATTGGACCGGCCAAAAGCGCAAGGAGCTATCTCGACATTCCTGCGGTGATCAGCGCCGCAGAGATCACGAATGTGGATGCGATTCACCCTGGCTACGGATTCTTGAGCGAGAACCCGAATTTCGCCGAGGTTTGCAAAGAGTCCGGGATCAAGTTCATCGGCCCGACACCGGAGTTGACGCGGCAGATGGGGCTGAAGCAAGAAGCGCGCGCGGCGATGAAGCAGGCAGGCCTGCCGATTCTGCCGGGCTCGGAGGGCGTGATTGCCTCCACCGAAGAAGCGCTGGAAGTAAGCGCCAAGATTGGCTATCCCGTGCTGGTGAAGGCGTCAGCTGGCGGCGGCGGGCGCGGCATGCGCGTGGTGGAAAGCGCCGAGGTCCTGCCGGATCTGCTGGCACAGGCGCAGCAGGAAGCTGGCGCGGCCTTCAGCAATGCCGACGTCTATATCGAAAAGTACGTGGATAAACCGCGGCACATTGAGTTCCAGGTGCTGGCCGACGAGCACGGCAACGTGGAAGTGCTGGGCGAGCGCGAGTGTTCGATTCAGCGGCGGCATCAAAAGCTGATTGAAGAAGCGCCGTCACCGGCGGTGACCGAGGCGCTGCGCGCAGACACGGCGGCGAAGCTCAAGAAGGCGCTGGCCAAAGTTGGCTATACCAACGCCGGCACGGTCGAGTTCCTGATGGATGAGAACGGGAACCTGTACTTCATTGAAGTGAACGCGCGCATCCAGGTGGAGCATCCGGTAACCGAACTGGTGACGGGCATCGACCTCGTGCGCGGCCAGATTTTGATCGCGGCCGGGCACAAGCTGAGCGAGATCATTCCCCACGGCGTTGAGATGCGCGGCCATGCCATCGAGTGCCGCATCAATGCTGAGCATCCGGAGAAGTTCACGCCGTCACCAGGGCGCATCACGGGGTTGAATCTGCCTGGCGGCATCGGCATTCGGGTGGACACGGCGGCGTACACGGATGGCGTGATTCCGCCTTACTCCGATTCGCTGGTGGCCAAGCTCATTGCATACGGCGGCACGCGGGGTGAGGCGATTGCCCGCCTGCGACGGGCCCTGGAGATGTTTGTGGTGGAGGGAATCTACACGAGTATTGCGCTGCACCAGAAGATTCTGCAGCACCCGGACTTTGTCGCTGGGCGGTTGGACACCCACTTCTTGTCGCGGATGTAGCGCGGTGGGCGTCGACATCTTCAGTTGGGTAGAGAAGCTCGACGCCAACACCGGGAAATGGAGTGCGGTGCGCGGACTCTTTCCCGCGAGCTCAGCCGACAGCGCCTCCTTCGGTCTGACCGGTTTTTCTGCGCCATTTCGAGGACGAAACTATTGCTTGTTCGCGTTCCTGGCTGATGTGCGCAACGACTTCGGCATTGAGCCGATTGCCCCTCCACACGGTTTTCCGCCAGATTGCGATCTGGAAGGCGGTTGCGCGGTAATCGAGGAAACCGAGCTTTCCCAGGATCTCCGGCCCCTTCGACCGGACGAATTGCGGCGCGAATTTTTCTAGCACTCGTTCTTGCTCTTGACCGAGTTATTGGAGTTCCACTACGAAACGCACCACCGGAACCTTTTGGGCACGGACTTATTTGGTCCGCTCGAACGTATGCGCGGACTGGGCCCGGCGACCGAAGTGAGAGTGGTGTTTTGCTTCCAGCACTGACTCACTGTCAGAACAACAGGCCGCGCGCGAAAATGAAGATCGGCCCGAAGATCTGCCAGAAGATGTTTGACATTCCGAACATCAACAACGGGAACATCATGCCCACCTGCTGGCGGATTTCAAAGAACCAGCCGGCGCGCTCCTCGGGCAGGAAGAACAGCAGCATGCTGAAGCCGTCCATGGGCGGAATGGGCAGCATGTTCCAGGCGCCTAGCAGGAGGTTCTCAAAGAACATGACGCTGAGCAGCAGCGCCACCCCATCGGTGAGATCCGTAGTGCCCGAAGCGATTTTCCAATTGTAGGCAAGCTTAAACCATCCGAGCGAAACGCCCACTTTCACCGTCACCGCCGCCAGCAATGCCAGCGCGAAATTGGTCGCCGGACCCGCCATCGCCATCCACGCCGCGCGCCGCGGATAACGCATCGCCCAAAGCGGATCGTACGGCGCACTGGCAAAGCCGATGACGCCAGGAATCCCGGTCTGCAGATTGAGGAAGATGCTGATGACCGGCAGCAGGCCGAGGCCAAACGGCTCCTGCTGGATGTGCGGCCAAGGGTTCAGCGTGACCTGGCCGTTGTGATACGCCGTCTTGTCGCCCAGTCGCAGCGCGGCAAGCGCGTGGGCGGCTTCGTGGCAAACCGTCGAGAACAGGAAGACCACGAGCGAAAAGATCGCAATGCCGAATGTTTCGTCCACCGCTAGTCAGGATGACACAGTGGTGCGCGGCGATGCTGGGTAAACCGAGGTTCGCCAAGATTTACACGCGGGGGAAACCACTGCATGCCGCAATCCATCTACACTGTGTAGAAGCGCAACATGTTCACCTGGATCTGCCCGCAGTGCGGCGCCGAGGTTCCCCCGGCCTACTCAGACTGTCCGAATTGCAAGCCTCCAGCGCCGCCACCGCCGCGCGCTGCCGCGCCGCCACCACCGCCGCCGGTGACTCCGGTGGGCGGCCCCACTGTGGTCTCAAGGCCCACACCCACTGCCCCGCCCCGTCCCACCGCGCCGCCTCCGCCGCAGCCGCCACAGCATGAATATGCTCCCGCGCCGCCGCAGCCACAGTACGTCTACGCGCCAGCGCCGCCGCGCCAAACGCTGTCAGCTTGGCTGGTAACGCTACTGGTGTTCGGCGGCCTGGTAGGGGCCGGATACGCCTTCTACAACTACGTGCTGAACAAGCCTGCCGTAGCCGCGATGGAAACGCCCGCGCCTGCGCCGGCCGAATCGGCTGAAAGCGCAGCGCCGACTGGCAGCCCTCGCAAGCGCGCCAGCCTGGAGAAAAACCTCGAAGTAGCGGGCATCCGCATTCTTGAGCAGAACAAGCGGCCTCAGTTACGCATGATGCTGATCAACCACTCCAGCGCCGACATGGCGGAGTTGGCGGGAACCGTCACTTTGAGCGCCGACGACAAAGCGGTGGCCACCGTGCCATTCTCACTCGGCACGCTCGGCGCGTACGAGGCGAAGGAGATCTCGGCTCCGCTCAAGACCGCACTGCGCGCCTATGAACTGCCAGACTGGCAGTTCATCAAAGCGCAAGTCAGCCTGAAGAAC
>VFZP01000074.1 GCA_016871115.1 Acidobacteriota bacterium
ATCTCCTCGCCCAGCTCCAGCTTTTGTGGTGGAGACCTTTGAGACCCGTCTGCTGATTCTGAATGACTTACCTCCTGCCAACCCCGCCAACTGCGAAAGTCAGGCTAACAGCTTGCAAAAAGGCTTGCAAAAGGGCGTGGAGCAGCGCCTGAGTTCGATTCGCCGGCACATCCGCTCGTTGCTGCAGTTGCGCAGACCAAGCCTCGCCGCCCAGGTCGGCTGGCTGGACGAAGTGAGGGATGCCGACCGTCTGGACAGTCTCTTCGACACGTTGGTAGCCGCCTCTGACGACGATGCTGCGGCCGCTACGCTGGACGCGTTCCGGAAAAGCGCCTGCTAGCGCAAACCGGCAATCACTTCCAGCGAGAACGTCGCATCGAGCGACGGCAGTCCTTCAAAGCCCAATACAGTGCTGGCCGGAGGATTGGCCTTGTCGTAGTATTCAAACCGGATCGCCCGCACGCGTTCAGTGACTCCGCGCGAGGTGGGATAGATGCTCGACCAGAAGACGTTCTTCAGGTTCGTTCCGCTCTCTTCGAGATGCTTCTTCAGCCGGTCAAAACACAACCGCACGTCCGAATCCTGCGCGCGGAATGCAAGATGGCCGCCCGACAACACAACGGCCCCGGGTCCGGCCACGGCAAGTTGCGAGAAGTTATGCGACGCCGGAAGTCCGGCGGGGTTCATCACTTTCCACGCCGCGCCGGCGGCTGACTTCAGACGCGCGATCGCCTCGCACTCCACCACGTGAATCGACGGCGCGCGTTCGGTCTGCGCGAAGGTGAGCACGGCAGACGGGAACTCGCGCGTCACCAAGCCCTGCACCTGCGCCATCTCATCTAGCGCGCTCTGGAAGCAAGTCACGCGTTGCACGTCCGCGCCGCCGAGCCCTACGGCCTGCAGCGCCGTCTTCAGGTCGGCCACCGATTTTTCGGCCAGCGGCATCATCGACGTGGTGGGCTGATCCGGGTTGATCGGCTTGGTCGCGCCCTTGCCGGAGACGAAGGCCAACCCATGGGGATTCACCGTCTTCTTCGCCAGCGATGTAGCTTCCAGCACCACCTGCGCGCCTTCGAGCGGCAGCACGCCCACTTGCACCACGCTGAGCACCGGCAACGGTTGGCGCTTCTCGGCGAACATCTCGCTCACAATGGCCTGCACGCGCCGCAGGTCACCGGTGCCCGCCACCAGCGCGCGCAGTTTCACCACCGTGGCGCCGCCGTTGACGCGCCAGATCGCTTTCACCGCATCGCGCACCTGCTGCGATAGCAGGCCTTTGCCTGACAGCGGCGCCGCGTGAAACACCATGCGTCCGACTTCGGCCTTGATGACGTTGGGCGGATCAGGCAGAACTTCCAGGGTCTGTGTGACTTCTTCTTCGCCCTTTTTCTTCTTCTTGGCGGCAACCAGCGGCATGGCCAGCATCACCGCGATGCATGCCACCAGACAACGAATTCCAACTGACCGGACCATTAAGAGAATTCTATCATCGGGTGAAGCCGATCCCGGTCAGGATCACGGCGAGTTCGCGGTCATCGTTCGGAACACGAAAAGTCGAATCGAGCAGCAGCGTGAGCGTGGCAGAATTGCCTGAAACAGAAACTGGGGACTGCGATTTGAGCGTGTGGAGGCCCGGACCGGGGAGCGACGCCTCGGCCACGGGGCGCCCGTCCACCAGAAGCGTGGCGCGCCGCACGGGAGAATGGTCAATGATGCGGAACGTCGCTTCCACAGCCTTTGGCGCTCCGGCGGGTGTCTTCAGCAGCGCCACCACGCGGCGGTTGGTCCAGCGCCACGAATCCTGCAGCGCGTAAGCACCGCCGGCCAACTGGAACTCGGCTTCGGGTGCATTCATCGGCAGGTAGGAAAGCACCGGGGCACGCGCGGTGATCACCGACGCCGTCACCACATCGGCAGGCGCGGCGCTGACATCGAAGGCGCGGAAGCCGCCGTCGTGGGAGGAGTAGGCAGACCGCGAACCGGCGGCGAGCAGCCGCAGCGGCAAGCGCGGCTGCACCGAATACTCGGCCAGCGGCGCCGCCACGCCGCCCCCGGGAGTGAAATCGATGGGCTGGCCGATTCGCTGCGCGATTGTCACATCGCCCGGCCGCAGCGTCTGGTCACGCCGCAATGACGCCGCCCCGGCGGCCTCGGCATAAAACCGCAAGCCCCACTCCCCGGCCACCCACGCCCGCGGCGCGTCGCGGAGCGTCTGGTCCCACCGTGCTACCGCCTCGCGGTAGCCGAGCCAGTGCTCGTAGTTGGCCTGATTCAGCAGCAACGCGAGCGCCATTTGCAAAACGAACCCTGCCGTCAACCATCGCGGGCGGTCCGCCAACCGGTTCACGGTAACAAGCACCAGCGGTGCGGCCGCCGGCAGCAGATAGCGCGCTGAGCCGGCAAAGAAAACCGTCACGGCAAAGGAAAAGTACAAAACGAACCAGGCAGCCAGGTAGTCTCGACGCACCGCCTCACGCACCATGCTCGTTAGCACGCCCACGCCCGCGCCCAATGGCAGCCAGAACAACGGGTTCGCGTCCAGCAACCACGCGCCCGCCAACGCCGCCAGAGCCCCCAGCGCCCATTCCGCGCGCCCGAACCAGGCCAGCGTCAACAACGGCGAGACGACCCAGCCAGAGTGCACCGTGAGCGCCAGCGCGTTCCGCAGCTTGTTGGCAGGCGACTGCAACCCCCGCGTCTGAAAGTAGCCCGCCAGCACTTCCGCCGGCGCCGCGCCGGTGGACCAGCGTTGAAACAACTGCCACGCCGCCAGCGCCGCCACCGGAGCCGCCAGCGCAAGCCATGCCGAGCGGGGTACCCGCGGACGCTGCCTCCACAGATAGAGGCCGGCAATGGGCACCACCATCGCCGCCTTGTACTCGATGATCGCCGCCACACTGGCGGCCACTGCGCCCAGGGTCCACACCCCGCGGACCCAGAAGGCCAAGGCGGCGAGAAAGAACGCCACAAACGGCACGTCGGCTTCCAATGAGTTGCCATTGATCACCAACGCCGGCGCAGCCGCAAACAGCAGCACCGCCCAGCGCGGCGCGGCAGGAGCGAAAACCAGCGCCAATTCCCACAACGCCCTCAAAGCCAGCAGCGTGAAGCCCGCGTAGAGCAGATGCAACGCGGGCTCGCGCACCTCGCCCGCAACTGCCAGCGCCGCTGCAAGAATCCACGCATTGCCCGGCGGCTTGGGAAAGCCGCGCATGTCCACTTCCCCGCCCTGCGCGATCAGTTTGAAATTGTTCGGGTGCACGGGGTCTACCAGCGCGTGCTGCGCCATGGCAAGGTAGAACGCATCGTCGCCCTGCACCGGCATCCACAGATAGGGCAAACGCAAAACGGCAACCAAGCCCAGTAGCAGAAGCCACGGGGTTGGTTGCCGCATGTTCAGAAGCTGCTGGGCGGACCTATTGCCCCGGACGCCAGCGCAAGATGGGCTTGCGGGCGGCCGTGGTTTCATCGACGCGGCTGGTGCGCGTGTTGTGGGGCGCGGCCAACACGAACTTCGGATCCTCTTCCACTTCTTTCGCGATCGAGATCATGGCGTCGATGAACAGGTCGAGTTCCTGCTTGGGCTCAGTCTCGGTAGGCTCAATCATCAGCGCGCCATGCACGATCATCGGAAAGCTGGTGGTGTAGGGATGAAAGCCGTAGTCGATGAGGCGCTTGGCAATATCGCCGGTCTTCACGCCCTTCGCCGCTTGGCGGTCATCGCCAAAAACGCACTCGTGCATCGAGGGTGACTTGAAGGGTAGTTCAAAGTACGGCTCCAGCGCCTTGCGGATGTAGTTGGCGTTCAGAATCGCATCGAGCGTGGCGTTGCGCAGCCCAGGCCCGCCGTGCGCGAGGATATAGGAGAGGGCCCGCACCAGCACACCGAAGTTGCCGATGAACGCGCGCACCTTGCCGATCGACGCCGGCCGGTGCTGGTCCAGCGTCCACAACTCACCCACGCGACGTAAACGAGGCACGGGCAGGAACGGCTCCAGTTGCTTCTTCACCGCCACCGGACCCGCGCCTGGCCCGCCGCCGCCGTGAGGCGTGGAGAACGTCTTGTGTAGATTCAGGTGCATTACGTCGATGCCGAAATCGCCCGGCCGCGTGATGCCCACCATCGCGTTCATGTTGGCGCCATCCATGTAGACCAGCGCGCCCTTGGCGTGCAGGATCGCGGCGGCCTTCTGAATATCCGCTTCGAAAACGCCGACGGTGTTCGGGTTGGTCACCATCATCGCGGCGACATCTTCATTCGCCTGCCGCTCCAGCGCCGACAGATCCAGCATGCCGTACTCGTTCGACGGCAGGTTCTCCACCGTGTATCCGCACATGGCGGCCGTGGCGGGATTCGTACCGTGCGCCGAGTCTGGCACTAGGATCTTCTTGCGCCCGTTGCCGCGGCTCTCGTGTAGCGCGCGCACCAGCATGATACCGGTCCACTCACCGTGCGCACCCGCAGCGGGCTGCAGCGTAACCGCGTCCATGCCGGTGATCTCGAGCAACATGCGTTCGAGCACCGCCACCACTTCGAGACACCCTTGCGACAAAGACTCCGGCTGGTACGGATGCGCCCACGCGAGGCCCGGCGTCCTCGCAACGGTTTCGTTGATGCGCGGGTTGTACTTCATCGTGCATGAACCGAGCGGAAAAAGGCCGAGATCGATGCCGTAGTTTTGGGTGGAAAGGCGCGTGAAGTGGCGGATGGTCTCCACCTCGCTCACTTCCGGAAAATCCTCGATCTCACTCCGCACGGCTGCGACGCCGAGCGCGGCCGCCGGGTCAATCTCAGGCACGTCGAGATCCGGCAACTGGTAGCCTTTCTTGCCGGGTGAGGAGACCTCAAAGATCAGGCCTTCGTTCTGATTGATATGCTGGCGAGTCTTGTTGATCATGCGCGGTTAATCGCCTCCGCCACTTTGTCCATGTCGGCGCGCTGGCTCATTTCCGTGGCACAGAGCAGCAGACTCCCGCTGAGTTCCGGATAGAACCGTCCCAGGTCGAGCCCACCCACAATGCCTTGCCCCAATAACTCGTCATTCACCAGCCCAGCCGCGCGGCGGGGCGTGGCAACCAACTCATTGAAGTAGGGAGCGGAGAACTTTCGTGCGAGTTGACCGCCGAGGTAATGCGCTTTCGACAGATTCTGCGTCGCCAACTCCCGCAAGCCCTTCTTGCCGTAGACGGTCATGAACACCGTGGCCATGAGCGCGATGAGCGCTTGGTTGGTGCAGATGTTCGACGTTGCTTTCTCGCGGCGAATGTGTTGCTCGCGGGTTGAAAGCGTGAGGCAGAAGGCGCGGTTTCCATTGCTGTCTTTCGTCTGCCCGGCCAACCGGCCCGGCATCTGCCGAAGGAACTTTTCCTTGGTGGCAATCACACCCGCGAACGGTCCGCCGTAGCTCGGCGAAATGGCAAACGATTGCAGCTCGCCGCAGACGATATCGGCTTCGCACGGAGGCTTCAGCAGGCCCAGCGACACGGCTTCGGTGAACACCAGCACCAGCAGCGCGCCATGTTTGTGCGCGATCTCGGCGGCGGCCTTGACGCTCTCAACACCGCCAAAGAAGTTTGGCGATTGCATGATCACGGCCGCAGTCTGGTTGTCCATGGCCGCTTCGAGGGCCGCGAGGTCAGACAGGCCTGTTGAGGCATCGTAGGCGAACTCCACCACCGACATTTCGCGGTTTCGCGCGTTGGTGTCGAGCACGGCCCGATATTCCGGGTGGACGGCCCTGGCCACCACAATCCGCTCACGCCCGGTGACGCGCATCGCCATCAGCGCCGCTTCCGGCACCGCTGTCGAGCCGTCATACATCGACGCGTTCGCCACGTCCATGCCGGTCAACTGGCACACCATCGTCTGAAACTCGAAAATCGTGGTGAGCGAGCCTTGCGCTATCTCGGCTTGATACGGCGTGTAGCTCGTCAGGAACTCGCCACGCGAGACCACCACGTCGCACAACACCGGACGGTAGTGGCGATACACGCCCGCGCCTAGAAACGACGGATAGTTACCGCACTGCGCGCCGAGTTTGTTGAAATAATCCACAATCTCGTATTCCGAGCGGCCGGGCGCGATATCCAGCGCCCGATTCAGGCGAACCGGCTCAGGCAGGTGGGCGAAAAGATCATCGAGCGACCGCGCACCGATTTCATCCAGCATCTGGCGCCGTTCGGCGTCGGACTTAGGCAGATAACGCACTTGATTAGGCTTCCCCCAAATGCTTTCGATAGTCGGCGGCGCTCATGAGTTGGTTTATTTCATCAGGCGACGACAACTTTACTTTCACCAGCCAGGCCTCACCGTGGGGATCTTCGTTCAGCTTCTCGGGCGAGGCAGACAACATCGCATTGATCTCCAACACTTCGCCGCTCACCGGAGCGTAGATCTCCGAGACCGCTTTGACGCTTTCCACCGATCCGAGCGACTTGCCGGTTTCCACCACCGCGCCCACTTTCGGCAGGTCGACGTAAACAATGTCGCCAAGTTCTTTCTGGGCGTGATCTGTGATGCCAATCGTGCCCGTGGCGCCTTCCACTTTCACCCACTCGTGTTCTTTGGTGTAACGGAGATTGTCTGGATACATTGATGGTTCCTACCTGGCCCGTTTATAAAATGGCGTGGCGACCGTCATCGCATCCACGGGCTGGCCGCGCACGATCACTTGAATGGTCCGCCCCAGTTGGGCGGCCGCCGTCGGAAGATAACACAGTCCGATGTTCTTGCCGAGCGTGGGCGACGGTCCGCCGCTGGTCACCCAGCCGGCCGGGGTGCCGTCCACATTCACTTCATAGCCGTCGCGGCCGATGCCGCGCCCGGTCATCTCAAAGCCCATCAGCTTGCGCGTGACGCCTTCGGCGAGTTGCCGCACACAGATTCGCTTGCCGATAAACTCCTTGGTCATGTCGCAATTACGTTCGAGGCCTGCCTCAATCGGAGTGATCTCGGCGTTGATCTCGTGCCCGTAGAGCGCCATGCCCGCTTCAAGGCGCAGCGTGTTGCGCGCGCCAAGTCCGCAGGGCTTGATACCGAACTCCGCGCCAGCCTGCATGATCTTGTTCCAAAGCCGCTCAGACTCGGCCGGGGCGAAGAAGACTTCAAAGCAGTCTTCGCCCGTGTAGCCGGTACGCGCCATGCGCGCGGGGACACCGTCCACTTCGCCGTCGCGGGAGCGGTAATACTTGATCGGCGCGAGTTCCGTCGCCGTGAGCTTTTGCAGAGTAGCCGCGGCTTTCGGTCCTTGAATTGCCAGTTGCGAATACCGTGGACCGGCATTCTCCACCGTGCAGTCAAACCGGTTCTGCGCGGCGATATGCTCGTAGTCCTTGTCCTGATTGGAAGCGTTCACGCACAAGAAGTAGTGCTGCGGGTTGACGCGGTAGATGAGTATGTCGTCGACAAAACCGCCGTGGGAATACAGCAGGCCGGCATATTGGGCCTGCCCGTCTACTAGTTTCGCCACCGCACTGGTGGCAATCAGATTCACCAGTTCAAAGGCCTGCGGCCCCTGAATCTCGATCTCGCCCATGTGGCTGACATCGAAGAGCCCAACGGCGCGCCGCACGGCGTGGTGTTCATCCAGAA
Organism: Acidobacteriota bacterium; assembly: GCA_016871115.1. GTDB lineage: Bacteria > Acidobacteriota > Terriglobia > Bryobacterales > Bryobacteraceae > VFZP01. Next base: position 7,592 of record VFZP01000074.1, read on the forward strand.
TGCCGGAGTACTGCACCGGCATGTCCCAACCGCCAAAATCCACCATCTTGGCCCCTGTGGCCCGGTGAACCGCATTCAACGGCGTAGGTTTGAGGGGTCCGGATGGCGCTGCCATGAACTCCCCAATCTAACACATCGAGTCAATTCACCGCGTGCGAGAGGCCACGAAAGTTTGGCCCGTCAGTTGCTCATAATCTGGCAACTCAATTGTGGGAACCAATCACAAGGTTTTATGAGCGTTGACTGGAAAATTGTACCAACCCGAGCAGGTAAATTCTTTCTGGCTGGTACTTCCCTCAACAGTCAGCCTCTCTCCTCTCCCTCCCCTGTGGCCGTTTCTTTACATCGGATCGGTTCCGCCGTCTTTACTCAGCAGGTAGAACGATGGCGGGGGTCGAACTCCTCCACGGCCCTGACCGATGGCTGTCGCGCCGCGGTTTCCCTCTCCGCGGCGCGACCTATTCCAGTCGCCTCCCCACTGTTTCCTGGCCCCTCTGTTTTGGCATGAAGAATGCATCGCTCATTGCGGAGAATCCCTCATTCGGGAGTGATAAACCACTCTTAATGAATGGTTTAGGCAGGTCCATGCATAAAACAATTCTGTCCGTTTCTACCATTCTTGCTCTCACGCTCGCGTCTACCGGCTGCATTGCTACAAGGAAGCACGTCAAATCGGTTTCCGACCCCCTCGACCGCCGGATCGGCGGCCTGGAGGCGAAATCACGTGAGACCGATGCCACGCTCGCCAGCCACGAGAAAGACATCTCCGCCGCGGATGAGCGCGTCAAAAAGGGGCTGACGCCCGCGCCGGCGAAGCGGGGAAGGAGACGGCAAGCGCGGACGAGCGCCTCGGTGGGCTCAGCAAAGAGACGAATTCTTTTGGGCAGCAGACGGCAGACGCAAAAGCCCCTGCGAATCAGGGCATTACGCGTTCAAACGAGGTTGAGCAGAAGCTGTCCGAGCGGGTGACCGCGCTTGACAACTTTCAGGTCGCTGTATCCGAGAACGTGCTGTTTGCCATCGCCGAAAGTAGACTCTCGGCCGAAGCGAAAAAGCAGCTCGATACGCTAGCCTACCAAGCCTTAGGCCAGAAGCGCTATATGATTGAGGTACATGGCTTTACCGACAAGACGGGGAATGCGGCCATGAACCTCGATCTGAGCCGTCAGCGAGCCGACGAAGTGGTTCGTTACCTCACTCTGCAACACAAGATTCCGCTGTTCCGCATCTCGCAGCTCGGTTCGGGCTCCATGGTGCAGGTGGCCGATAACCGCACCCGCGCGGGACGCAAGCAGAATCGCCGCGTAGAAGTCCGAGTTTACGTGGCTGACCCGACCGACGGGAGAAAGGTCACGGCATCCGTCTCAAGCAGACGGTAAAAAGTTTCTCCTTGCCCGGAGTCTGGAACGCGGGCAGGGACGGGGAGCCGCTGTTCAGTGGCTAACTAAGCGAGGCAGTCAAAGCTCTGCAAAGGACGCTCCGGAGACCCGATGACTGCCTCGCTTTTTTCGTTTCCCTGGGTTCTAACCAGTATGGGGGGGATCCGAGTCTGGAACTGATCAGACCATTGGTACTAATGGAACCTGGGAGTAGGGTAAGGCATTCGCGTCAAAAATGCTAGCGCATTTTGCCGGACGCGGTGAAATTACCGGGTTTCTGCGACCAAGGCTCGCGCCAGCACCACCGCCCGGTCTGCCAGACTCTTCGCCGTCACCAAATCAGAAGCCCGCAGTTGCTGGGCCTGCTCGATAAATGAAAAGGCACCATCAGCGTTGGCGCGCTGCGTCTGACTGAGAACCTTGTCGCGGACCTCGGCCAAGCGTGACTGAGCTTGGTCGATCGCCACATAGATGGCGCGGTTAAACGCCACTTGCTGCCCCGCCGACAGTACGGGGGTTAACACAGTCGCGGACGGCTGCTCGGTTACCGGGGCATAGGGTTCCGCCGTTGTAGCCGAACCAACCGGCGGCCCAGCATTGGAGGCAGCCGGGGGAGCGGACGCAGTATGGACTGGTGCGGGCGGAGGCACCTTGGCAACCACACGCCTGGGGCGTCTGGCCGGCCGGGGAGCTGGCGGCGCTGGAGGTGGCTTTGCAGGAATTTCCGTTCTCACCAGAGGCGGCGGCGCTGGCGTAGCGGCCTGCTCTACTCTCGGTGGTGGAGGAACATGGGGATTTTCGATGGGTTTGGAGGGCTTCTTGGGAGGCGCCGCAATGATCGGCGGGGAGACCTGGTTTCTACGAAACAGTCCGCACGAAGGCAGGCACAAGCCAACGCATACCCCGATCGCTTCATTTGCCCGTTGCCTCCGCTGACGCCCCGAAGGCTGTCTGCTAAACACCAAGCTGTTCTCCAAGAGTACCACTGCTATCACGAAATTGGGGGGAATCTGGCGACGGCGGTGGATCACCAGCGGCGGGGAAGCGCAAACGGAACGTCGTGCCCACGCCTGGCTCGGTGGAAAAATCCACGGTTCCGCTGTGCAACTGTACGATCCGGAACGTCATCGCCAGTCCGATACCCGAACCTTTTTCTTTGGTGGTGAAGAAGAGGTTGAAAATTCTCTCGCGTAATTCTTGCGGGATGCCGGGCCCTTCATCAGCAACGGCGATGAGGACCTGATCGCCTTCGAGATCGACCGTCACATTCAGGCGGCCGCCTTGGGGCACGGCCTCCACGCCGTTGTTAAAAACGTTGATGAGCGCCTGCTTGATCAGATCTGCGTCACCGCGGACCCAGCCGCGCGCCACGCGCGCATCGAGGGCCACGGACACCGCGCCTTTTTCCGCGCCGGGCCAGACGAGCGTGGTGACTTGGCGGAACAGGTCGACCAGATCGACGTGTTTCAACTCCAGGTCGACGGGCCGGGTGAAGTCGAGAAACGTCTTCACCACGCGGTCAAGCCGCGCGATCTCACCGCCAATCACATTCAACTCATTCGAGACGCGGGCTTCGCCTTCGAGCTTGTCCTTGAGCAGTTCCAGATGCACGGCCATGGCGTTCAACGGATTCTTGATCTCGTGGGCCACGCCGCCGGTAAGGCGGCTGATGGCGGCCAGGCGCGTGGAGATATCGAGCTGGCTGAATAACTGGCGGCGGCCTTCAACGTCGCGGAGCGTCAGTAGCAGGCTGGGGCGGCGCCCCGGCTCTTCGAGCAAATCGATGTTGGCCAGCAAGCGCAGCGGCTCGGCGCCGGGACGTTCCAGCGAAATCGACGCTTCCCTGACGGGCCGGCCAGAGTCCATCGACTGGCGCACCAGTGCGCCGAGCGGCGAACCGGCCGGCAGCAGTTCATCGAGATGATGGCCCGCCATCTTGCGCGCCAGAATGCGCTCGGCCGAACGCGAGGCCCGCACCACGCGCCGGTCCGCATCGAACAGCACTACCCCTTCTTCCAGGCGCTCCAGCATGCCGTCGATGTTGTTGCGCATCTGCACCATGTCCTCGCGCACACCGCGGAACCGCTGCCCGAGCACCTCAATCTTCAAGGTCATGTCAGCGAACTTTTTGGGCTCGCCCACACCGGCCTTCAACGGCGGCAGCAGCGCCTCGCCGGTGGTGATCAATTCGATGCGCTGGCTCAGCCGGTTGAGCCAGTTCAGCCGCACGTTCGAAAAGACATAGGTAAAGGCCACGGTCAACAGCAGACTGAGCACAGAGAAGCCCGCCAGGGTCTGGACCTGTTTCTTGATCGCCTCCAGAATCATCGCACTTGAAACCAACACGCGCACATCGAGGATGCGCTTGGTGGGATCGAGCGGCCAAGCGAGTTTGGTCACCACTATGTAGTCCCGGGTTTCGCTGAGCACTTCGATGATGCGGTCCCACAGCGGCCGTTTCACCCAGTCTTCGAGCAGCGGCAGCGAGACATAGGTGCGCCGGCTGCGGTGATTGGACGAGGAAGTGAGGACGAGGCCCTCGTCATCGCAAAGCTGGATTTCCACGATGCCGCTGGAACTGACGATCGAACTGATAAACAACGCCGGCAGAAACGAATCGCTCGAAACCACCCGATGAATCGCCGCGCGGGTAGCTTCAAACGAGGTGGGCACCGGGCGCATGGCCGCGACGCTGTCCTGCACGCGTTGGGTAACCTGGAGGCGGGTTTGCTCCTTGATCGCCTCGGCGCGGTCTTGCACTTCTTTGAACTTGTCCTCGATCGTGTAGCGCAGGGTGGCGACGCACTGCATCGGCACCAGCATGGTCATCACCACGATGATCGAAATGCGGAAACGCGCCTTGAGCGACATACCTCAGTGCCTTGCGCTCACGCGCCTCCAGCCGCCGACGCGTCGGCCGCCCCGTATTCTTTGAGTTTGTTGAATAGGGTTTTGAGGCTGATGCCAAGAATTTCCGCCGCGCGCGTCTTGTTGTTCTTGGTGTGAGCGAGGGTTACCAGAATTAGTGATTTTTCAGCCTGTTCCACCGTGGTACCCACCGGCAGCGTAATCCCTTCGCCGGGCGCGGCTGGGGCCGCCAAGGGTGTGCCGCCGGACAACGGGGCGGAGACCGCCGCCGGGCCAGCGCCCCCGCAGCCGGAGGGTTGGCGCCTCCGCTCACGGCCGCCGTGACCGAAGACGGAAGATGCTGTGAGGTCAACACGCCAGAGCCAGCGATAATGGCCGCGCGTTCCAGTACGTTGCTCACTTCGCGCACATTGCCAGGCCAGTTGTGCCGCTGCAGCCTGGGAAGCACGTCCGGGTCCAGACCGGTGATCCGGATTTCGTGCTTTTGATTCATGCCGCGGATGATGGACTTGGCCAGCGCCGGAATGTCGTCGAGGCGGCGGCGCAGCGGCGGCAGTTCCAGGCCAAAGACATTCAGGCGGTATTAGAGATCCTCGCGCAGCATGTTCTTGCGGATCGCCGCTGCGGGCGGCCGGTTAGTGGCGGCGATGACGCGCACGTCCACCACCGCATCGGTCTTGCCACCCAGGCGGCGGACCCGCGAGTCTTCGAGCACCCGCAGAAGTTTCGCCTGCGTACCGATGGGCATCTCGGCCAGTTCGTCAAGCAGGAGCGTGCCGCCCTGGGCCAGTTCAAAGCACCCGGCGCGCCGTTCCACCGCATCTGTAAAGGCGCCTTTTTCGTGACCGAACAACTCACTTTCCATCAGCGTCTCGGGCAGCGCCGCGCAGTTGATCGCCACAAACGGGCCGCCGGCACGCGGACTCAACTGATGAATGGCGCGCGCCACTACCTCTTTGCCGGTCCCACTTTCCCCTGTCACCAGCACCGGCGCACGCGTGGGCGCCAACTGACGGATCAGCGAGAACACCTGCTGCAAGACTTCCGAGTTGCCCGCCAGTTCACCCAGCACGCCCTGGTAGCTCAACTGATGCCGCAACCCTTCGGCTTGTTCGGCCATCCGGCTTTGCTGCGACGCCCGCTCCAGCAGGAAGCGCAGAATGCGGCCCTGGATCGGTTTTTCGAGGAACCAGAACGCGCCGAGTTAGTGCGTCGTGTTCACGGCAGTTTCGATGTTGCCGAAAGCGGTGACGACGATGACCGGGAGGCTGGTGCCGCGGTCCTTCAGGCGGCGCATGAGTTCGGCGCCGTCCATGCGCGGCATCATCATGTCGGTGAGCATGACCTGGGGCTCTAACCCCTCGATCTTCTCAAGCGCGTCAACGCCGTCGCGGGCCGTCTCGGCGACGAAGCCCCAGCCGGTAACCATATTAGCCAGACCGGAGCACTGATTCTCTTCGTCGTCTACGATGAGAACCCGGGTGCCGGCCGAAACCGGGTGGGTAGCGGATACCCTTCCAGTTTAGCTCCGGCTACCGGCCGTGGCGATAATTTGCTGGAGCGAGCAGGTGTGCCGTACCGACGGAGGCCGCCTGCCAGCCATGCTGGCCGAGGTGGCCATGGTCTTGTTCACGCCAGTGCCGCAACTCATGCGCCGCGACGCGGGCCATGGCGCGGGCAAGCAGCAAGGGCAAGCGCGAACCGATCAAGTTCGCGATGGGCTGCTGGAACAGCTTCACATCTCCGGTCACTCGGCGTCTTTCGATCCGCGCCGCGCCCAAAGCCGTGGGCTCGGCTGCCAGCGGGCGCTCGAAGATGATGATCCGCACGGCGGCCTCGGCGGCCTTTTGACACGGAAGCACGCGCACCGGAACGGGCAGAGTGGCGGGCAACTGAGTGCGAAACTCGGCCTCGGTCAGAGGGTCAAGCCGCTCGCCGGGCGCCGCGCAAACCGGCACGTCCAGCGCCGGGCCGGCTACGGCCAAGGCAAGCGCGGGCAGGATCAACGCTGACATTGTTGCCATACGGTAACATAATCGCCACAAAACTGAAATATTCTCGCCGCTAGCTCGCTGTGCCACGCCTGATATAATTGGGACTTCGAGGGAGGCCCGTTGAAAGGCAACAAGAAAGTTATCGACTACTTGAACGAAGTTTTGCGGGCTGAATTGACGGCCATCAATCAGTACTTCCTGCATGCCGAGATGCTGAACAATTGGGGCTACCAGAAGCTTTACCAGCACACGCGGCGCGAGTCGATCGAAGAGATGCACCATGCCGAAGAGTTGATGGAGCGGATCCTGTTCCTGGACGGCACGCCGATCATGACCGAGACGTTTCCGCTACGGATCGGCGAGAGTGTGAAAGAGCAGTTTGAGAACGATCTCAAGCTGGAGATGGAAGCATTGCCGCGGCTGAACGAGGCTGTCAAGGCAGCCACCGAAGCCCGGGACAACGGCTCACGCGACCTGTTTGAGAAGATCCTGCTCGATGAGGAAGATCATGTGGACTGGCTGGAAGCGCAGCTCCACATGATCAAGGAAGTGGGCATCGAGAACTACCTGGCCACGCAGATCCACGCCGACCCGAAGCCGTAGGGCCCAGCCTAGAAGCCGAACAGCGACAACTGTTCTCCGACTGCTGCGGGATTCCGCAGTACCGCGCCTGTTTCGTCCACCAGCCAGCTCAACTCGCGCTGCGCCTCGCGCGCCAACTCCGTGTTGCCGTGGGCGGGCGCGCGCGCGATCACTTCACGAAACCAATACACGGCTTCGCGCGTGCGGAGCCGTTCGGCCAGGAAGCGCGCGTAGTTCCAACCCAACTCCAAACCCTCGGCGCTGTCATCGAAGGCGGCCAGCACTTCGCACTCGTCCATACGCACGCGCCAGGGCCGGAATGTTTCGGCCAGCGCCGCGCGATGCCGCGCCCGCTCCGCCTCATCCGGGGGCGCAATTCCCTGCCCTCGGGCGCGTAGCCAGAAGCCTGCGGCGTCGAGCGGGACGGCGGAGGTAACGTCGAGATCGAGCCGGCGCGCCAGCGAAAGAGGGAATCCGCCGGGTTGGCAGACGCCCGCCGGCAGGGGCGCGGCCACGGCAAGCCACGAATGGCGGCCTTCGGGCACAGCAGGAATCTCACCGTCCCACCCAGCGAGGACGATGAGCAAGCGCTCGGCACTCCCGGCGCGGTGTTCGGCCTCAGCCACGACAGTCTCCCAAGGCCGACCCATGGCGGGGATCCACAACACGCCCTGAAAGTGCGTGTCGGCCTGGAAGGCAAACGAGTGCGCCGCGGCTAACGCGGACGCGCCGGCAAAGGCAAGGCGACCCGGCCGGTCGACCAGTTCCTCCCACCAACTCTCGGGAAACGCATCGGCGGCACGCGCCAAGGACAATGCGCCCCGGTGTGACGGTTGTTGCGCAACCAGCCACCGCTCTACCCAACGCGCCGCTTCGAGCGCGTCGCCGGTGGACAGGAACGGACGGCGCTCCAGAAGTTTTGGATAATGGCAGGGATCAGCGCGCCAGACAGCCATCGGCGGTGCGCCGTTGTGTTCCAGCAGCGATTCCCAGTCTTCACGGTGCACAGGACCGGGCGGCGCGGAGATCGCGTCGAGAATCAATAGCACCGCGCTGGCCGAGGTGGCCTGTTCCCAGATGCTGGACACCGGCTCTTCGTCAGACTCCACCAGTAGCGCACCGGCGCCGAGATTACGTTCGAGGCGCGCGGCCAGAGCCGTCGCGGCGTCGCGATAGCGGGAGGTAAAGCAGAGGCCGAGTTGCATGGCGGAAAGCCCTCAGCATAGCGGCTATGCCGGCGCGTCCCAGTCGATTGCGTTGAGCAGTGCGCGGAGCTTTGCCCCAGGCGCGGATCAGGGCCTCGGGGTTCGCGCGGCGCTGCGCCACGGCGTCCGCCCAAGCCGCGCGCTGAGTGGCGTTCGTACAGAGCCAGCCAAGCAAATCGGCCACGCGTTCCGGATACCCGGCCGTGCGGAACAGCGCCTGCACGCGGGCGGCAGGGATCGAGGGAAAGAAGTCCGCGAGATCCAGACGCAGCACGGCGGCCTGTCCCACATGCGGCGCGGCGAACGAATGCACCGAGCGCCCGCGGCGGAAACCGTGCGCCGCGCCGTGCGCGGGGATGCCAGCGAGCACGCCATGCAGGATCCGGTGCTGCAGCATTTTCAGCATTGGCTTCGGCGATTCAACAAGGCGCACGCCGCCGGAGGATTTTGCGATGGCGCGGTAGAAGTAGTGATGAAGCGGCGCCGAGAGCCCGGCGCGAAGGCAGAGGCGGCGCGGGTCGGCGAACCACTCGAGTTCGCCCAGTCTCAGTCCCAACCAGTCTGCCAGGGCTGCGGTGGATTCAATCGCAGGCAGCGCCCACTTGCGCGCGGCGGGCACGGGCTGCATGCGGTGTGGCTCGGCAATCCAGTGCTGAATGCGCAGACGCGGCAGCAAACGCCGGAGCATGGGCTCGGTTTCGAGGAACGCGATCACGTCGCGCTGGCGCGGGCGCGTCTTCCCGGAGAACGCCTCGCGGTAACGGCGGGCGAGCGCTGCGATCCATGGCCGCGGCCGGCGTGCGCCTAACGCGTGGCCGAGGCATTGCGCCGCCGACACCACACCGAGTCCACGCCCGGCCATGAGCGTCTGAGCGAGGGCTTGCAATTTTTCGGAGTGCTGCCGCATAGAAAGAAAAGGCGACGGATTCTAACGAGTCTGACCTCACGGAGAGCTATCCGCTAGCGCAGCGAGCGCGCCGCTCCCGCGACGAAATGCAGGAACACCGTCATCCCCTGGGGTAACCCCAGAGAGGCTCAGTCTGGACCGGAGTCCGCCGGGCCGGCTTGGAAAACCGCCTCCTGTTGATGCTATCGAACAAACTGCGCAACGCCAACAGCGCCGTTGCCCAACGCGCAGAGGCGCGACCGACCTTCCTCAAATACAATGGCAGCGTGACACGACGCAGCCTCTTGACCGCAGTCCCGCTGGCCGCCGCCGCCCAAGGAGCGGACGGAGTGTCCGTAGCGCTCATCGAATCGGCCGAAGGCGACCATGTGTCCAACTACCGCCGCCTCGCCACGCGCACCGGCGTAGGCCGCTACGTGGCATGCGACGTAGCCGATGCCGCGAGGATGTTGGCGGACGTGAGACCTTCGCTCGTGGTGGTGTCTACCGAACCCGAACGGATGCCGGAAGCGGCGAAGACTGCTCTGCGTGCCGGGGCTCACGTGATCGTGGATAAACCTGGCTGCACCGGACTCGACCAGTTCGAGGAGATGGCGCGCGTGGCTGACCAGAGTCAGCGGCGATTGATGCTGGCCATGGCCACGCGGCTGGACCCCGCCGCCGTGAAGGCCATGGAAGTGATACGTTCCGGTTGGATCGGCAAGGTGTACGGCGCCTCGATGGTATGGGTGGCCGACCAGACACGCCTCCACAACCCGGCGTACCAGAAGACCTGGAAGGTGTCGAAGAAGCGCAGCGGCGGCGGCAAGCTGATCTTCCACGGCGTGCACTATCTGGACCTGCTGCAATCGCTCACCGGACAGCGCATCGCGCGCTTGAGCGCCTTCTGCCGCAACGTGGGTGGCGCGCCGTCGGAGGTGGAAGATGCGGCGGTGGTTTCGATGGAACTTGAGGACGGCGCGGTGGCGACGCTGAACGCCGGCTACTACCTGGACAAAGGCTACGACAGGGAGATCCGGCTCTACGGCTCGCACGGCTGGCTCCGGTTCAATACGCGAGTAGAGTCTATGCTTGAGTGGTACTCGACGCACCCGGCCGCACCACGCGGGGTGCAGCAGTTCCGCCCGGGGGAGCGGGCATCCGTTTACGATCTGATGCTGCAATCGGCCGTGGATTCGGCGGCGGGCAAGGGCGAATGGTTCATCGCGACGAAGGAGTCGCTTGCCGTGTTGCGCGTGGCGTTCGCCGCGTACAGATCGGCGGAGTCAGGCAAGAGCGTGACGGTGAGCTGAGGAGGTCAGCGCCTACTCGATGTAGCCGAGTTGCTTCAGCGTCTCGTGCGGCTGCTTTTCATCAAACTGGATGAAGGCGTGCTTTTGCCGGCCGTGTTCGAGCAGCACCGCGCAGGGCGGGTCAGTAAACTTGAAGCGCTCGCGCAGGGCGTCCACTTCGGCGGCCACCGGCGCCTTGAGTCCGGTGTCCTTCAGGAACTGGCCGGCAAAATGCGGGACTCGCGTGGGCACGGTAATCACCTTGACGTCTTTCCACGCATAGTCTTTCATGCGCTTGGCGGCTTCAAAGCAATGCATGCACTCGGGGTCAAAGAAGTACAGGAAGACTTTGCCCGCTTTCACGGTGCCGGGCTGGCCGTCGATGGTGAGCTTGTCCGGCGCTTCAATGCCGGACTGCTGTGCGAGGTTGATGCCGTAGCTGGCGCCGGCGAACACGCAGACCACGCCAAGAATGAACGACGCGGCGCGGACGCCGCTGGACGGCCGAGCCCAGTGCGCCACGGCGAGGGCCATCAACAGCCACAGCAGGTCCACCACGAAGAACATCGGCCCGACGGCGCGCTTGAGCCAGGGAAAACACGAGCACTCCGCGCCGCGAAGCACGTCGTACTTCAGCCCCACGAAGATGATGAAGATCACCAGCAGCAGCGCGATGATGAACGCGCCCCAACGCCGGAAGCGCGGAATCAGGATCAACACGCCCCCGAACAACTCCGATACACCAACGGCTAGCGTGCCGGGCATGCTGAGTTCACCAGGGACAGTCATTTGAATCAGCCGGGCGGCCCAATCGAGCGGAGCGCTCAACTTCCACGCACCGGAGACGGCAAAGAGCACGGAAAGGAAAATCGCAGAGAACCAACAGGCAATCACCTGCCAGCGCGGCTGGTGCGGTAAAGACGTTTCCATAATGCTTATAGTTTAGGACGCTTCACCGCGCGATAAGATAGGAAATTCGCAATGGCCAGTTCTCCGGTGACTCCGCAACTCGAGCAACTCGGGGATCGCCGTTTTTCTTTTTACCCGCCCATCGTCGGCATCGAGCACAACGAGTGGGTGTTTTGCGAAGCCAACTGGTCTGAGATCCAGGTGCGCAACGCCAAGACGGACAGCGAGCTTTGGATCCCGCGAGCCTACGTGGGTGAAGTATCGAAGGTGGAAGAGCC
>VFZP01000075.1 GCA_016871115.1 Acidobacteriota bacterium
TGCGATGGTCCGAAGAAGCCATCGGTAAGGCACTGGCCCGCCCTCGGAATGGGGATTCTGATCAACTCCGGCACGGGAGTGAGGCGTCGGGTGTAGACTATTGGGTTCCGGGAAACCCAAAACGCAAATCCCGGTCCAAAGGATCCACACTGACGCCATCCCGCCGCAACTTTCTTACCAGTTCTCCCGCCGCTGTCGCCGCCGGTCTATTCTCCGGTATGGCTGCTTCTCAGAAAGCCCTGGGCAGTGTCAATTCGCTGACTCACCGCGGCTACGGCGAGGTAAAACCAGCCGGTGAACTCCTCGCCCTGCCACCGGGTTTTCAATATTCCGTAATCAGCTATGAGGGTGAAACCATGGCCGACGGTTTCCCGGTGCCTTCGGCGATGGACGGCATGGCGGCCTTCAAGCTGTCCAATGGCAACGTGCTCCTGATCCGGAATCACGAAATCGCCGAGGCGGGCAATCGGCTACGCCCGCGGCCGGCTGCATCGAACTCGACGAGCGACGGCATCACCGCTCACCTCCTTGACACTGACTACGGTCCGCGCCGGTTCGCCTACGATCCATTCTCCGGTGGCGGCACCACGTCGATTGAGTGGGATCCACGGACCCGGCGCAAGGTGCGTGAGCACTGGAGTCTGGTGGGCACGTTACGCAACTGTGCTGGCGGGCCCACGCCCTGGGGCAGTTGGATCACCTGCGAAGAGACGCTTGAGGGATCAACCGCCAATGGTTACGCACGGGAACACGGGTATTGTTTTGAAGTGCCCTCCACCACCTCGCCGGGCGCGCCCGCCGAAGCGATTCCGTTGCGGCGCATGGGCCGCTTCGCGCATGAGGCAGTGGCAGTCGATCCGGCCACGAGCATTATCTACGAAACGGAAGACCAAGGGGATGTGTCGGGCTTCTACCGCTACGTGCCCGCGACGAAGCCGGCACGCGCCGGCGATCTGGCCAACGACAACGGCCGGCTCGAGATGCTCAAGGTGGACGCGGCGAACGGCTACGTGACCTGTATCGACCAGCAGGTCGGCGCCGTGCTGCCGGTGAGTTGGGTGGCCGTGCCAAATCCGGACCCCACTCCGCAATCGGCGGCGGTGAACGGCGCCACGGCATCGGTTTGCTTTCAGCAGGGTCTGAATAACGGCGGTGCCATTTTTCGCCGCGGCGAGGGATGCTGGTACAGCCAGGGCAAGATTTACTTCACCTGCACCAACGGCGGAGAAGTCGGGTTGGGGCAAATCTGGATGCACGATCCGGTAGCCTCCACCATCACGATGGTGTTTGAGACTCCCGACCCCCACGTGCTTGACTTTCCCGACAACATCGCGGTGAGCCCCCGCGGAGGCCTAGCGGTGTGCGAAGACGGCTCTGGTGGACAACGGGTATTGGGTGTGACCCCGTCCGGCGAGATTTTCGAGTTCGCCCGGAACATCTTCAATACCTCTGAGACCGCCGGCGTCTGCTACAGCCCGGATGGACAAACGATGTTTCTCAACATCTATGGACGCTCGACCGTCCGCACTTCCACTCGCTATGGCACCGTTCGCCAGATCCCCATCGGCTCCGAAGCGCAGGACAAAGCGCTCACCGTAGCCATCTGGGGGCCGTGGGGGACCGGACTGCTGTAAGGGCTACTTGGCCCGCCGTACAGGGAGCCAGGCGTCACGGCCTTCCCCACTCGATGCTGCGTATGCGGGGCCGGTCCGCCGTTTCGCTAGCCACAACAACGCTGACCTCCTCGACAAACAGGTCACCCGTCGAATCAACGTAAGCCCAGAGAACATCCGCCCGCTGACGGGCCGGCCAATTCTCACGAGTTTCCATGATTGCCACGGTGCGAATCGGGCCGGGGGCATACGAACCCAAGCGTAGGGCTCTCTCTCGTAGAGCGTGTTCGGAATACTAGGACTAGGCGCGCATTTTCGTGCCGTATCTGCGACAGGGAAGCCTCGCGCCGATTGTGGGCCGCGGCATCTATCTGGTAGAGCGAGCCGACTCGGCTTCGATGGCTGCTCAGACATTGAAGTCAGCCGTGGCGGCGCTGAATCCCACGCTCGCTCTTCGCGGACCGAATTTGCTCTCCGAGAGCGTCGACACCGCGATGGCGCCCACGCGATTTCGCACGGCACTGATGATCGGCTTCGCGTTGCCGGCAATGGTGCTCTCCGCCGTTAGCCTTTATGGCGTGATCGCGTTCGCGGTCTCGCAACAAAGGCAGGGGATTGGCGTTCGCATTGCGCTCGATGCTCGACCGGGACAAGTCGTGGCGCGGGTGCTGGCGTCCGGCATGCGACTGGCTGCGGCCGGGATCGCGCTCGGGCTATCTATGCTGCGTACTCCTGCTTGCGAGGGTCTTGGAATCGCAGCGTCTGCTCTTCGGCGCGAGCCCTCGGGACGCAGCGAGTTTCGGAGCGGTGGTTCTCCTGTTGGCGGCAGTTACTTGCCTGGCATGCCTGCTCCCCGCGATGCGGGCGGCGGCGACTGATCCGCTGCCGGCGCTGCGGGAGAGCTGATCTGGCCCGCGGGCCGAGACCACGCCGGACATATCATTCACGAGGTCTACAGCAGGGCCCGCAGGTCGCGATCCTCGCGCCCCTGCGACTCGGCCACGGCCTGTAGGTAATGTGGCCGTGATAGGTGTTCACGCCCTGGCGGATCGGCTCACTCCGCTCGACAGCTTCGGCAAAGCCAAGCTTGGCGATCTGCAGTGCGTACGGGAACGTAGCGTTAGTCAGCGCGAGCGTGGAGGTGCTCGGCACGGCAGCGGGCATGTTCGACACGCAGTAGTGCAACACGCCTTCTTCGTGATAAACGGGATCGGTGTGCGTGGTGGCGTGCGAGGTTTCAAAGCAATCGCCCTGGTCAATCGTCACGTCCACCACCACCGAGCCTTTGCGCATCTCCTGCAGCATGTCGCGGCGGACCAGGCGCGGGGCCGACGCGCCGGGGATCAGCACACCGCCGATGATGAGGTCGGCCAGGCGGACGGACTCGCGGATGGTCCAGTCGTTCGACGCCAGCGTGACGCTCGAATTGTTGAAGATGTCGTCGAGTTCGCGCAGCCGGTTCAGATTGCGGTCAATGATCGTGACGTGCGCGCCCAGGCCCACAGACATCTTCGCCGCGTTGAGGCCCACGATGCCGCCGCCGAGGATCAGCACGTTCGCCGGCGCCACGCCCGGCACGCCGCCCAGCAGAATGCCACGTCCGCCGTTGGGTTTTTCGAGATATTGCGCGCCCACCTGTACCGACATGCGCCCGGCCACTTCGCTAATGGGCGTGAGCAGCGGGAGCGATGCGTCGCGCTCTCGGATGGTTTCGTAGGCGATCGACGTGGTGCGGGCTTCGAGTAGACGTGAGGTGAGCTCGCGCAGCGGCGCGAGGTGCAGGTGTGTGAACAGGATCAGGTTCGGACGCAGGTAGCCATACTCGGCCGGCTGCGGCTCTTTCACCTTGATCACCATGTCGGCCTCACCCCACACCTAGGCGGCGGAAGGCAGAATGGTGGCGCCGGCGCGTTCGTAGAATTTGTCGGGGATCGAACTGCCTTCACCCGTTCCCGCTTCGACGAACACATGATGGCCTGCTTCGGCCAGCGCTAGCGCACCGCTGGGCACCAGGCCCACGCGCGACTCGTGGTCTTTGATCTCGTTGGGGACTCCGACTTCCATGGCTCTTGCGATTTCTCCGTGGTGGTGTCAGGCGGCACTGAAGTCTCGGGAACAACGAAGGGCCGCGGCTTGGCCGGCGGCTGTGCGGGCGTGGGGGAAGGCGGAGGCGCGACGGGCTCGGGCGGTGCGGCGACCGGGGTCGAGGCGGGCTTGGCGGTGATCGTCGTCGCGGCGGACGTCGAGACGGGCGGCGGCGGCGCGAGGACGTCACGCTTCGGCAGCACGGCCGGGACGGGCGGCGGAGGCTCAGCGACGGCGACTCGCGACACTCCGTCATCCGCAGACGGCGGAGTGACTACTTCGCGCTTCGGCGGCGGGGCCACTACGGGCGGCGGAGGCTCGGCGACCGCAGTTGGCGACACGGCATCCGCAGGCGGCGGAGTCTGCACCGGGGCAACCGCAGCGGGTGCAGGCGCCGGGGGCGCAGTCCCACCAATCGCACGCGGCCCCAAGCCCAGCGCAATAATCGACATCGCATTGAGCCGCCCGTCGGCGTGAAGAGACTGCGAGGCCTGAAAGCGCTTCAACGCGTCCGAAGTTGCATCGTCCCACGCGCCATCCGGTTCGGTTGTCAGAAATCCCCGAGCGGCCAGAGCCCGCTCGATCTCCTGAAGCCGCTCCGGCGCAGGCCGTTGCTGCCCCACGAACACCGGGCGCGCCGGCGCGCGGCGGCGCGTGACGCGGCGGCCAACGGCACGCCGCGAAGACGCGGCAGCAGATGCCGCCGCCCCGCGCTTGACCGCAGAAGCTGTGCCTTTCTTCGCCGCCGGGGCAGCTTTTTGGGGCGCAGCCTTACGCGCAGACGGAGCCGGGGCGGCCACCAAGCTGCTTTGCCAGGCGACCGCCCCGGTCAACACGAAACTAACACCACACATAGCCAGCAACCGCACTGCGAACTACTTCGGTAGCGTGCCTGAAAGGAACATGCTCGCAAAGCGCGGGCCTGCCGCCGCAGCGCCGGCGCGTGCGGCGACCGGATTCGGCCGCATGACACGGAAGGCCACGGCGTCGCCGCCCTTCAGCGTGGCTTGGATTTTACGGATATCATCCACACTGGCCACCGGCTGCCGGTTGATCGACACAATGACGTCATTCTCGCGCATGCCTATCTCCGCCGCGAAGCTATCTTGCACCACATTGGTTACCACCACGCCGCGGTCCGCTTCGAGCTTCATCGACTCGCGGTCCTCGGCTGTGACCGGACGCACGCGAATGCCGAACTTCGGCTCACCCGCGTCCGTCGACGACGGCGACTCTTCTTCCTTGCGGAAGCGCGCAAAGCGCGGGTCGTCTTTGAAAACCTCGCCGCGGTCCTGCACCACCACCGGGAGATCCATGCGCTTGCCGTTGCGGTCCACCGTGAGGTTCACCTTGTTGCCCACCGGAGTGTCGGCGATGCGGGCCACAAGGTCTTCGCCGTTCTTCACATCCTTGCCGTTGAGCGACACGATGATGTCATCGGCCTTCACGCCGCCTTTGTCGGCCGGGCCTCCGGCGACGACGTTGTCAATGATCACGCCCTGCTGAATACCCAAGGCCTTCATGGTTTCCGGAGTCTGCCGCGGATTCCAGCTAATGCCGATGGAGCCGCGCGTCACGGTGCCGGTCTTAATGATGTCGTTGTAGCTCTTGACGGCAGTGTTGATGGGCAACGCAAAGCCGATGCCCTGGTAACCGCCGCTCTGCGTCGCGATCATCGTATTGACGCCGATCACCTCGCCCTTGATGTTCATCAACGGGCCGCCCGAGTTGCCGGGGTTGATGGCCGCGTCGGTCTGAATGAAGTTCTGGAATTGCTTGCCCACCTCGCTGCGCCCCTTGGCGCTGATGATGCCGGCGGTGACCGTTGCTTCGAGGCCAAACGGCGAACCGATGGCGACCGACCAATCGCCCACCTGCACCGCGTCGGAGTTACCGACGGACGCATAAGGCAGCGGCTTGCCGTAGTCGATCTTCACCACCGCAAGGTCAAGCTCATGATCGAAGCCGATCAGCTTGGCTTTGTGCTCGGTCTGCGAGCCATGCAGCCGGACGGTGATCTTGTCGGCGCCGTCCACCACGTGATGGTTCGTAATGATGTACCCTTTGGGGTCCACGACAAAGCCGGAGCCGGTGCCCTCGCGGCGGCGCGGCGTCGCTTCTCCGGGGCCTTGACGCCCAAAGAAGCGCCGGAACAACTCCATACCGTCCTCTTCGCTTTCTTCTTCCTCCGCTTGCGGCGCGCGCCGCTTGCGCTGCGGCTCGTTCACCGGGCGTTGCGGTTTGCCCTCCACAACCGTGCTCACGAAAACCACGGTCGGCTCGACGCGCTTGACGAGCGCCGTGAAGTCGTTGGCCAGTTGCACTGGCGACGGGATCACGAGGGGCGTGGCGTCCGTCACAGGCTTGTCGGACTTATCTGCGCGCACGCCAGTGGTGATCAGTGTGCCGATCAGCACACCCACGCCCAGCGTGGCGGCGGTGAGTACGGCGGACAAAAACTTCTGTTGGCGCAGACGTTGCAGAAAACTCATAGTAAGTACATCTCCAGGGATACCAATATCTCTATTCTAGCGAAGACGCTCTGAGAACGTGGATGCCGCCCGGGCGGGGCGGGTTTCAGTTCTACCGCCACGACGCCGGCCAGCACCAGCGCCGCCCCGGCCCAACCGAGCGGCGGCAGCGTTTCACCCGCCGCAAACCAGGCCATGGCCGCCGCCGAAACAGGCTCGGTGGCAAAAATCAAGCCGGCCCGGGTGGGCGTCGTGTGGCGCTGCGCCCAGGCCTGCACGGTGAACGCAACGGCGGTGCACAACAAAGCCGTCACGGCAAGCGCGGCCAGCAAGCGCGGCGTTACTTCCAGACGAACAGGTTCAAACCAAGGGAGGGCGGCCAGGAAGATCGCCGCGGCCACGCCGAGTTGCAGCAGACTGAACGCATTCACACCGGCCCGGCCCGCATAGTGCCCGGTGATGACGATGTGCGCGGCAAACGCCACCGCGCCGCCCAGCGCCAGCCACTCGCCGCGGCCCAAGGACGCATCCGCACCCGGAATCGTGAGTAACCCCATCCCCAACATAGCCACCGCCACTCCGGTTAATTCGCTCCGCTGCGGCTTAGTGTGATAGACGGCGGCCGCGAAAAAAGGTACCAGCACGGTGCATAGCGCCGTGATGAAGGCTGATTTGCCGGCCGTGGTGTAGCGCAGGCCGCCCGTTTGGCACAGATAGGCGGTGGCAAGGCAGAGTCCCGCACGCCAGCCGCCTTGCCAGGCCAGCGGGTCCATCATGAGTCCCGCGGCCAGCGCGCGGCGGGCAAACAGCGCCAAAATGGTGGTGGCGAGCGTGAAACGCAGCAGGAGAAAGACAACGGTGCCGGCGTCGCCCAGCGCCGCTTTCACCAGCGTGAACGAGGCGCCCCACACCATCGTGACGGCGAAGAGCGCCAGTTCCGCGCGAGCGCGCTCCGTCACACCAGGCGGGCCGCCGCAGCCGCGGGATTGATGTCGCGCATCAACAGGCACAGCGTGAGGAAGATCCGGCGCAGGCCTTTTTCGCGCCCGTCGGCATGGAACCACTCGCCCGGCGTGTGTGCGCCGCCGCCCTGGCCGCCCGCGCCGATGGAAACCGCCGGAATACCGAGGGACAGCGGCACGTTGGCGTCGGTGGAGGCGCGGTCCAGTTTCGCGCGGATGCCGAGATGCGCGTCCACGGCGCGGAGATGGCGCAGGAGCGGCGCGTCGTCAGAGAGATGGCCGCCAGGGCGCGAGCCGATCTCGCGGATCTTCGCCGTGAGGCGGCCGGGCGAAGAGAACAGGCCCGCGAACAGCGCCGCGGCCCGGTCGTTCTCCGATTCGAGCGCATGCTCCACCGCCACCGTCAACAGCGTGGCCAGCTCATCGAGGCGCGCACTGCTTTCTGAGCGCAGATCCACTTTGGCGCGCGCCAGGGTGGGAATCGAGTTTACGCTGGTGCCGCCTTCGATGAGTCCAAAATTGTAGGAAACGCGCGGGCCGGACGGCGCCGTGAGCGCGGCGGGGTGCTCGCAAAACCAGGCGATCGCGCGGCTGAGCGCGTGCACAGGATTGGCGGTGCCGTGGTCAGACCAGGAGTGTCCGCCCGGGCCGTTCATTGTTACTTCAAAGCGGCGCGAGGCAAGCGCGCGGCAGGTAATGTGCTCCACGGTAGGACCATCGAGCACGACGAAAGCGGCGATACGCGAAGCGAGTCCGCCGGGACGGCAGATGTAGCGCATGCCGCTCAAATTGCCTTCGCCTTCTTCACCCACGTTGGCGATGAAGACGATCGGGAGCGGAGAATCGAGCAGCGCGGAACTCGAGCAGACGGCTTGCGCAATGGCGAGGAGCGCCGCGAGGCCCGCGCCGTTGTCGGACACGCCGGGACCGTGCAGTTGACCGTCGCGCCCGGGCCGGATGTCCTCGGGGTTGATGGGCTCAAGCACGGTATCGAGATGCGCCGTCAAAGCCACCAACGGCCCGTCCTGGTTACCGCGCGGGTAGGCGATGACGTTGCCGGCCTTATCGATCCGCGCATCGCATCCCATGGCCTGGAACTGCGCCACCATCCACTCGGCGCGGCGCTGCTCTTGAAACGTGGGCGCGGCGATGCGGCACAGCTCCAGGTGGCGCTCGTTAATCCAGCGGCGCTCGGAGGAAAACCACTGCAGCACCGAAGCCAGTGCAGGCTCGGCGGCAAGGCGCGAAACGGCTCGAGCCGGTGAGGCGTCGGATTTGTGGAGCAGCGTGGGCATGCGGACGCGCGGAATTCTCAGTGTACCCCCCGGGAGGCAAACCAAGCGGCAGCGGCGCCAACGGACTCGATGCTGAGGAAGACCCACATGGCGGGCGGCGTGGCGGCGATGCCTTCGAGGCCGATGCCGAGGAGCCGGACGCCGGCGAGGGAGGCGAGCGCGAGGCCCAGGGCGGCGAGGACGGGCGCAGTCCACGCGGGACGGCACAAGGCAGCCAGCAGGAACAACCCCGTGGCGAGACAGAAGCCGCCGTAGGTGGCGCGAAAGTCAATGCGCGCGCCGGGCGTGGGCGCGGCCACTTCCACGTACGCCGCACCGGCAGCGGAGTTGCCGATGAACAGCGCAGCGCAGGCGAGGAAGATGACGGCGTGCAAGAGGATCACCGCGCGCGCGAAAGCCATGCCTGGATTGGGTTGCACCATTCTCTGATGACTTCAGTCAGTTTCGGATTCTTTTAGCGCGGCCACCAGCAGGAGACCTTGCGCCGGTACTCCTAATAGGGTCCACACGTGTCCATTACCGGTTGAGCTTCACACCACGCCCAGGATCCAGCCCTCTTCCCGCTCCACCGCCTCGCGCTGCTCCTTGTTCAGACCGCGCGGCCCCACAAACAACCGCGCCAGCCGCCCCGCCTGATCGAGTTTCGCCAAGTGCTCAGCAAGCGCGCGCACCTGCGCCTGATCCTTCACTTGCCCGTCGCGCACATACGGCTGCCAGCGCGCGAGCGACGGCCATACTTCTGCTAACACGATGCGCGGCTGATCCGCACGCGCCCCAAACGGCGCGGCTAGCCCGGTCTCAAATGGCCAGACCTTGATATGCGGCGCGACGGCCGGATCCTCGTGCAGCCGCCACAACCGCGGGAGCCCCACGAGTTGCTGCCCACCCACCGAGCCCGCGCCATAGAGCTTCCATGGCGATTGCGGACCGGTCTGCCAGGAGTCGGCTATGCGCATCTCCGGCAGCCCGTGCGCATCGGCTGCGGGTTTGCGCGCGGTGAGGCCATCGAAGCCGTCGCCATTCGCAGGCCGCCCCCAGAACGGGCCGCTCTTGGCGC
Source organism: Acidobacteriota bacterium (assembly GCA_016871115.1). Lineage (GTDB taxonomy): Bacteria > Acidobacteriota > Terriglobia > Bryobacterales > Bryobacteraceae > VFZP01. The sequence continues at coordinate 9,484 of VFZP01000075.1, forward strand.
CCATCATGCGATTCATCCGCCCGGCCGCGGCGAAGCGGTTGTTGGCGTTCTCGTCGCCATCGAATACGCGCCGCGCCAGCGTCTTCCACACGCCGCGCCAAGGCTGCTCCGCTTCGCGCGACATTCGCGCCGCCGCGCCCCGCGGATAGCCGAGCGGAAAATCGAATCCGGCGAGAGTGGCCCGCGACTCTTGCATCGCCTTCACCAGCCGCGCACGGATCTCGGCCATCGCTTTCGCGCGCGTGTCGGGATTTGAGTCCTCGTACGTCCAGTGCCCATCGGCATGGCGTTCGAGCCAGCCATACCAGATTGAATCAACGCCGGTCTTCGGCGCGGCGGCGGCGCTCCAATCGGCAATCAGGTAGTTGGAAAACAGTGGGGGCGAAACGGACACGCGGCGGGTCTTCTCTACCGCATCGCCTGCGGTTTGCCGCCGGCTTTCTTACTGCGCTGCGCCGCGTCCATGAAGGCGAACATTTCAAGCGTCACTTCGTTCGGCACGGGCACCTTGCCAGTCTGGAAGAAACCCATCACATCTTTCAGCATCGGCGTATAGCCGGTTTTCATTTTCGGATGGCTCTGCGCGGCGGTCTTGGTGCGGAAAACGATGGCGCCGTAGTCGCCATTAGGCTTGGTGGTGCGCACTGTGCCGAGCCGGCCGTCCTTCCACTTGCCTACGATGATGTCGCCGTCGGCCGCGGCGGTGCGGCTCACTTCGACGCAACCGGGGCCCATCAGCGTGTACAGCAATTCGATGGGATGCACGGCGTACCAGGACAGATCAAGGTAGTGGTGCTCTTCTTCCGGCCCCGGTCCCCATGTCAGGACAGACTTCATGTCGTCGAACTTCATCGTCGTCGCCATTTCGCTCCAGCGCAGGCTCGACGCGCTGAACCACGGAATGCCGGCTGCTTTGGCAAGCCGGGCAATCTCGCGCGCGTCTTCGAGCGTCGCGGCGAGCGGCTTGTCGATGAACACGGGCTTCTTTGAACCGGCCTTCACGATCTCTTTGAACTGCGGCAGGTGCTTGCGCCCGTCGACGCTTTCAAGCAGAATCGCGTCTACCTTGGACACGAGCGTCGCGATGTCCGGTACGATTTCCACCTTCCACTCCTTCTGCAGTTGCGTCGCGTAGCCCTCGATGCGGTTCGCGCTCGATTCGATGTCCGGGCTCCCGCCCTTGTACGCGGCGACAATGCGCCCGCCTGGAATGTGCTCGGGGTTCGACGGATCGTTGAACACCTTCGTGAAAGCGATCACGTGCGAGGTGTCGGTGCCAATATAGCCGAATTTCAACTGCGCCGCGGCGGGTAGGGCCGCGAGCGCGCATGCAAGGAGCGTGTTGCGCATCATCATTACAAGGATTCTAACGTACACTGGAAGTTCGCACCCGCCCGTGGAACTCACCACCCCGTTAATGTACGTCAAAGGCGTCGGGCCGGCCCGCGCCGAGATCCTCGAAGGCAAGGGGCTGCGCACGGTGGAAGACCTGCTTTCCTACGCGCCGTTCCGCTACGAAGACCGTTCTAACATCAAGCTGCTTAAATCGCTCGCGCCCAGCGAAATGGCCACGGTGATGTGCCAAGTGCACACGGTCCGCTCGTCGCGTTTCCAGGCGCGGCATCTCGGGCTACTCGAAGTAGCCTTTACGGATCGCGCCGGCGGCAAGATCACGGGCAAGTGGTTTCACGGCGGGTATCTCGCCAACGTGCTGGTGCCCGGAATGAACGTGGCGCTTTACGGGAAAGTGGAGTTTGACAGCTACACGCGCGGCCTGGTGATGATGCATCCGGATTTCGAAGTGATCCCCGAAACCGCCGAGGACGAACCGGAGGCAGCCGCGCTTCACACCGGCCGCCTGGTGGCCATCTACGAAGCCGCGGGCAAGATCACCACGCGCGTGTTCCGCACGCTGCTGCACCGGATTCTCACCACGCTTGCGCCGGTGGCGGATCCGATTCCCACCGGCATCCGTGAGCGCTTGAAGCTCCTCGACTATTGGGAAGCCGTGAAGGCTGTGCACTTTCCGCCCGCCGAAAACGACGTGCGCACACTCAACGCTTTTCGCTCGCCCGCGCACTGGCGGCTGATCTTCGAAGAGTTCTTCTGGCTGGAAATGGGCCTCGCTTTGAAACGCGCCAAAGCGCGGCAAGCGCGCGGCATCCAGTTTTCGCTACACGACGGCATTCGCGAAAAGATCAAGGCGATGCTGCCGTTCAAGCCCACCGGCGCGCAGAAGAAGGTGTTGAAGGAGATCGCCGGCGACATGGCTTCGCCACAGCCGATGAGCCGCCTGCTACAAGGCGACGTGGGTAGCGGCAAGACGCTGGTGGCCGCCGAAGCGGCCGTGATTGCGATCGAAAACGGCTACCAGACTGCGCTGATTGCGCCCACCGAGATCCTGGCCACGCAGCACTACTTCAGCATCAAACACCTGTTCGATCGCATCGGCTATGTGACCGTGCTGCTGGTGGGCTCGCAAACGGCGGGCGAAAAGAAGGGCATCAAGAAACTGGTGGCGGCGGGCTTAACGCCGATGGTGATCGGCACGCATGCCCTGCTCGAAGAAGACGTGGAGTTTGCGCGCCTGGGTCTGGTGGTGATTGACGAGCAACACCGCTTCGGCGTGATGCAGCGGCGCAAGCTGTCGGAAAAAGGCGACACGCCGGACGTGCTGGTGATGACCGCCACACCCATTCCGCGCACGCTGGCGCTGACCATCTATGGCGATCTCGACACGTCGACCATCGACGAACTGCCGCCAGGGCGTAAGCCCATCGCCACGCGCTCCGCTACCGAAGAGCGCATGGAGCAAATCTGGGCCTTCGTGCGCCAGCAGGTGTCCGAAGGGCGTCAAGTGTACGTGGTCTGCCCGCTGATCGAAGAGAATGAAACGCAGCAGATGAAGGCCGCCGAGAAAACGTACGAGGAACTGGAAGCGCGGACGTTCCCCGATCTGGCCGTGGGCCTGCTGCACGGGCGCTTGAAGCCGGCGGAGAAAGAGGATGTGATGGGCCGCTTCCAGCGCGGCGAGTTGCAGATTCTCGTTGCCACGACGGTGATCGAAGTGGGCGTCGACGTGCCGAATGCCAGCGTTATGGTGATTTTGCAAGCCGAGCGGTTCGGCCTCGCGCAGTTGCACCAGCTACGCGGACGGGTGGGCCGCGGCGCGCATCCGAGTTTTTGCATTCTTTCCACGGGCAAGTTGACGGAAGCGGGCCAGGAGCGCATTCGCTCCATGGTGGAATCGAGCGACGGTTTCCATCTCGCCGAGATGGATTTGAAGCTCCGCGGTCCAGGCGAGTTCTTCGGCACGCGCCAATCCGGCATGCCCGCTCTGCGTATTGCCAACATTCTGCGTGACCGCGAGATTCTGGAGATTGCGCGCACCGAGGCGATGAGCCTGGTGGAGCATCCTCCGTCGGAGCAGGAACTGACCCGTTGCCTGCAATTCATCCGTGAGCACTGGCAGCGCCGTTACGGGCTGATTGAGGTGGGCTGAACACTATGCGCGTCATTGGAGGAGAGTTTCGCAGCCGCAAACTGCAGAGCCCGGAAGGCCTGGATACGCGGCCCACGCACGACCGTTTGCGCGAGTCGCTGTTCAATATACTCGCGCCGAGGATCGAAGGAACGGTGTTCGTGGACGCCTACGCCGGCTGTGGCAGCGTGGGCATCGAAGCGCTGAGCCGAGGCGCGCGCAAGGCTGTGTTCATTGAACGCAACCGCCCCAACGCCGCGCTCATTCAGGCGAACCTCCATTCGCTCGGCGCCTCGGCGCGCGCACAAGTGATCCACGGCGGCGTCACCACCTATCTCGGCAACATCGAAGCCGATTTCTATTTCCTCGATCCGCCGTACGACCGCCCCGGCGAGTACGAAGCCGCCATGCGCGTGTTGCAAAATCGCGCCGCGACAGACGCCTGGATCATCGCCCAACATGCCACGCGCGAGAAGCTCCCGGACACCTGCGACGCCTTCACGCGGTTCCGCAGCGTGAAGCAGGGCGACAACACGCTCAGCTTTTACCGCGGCCCTGGGGTGTAAACTGAGTGGCTATCGAGGTAGCCAACCATGCCGACTGTTCTTGAAAAAGCTGCCGCCGCCGGCGCATCCATTTCCGCCGCGGCCGCGCCCATTCCCGCGCGCCTGCTCTCGCTCGACGTTTTCCGCGGGCTCACCATGGCTTCGATGGTGATGGTGAACAATCAAGGCGCGGGCGCCTACGGGCCGCTCCGCCATGCCGCATGGGATGGCATCACGTTCACCGATCTTGTCTTTCCGTTCTTCGTGTGGATTGTCGGCGTAGCCATGACGCTGTCGATGCAGCGCCGCGTGGAAGAGGGGCAAGACCGCTCGGCGCTCCTCGGCCACGCCGCCCGCCGCGCCGCGATCATCTTCGGCATCGGCCTGTTTCTCAACGCGTTTCCCGAGTTCCAACTCGGCTCGCTCCGCATTCCCGGCGTACTGCAGCGCATCGCCATCTGCTATTTCCTCGCCACCTGCATCTTCCTCTACACCGAACTCCGCGGCCGCATCTTCTGGACCGTCGGCCTCATGCTCGGCTACTTCGTCCTCATGCATCCGGGCGGCTACCTGGTGGACTCGAACCTGTCGGACTGGCTTGACCGCAAGTTGCTCCTCGGCCACCTCTACACGCCCACGCGCGACCCGGAGGGCACCGTCTCCACGCTCACCGCCACCGCCACTTGCATGCTTGGCATTCTCACCGGCCACCTGCTGCGCGCGCGCATGAGCGAGTTCACCCGCGTGATGGCGATGGTAGGCGGCGGCGGCTTGCTGCTGATGTTGGGGTTGACGCTTAACCCCGCGCAGCCCATCAACAAGAACCTCTGGACCAACACCTACGTGCTGGTGGCGAGCGGCTGGGCGGGCATTGTCTTCGGCATCACCTATTGGATCTGCGACGTGCTGAAAGCCACCGGGCGCTGGTCAAAACCATTCGCGGTGATGGGCATGAACGCCATCGGGGTTTATATCTTCCACGGGCTGCTGGGCGATCTATTCCGCATGATCCCAGCGGGCGGCGGCAACTTGAGACAGGCCGTATTCAGCGCGCTGTCGGGCGTGGTGAGCGAGCCGAATGCGTGGCTGGGCTACTCGCTCATTCACGTGGCTCTCAACCTCGCCTTTGCGTGGTTTCTCTACAGTGGCCGCTGCTTCTTGAAGTTTTAGCTAAAGCTTAGGCGGCGGGCCGGCGTAACCGGTCATTTCCAAGTACCCTTGGCCGCGCACCGGCGCTCCGCCACGCGAGCCCGTGAAGTCCATCGCGCCTTCCCAATACCTCGGCGTGAAGGCAGAACTGCCGCCGAGTTCCTGGTTTTCCATCGGCGTGTCGGCGTTGAGTTGCAACCCGAGCGATGGCACTTCAATGCGCCACGCAATCGGGTACTTGTTGTAGCGGCGGCCCGTGGGCTTGAGCGTGAAGTCTCGCGCGGCGAGGTGCCGTGCGCGGCCCGATGCATCCACAAACGTGCCCGCCGAGTGCGGATCAATGGACTTGTCCTGCCGGCGCAGATGGAACAACATCAGCTCCGTGCGGTCTGCCAGTTGGATACTCATCCAATCCCAGCCCGCTTGGCTTGGTTCCAACTGATGCGTGAAGAACTCGTGATCCATCCACGCGGTGCCGGTGAGTTCGAACGTCTGTCCGTTCAGTGTCAGCGAACCGCGTGCGTCGATCCGCGAGAAGGAAACATAGTGCGAAGCGCGCCCCTCGCCCGCCGCCTTTTGGCTCACGCCATTCACGCCGTGAATCACCGGAGGCTTACTGGTTGAAAACTGCAGGCGCAGGTGGAAGTCTTCGGTGAGCGCTTCCAGGCCGTTCAGCCCGGCGCGCCAGTTGCCGTTCCAGATCGCTGCGCGCGTCAGATCCGCGCCCGCCAGTCCGGCGCCTGCGCGATTCACACGTTCGGCATGGTGAAATTTGCCGGAGGCGATATCCGAGAGCGCGAGGTGCGCGAGGTACAGCTCGGTCGGGTCCCATGCGTTGCGCGGCGCGCGCGGCTGATCGCTCACGGCCTGGCGGAAGAACGTGAGTTCGAAACCGAAGCGCCGTCCCCGCGCGTCATGCAGGTTGCCCGTCCAGTACCACCACTCCGTGCGGAACTCCGGATGCGCGTAATGGTCACGCGGGAACTGATATTCATAGCCTGGCTTCGCCAGCGCGAAGGCGAGGAAAAACGCCAGCAGGTGGGTGAGCACTACTTGCCTTCCTCGACCCGCAGTACGCGCCCCGGCTCTACGTTCGCCATGCGCTGCACGGTGCCCGAGGGCCACGCGATCGTCAGCGGCCCCGCGCTCGTCACGCCGCCGAAATGCAAACCCGCATCCACGGACGAGGAGTAGCTCACTGCCGTGTGCTGCGTGATCGTTTGTCCGGCGAATGTCACGCGCGCGCCTGCCGCGCGGCCTGTGAGTTGTACACGCAGCCACTGGCCCATAGGAGCCGTCGTGTTGCGCCACAGCTCTGCCGGTTCGCCCAGCGCGGTTACCGCGATATCGAGCCGGCCGTCGTTGTCAAAGTCCGCCGCCACCGCCCCGCGATGCGCGCGCACCGCGCCGGAGAACGCCGCCGACTCATCCGCGAATGTGCCATCGCCTAGGTTGCGGAACAGGCTGTTCGCCTCCTTGTACGGGAACTTTTCAAACTGCTCCACAATGTCGTTCACATGCGAATTGGCTGTGAACAGATCCGGCCAACCGTCATTATCAAAGTCTCTAGCCGTCACGCCCCAACCGCTCTTGCGCGCGGCGAGCGTAGCAAGGCGCGAACGATGCGTGGCATCGGTGAACAGCCCGCCGGCACGGGCTTGAAACAGCGGAAACGTCTCGCTGGCGAGCGCCGTCACGGCGATATCAGCGCGCCCGTCGCGGTCAAAATCGCGCCAGTCCACGCCCATGCTCGCCACGGGCTTGCCGGAATCGAGCAGGGCGACACCGGCCAGCAGCGCCGTCTCTTCAAACTTTCCGCCGCCTGCATTGCGATAGAGGAAGTTTGGGAGGTTGTCGTTGGTCACAAAAGCGTCCACGCGGCCGTCTGCGTCATGGTCGCCAAACGCGATTCCCATGCCGCGGCCCCTGTGCGACGCGATGCCAGAGGCAACCGACACATCCGCGAACTTGCCGTTGCCGAGATTGCGATAAAGCTGGTTGCCCACGGGTTCGAAATACTTGGGGTGGCAATACACACGCAGCTTGCGCGCCGAATCGCCGCAGAAGCGCGGCTTGCGCGGATCGATGTGCGAGTAGTTCACCACCAGCAGGTCGAGCCGCCCGTCGTTGTCGTAGTCAAACCAGCCCGCGGTGACAGACCAGCGGTCGCTCGTAATACCCGAGGCCGCGGTCACGTCCGCAAACTTACCGCCGCCGAGATTGCGATAGAGGATATTGGCGTAAACACCCGCGGCAAAGAGATCGGGCTGGCCGTCACCATCAAAGTCGCCCACCGCTGCACCCATTGAATACCCCTTGCCTTGGATGCCGGCCGCCTCCGTCACGTCGCGAAATTTCCAGTTGCCTTCGTTGCGGTACAGCCGATTCCAGTAGCGCGGCGCAGATTTGTCCATGGATGGCAGCGCCGCGCCGTTGGTAAAAAACAGATCGGTGAGGCCGTCGCCGTCGTAGTCAAAGGCCGCGAGGCCCCCGGCCATCGTCTCGATCATCTGCTTGTCCGCCGTGGGCGCGTGGTCGAGCTTGAAGGAGAGCCCCGCCTGCCCGGCCACGTCGGTGAACGTGAATGCCGACGCGAGCAACAGCAGCAACATTACTTTTTCAGGATAGCTTCGAGCGGCCCCAACGGCAGCGCTTCCACGGTGCGCCCGCCGAAACCCTTCACCGTGCGCGCCTGCGTGAGCGAGTCGTAGATCGCCTCTTCGGTGGCCTCGATCACCGCCTGAAACAGCGGGGACAACGCATCCACCGCAAGCGTAGGCGGCGCGCGATGCGTGGTGAACGCAATCGCATAGTCGCCCGATCCGTGCGACGCCGTGGAGCCGGTCCGCGCGAGGCCCCACACCGTGCGCGCGGCCATCCGCATCAGTTGGCGGTGATCGGCGGGCGCATCCGTCGCCACCACCATGAGGATCGATCGATCAGCCGACGCCGGCTCGCTGCGCCGCACGCGATGGCCGCACACGGTCAACTCGCCGCCGAAGTTCGATTGCACCAGCACACCCACCGTATAGCCCGCCGCCGTGCGCCGCGACGCCGTGCCGATGCCGCCCTTGTAGCCAAAGGCAATCGCGCCCGTACCCGCGCCCGCCGCGCCCATCTCCACCGCCCCGCCCCGAGCCGTACGAATCGCCGCGGCCACGTCGGCGCTCGTGATGGCCCGCGCGCGAATGTCGTTCAACTGCCCGTCGTTGGTTTCGCCCACCAGCGGATTGAGCGACCGCACATCTTCGTTGTCTGGCAGCGCGAGCATGTAGTCGAGCACTCCGTCCGCCACGCGAGGCACAGCCAGCGTAGACGTAGGCATCACAGGTGACTCGATCTCGCCTAACTCATTCACCTGCGTGGACCCCGCCAGCTTTCCGAATCCGTTCGCCGTGAACACCGCCCCGCGCACTTTCTCGCGAAACAGGTTGCCGCCATGCGGAAGGATCGCCGTCACGCCCGTGCGAATCCCTTCGCCCCGCACAATCGTTGCGTGGCCCACCCGCACTCCCGCCACATCCGTGATCGCGTTCAGGCCGCCGGTGGGCATCGATCCGGGCGTGCAACCCAAAGCACGAATCCGCGGCGGTGGCTCCTGCGCCGTTGCCAGCGCCGACGCGCATAAGAACGTTAAGAAGCGGCCCCTTGCGTTTGGCACTGAGGCTCATCATACTGCTTCGATGCTGTGCCGATCACGCGCCCTCCTCTTCGGCCCCGCCTGTGCCGCGCTGGCCGCCGCCGCACCGCCCAATGGCGCTTTCCTGAACGACGCGCTCGCCAAGGCCCGCCGCCACCTCGCCGGGCTCCCCGATTTCGTCTGCACCCAAACCGTGGAGCGGTCAGAGCGCGGCCCGAAGGAATCGGCCTTCCGGCTCCGTGACCGGTTGCATCTCGAAGTGACTTCCGTGAACGGGCAGGAGCGTTTCGCGCGGGCGGACCGGCCGGGCGCCGAAGATCGCGAACTGCGCTTCCTCGTCACGCGCGGCGTCACCACGACGGGCGGCTTCTCCGCGTTTCTCCGCCAGATCACCAAGGCCGGCGCGGCCGAGTTCCGCTTTGCCGCCGAAGCCACGCTCGATAACCGCCGCGCACGCCACTACCTGTTCGAGGTGCCTGAGGAGCGCAGCGCCTACGTCATCTCCGTGCCGCCGCATGAAGGCCGCGTGCCATTTCACGGCGCGCTCTATCTCGATGCGGAAACGGCCGAGGTGCTGCGCCTCGAAGTGACGGCCGATG
>VFZP01000076.1 GCA_016871115.1 Acidobacteriota bacterium
ATGGTGGAGCGGTTCTTTGCCGACCTCACCAACGGATGCATCCGTGACGGAAGCTTTCAGAGCGTCCGCGAACTGATTGACGCCATCGAGGAATTTCTGGCCGTTCGCGCCGAGGCCCCGACGCCATCTAAATGGAAAGCCAACGGCGAAGACATCCTCCGAAAGATCACCAGGGCGCGGGAATCCCTGGCTTCCGTTATTGCAGGCTAATTCCATTACAGGACACTAGCGTGACGGGCGTTGCTTGCCGGATAGGCTTGGCGCGACACTGAATCATGCAGATCCCGCTCTATCAGGTAGACGCTTTCGCCCGCCGCCAATTCGGAGGCAACCCCGGCGCGGTTTGCCCGCTCGCCGCGTGGCTTCCGGACGCCACCCTGCAGGCTATCGCCTCCGAAAACAACCTGGCCGAAACCGCCTTCTTTGTAAAAGAAGACAAGGGCGCCTACCGGCTGCGGTGGTTCACGCCCGCCGTGGAAGTAGATCTGTGCGGGCACGCCACGCTCGCCGCAGCGTACGTGCTGTGGGAGTATCTGCGCTACCGAGGCGAAGCCGTGACCTTTGCTTCCCGGAGCGGCCCGCTCACCGTTACGCGCACCGCGACACGGATCACGCTCGACTTTCCGGTGGTGCCCGCGCGCCGCGCCTCCCCGCCTCCTACGCTGATTGAGGGGCTCGGCGTGCAGCCGCTCGAAGTCTGGAGCGGCATGGACTTCATGGTTGTGTTGCCGTCTGAAGAAGACGTCCGCACTGTGCAGCCTGCCTGGGAACCGCAGGCGCAGGCGGGCGGACGCGGGGTGATTGTCACCGCGCCGGGTTGGGGCAAAGTGGACTTTGTCTCTCGGTTCTTTGCCCCGGCGGCGGGAATCAACGAAGACCCGGTGACGGGATCCGCGCACTGCATGCTAACGCCGTATTGGGCGCAGCGGCTGGGTAAGAAGTCCATGCACGCGCGGCAATTGTCGGCCCGGGGCGGGGAACTGTGGGTGAAGCTGAAGGGGGACCGGGTTTTGATCTCCGGGCAGGCGCAGCCCTACCTGAAAGGCACCATTACCCTGGCCAAGTGATTCGTCTATCCTGGGGAATTGCAGCCTTCATCCCCGGTTCTGCTCACGCTCCTGCTGCTTGCCGCGCCTGCCGCATTGCCGAGCGCCATGTGGCCGCTTGAAAAGCTGTACCAGCGGCCGTACGTGTGGGGCACCAAGCCGCAGGAACTGGCGTGGTCTGACAACGGCGCAGTGCTGGGCTTTCTGTGGAACGCCGAAGGCGGCCGTTTTCTAGACTTGTATGCGTATCGTCCGGCCACGGGCAAGCTGACTCGGGTGACGAATCTTGAGCAGTGGAAGGACGAGTTGCTCGAGTCGGCCGACGACAAGGACGCCCGCAAAAGCCGCTACGAGATGCCGCCGCGCGGGCTCACTGGCTTTATTCTTTCGCGTGACGGCGCACGGGCGGCGTTCTCCTATCAAGGCGAGTTGTTCATCGCGTCCACCGATGGCGCAGCCGCCGAGCCGTTTCGCCTGACGCGCACGAAGAGCGGTGAAAGCGATCCGCAGTTTTCCGCCGTGCCAGGGAAACTCGCGGCGATCCGCAACGGCCAGGTGGTGATTCAGGATCTCAACAACGGGCAATTGTGGCAGGTGACCGATGTCGAGGCGCCGGACTCGCTGGTTGGCTACTGGTGGTCGCCGGACGGGCACTGGGTGGTGTATGCGGTGCGCAAACCGGGCGGACGCAGTATGCCGTTGCCCAACTACTCTGGACGGTTTGTTGAAGCGCGCAGCTTTCCGCGCAATGTAGCGGGGGACGAGGTGTCTACGCCGGCGCTATTTGCGGTGAAGGCCAGCGGTGCGGGTAAGCCGGTGGCGCTGGAACAGGGCAAGTGGGGCACCAAGGCATACACAGACGATCCGGTGTGGTCGCCAGATTCGAAGCTGGTGGCGTTGCGCACGGTGAGCGGCAATCAGAAAGAGCAGCAGATCCTGGCGGTCGATCCGGCCACCGGCAAGTCTCGCGTGCTGGCTGAGGATAAAGACGAAGCGTGGGTGTTCTGGAGCGAGTTCGGCTGGTCGCCCGATTCGCGCTGGGTCTGGTTTAACTCCGAGCGCGACGGCTTTGCGCACATCTACAAGGCTCCGGCCGATGCTTCCTCATCCGCGGTGCAGTTGACGCGCGGAAAGTGGGAGGCGCGCGAGGAGCGCTTGTTGACGCATCCGCCGCAGTGGGTCGGCGATTGGATCTGGTTCAACTCCACCGAAGCGGGCGCGCACCAGCGCCAGATCTACCGCGTGAAGGCGGACGGGACTGGCAAAGAGCGCGTCTTCAAGCGCAGCGGCATTGACGACGTAGTGGTGTCGGACGACGGGCGCAACGTGGCGCTGATGCATGCGGATCTCGACAACCCGTTCGATCTGTGGGTGAACGGACAGCGCGTCACCCAATCGCCGCGCGCCGAGTTTGCTACCCTCCCGTGGCCCGCCACTCGCTTTGTCCGCTTCCCGTCGCGCGGCGACAACCAGCAGGTGGCGGCCAAGCTCCTGCTGCCTCCCGGCTACGATCCGGCGGCGCCGAGTGGCGGCAAGCAGTGGCCGTGTGTGTTCTTCATTCACGGCGCCGGCTATGCGACCAGCGTGCTGGAGCAGTGGGGTAGCTACAACGAACTGCGCTACGCCTACAACGCCTGGCTGGCGTCGCAAGGCTACGTGATCATGGACCTCGATTATCGCGGCTCGTCCGGCTACGGGCGAGACTGGCGAACAGGCGTCTATGAACACATGGGCGGCAAGGACCTCGATGACGTGCTAGGCGCGGTGGACTACGTGCGCTCGCTCGGCAACATCGAAATGAAGCGCCTGGGGATCTGGGGCGTTAGCTACGGCGGCTTCATGACGAACATGGCGTTGTTTCTCGCCCCCGGTATGTTTCAGGCCGGCAGCAGTTGGGCGGCGGTGAACGACTGGGAGCACTACAACGCCTTCTACACCACGCAGCGGTTGAACACGCCGCAGACGAGCCCTGAGGCGTACCGCCGCAGTTCACCGATTCACTTCTCGGCCGGGTTGCGCGACAAGCTGCTGATCATTCACGGCATGGTGGATTCGAATGTGTTGTTCCAGGACGCAGTACAGTTGACCGAAAAGCTGATCCACGAGGGCAAGGACTTCGAGCACTTCTACTACCCCGCGGAAGACCACGGCTTTGTGCGCGACGAGACCTGGATCGATGCGCTGCGCCGCACCACGGCTTGGTTTGACCGCTGGCTGGGCCGCCGATGATTCTGCCGAGGCTGTATCCGATTCTCGACACGGCGCTCTATGCGCAGCGCGGTTTTTCGCTGCTCGACGCGGCCCGGCTCCTGGTGGAGTGTGGCGTGCATCTGATGCAGTGGCGTTGCAAGACCGCGGTGGGTCCAGAGCAACTGGTGGAGCTTGAACAGCTCCAGCAGCTCTGCCACCGCTCGGGCGCCACGCTGGTGGTGAATGACCGGGCGGATCTGGCGCTGATGACCGGGGCGCGCGGCGTCCACGTGGGGCAGGACGATCTGCACCCGGCGTCGGTGCGCAAGCTTACCGGGCCGCAGGCGCTGCTCGGCTACTCCACGCATAACCGCGAACAGTTCCTCCACGCTGCACGGCTCCCGGTGGACTATCTGGCGATTGGCCCGATCTACGGCACTACGAATAAAGAGAATCCCGATCCGGTGGTGGGTTTGGAGACGCTGCAGCTTTGCTCCGGCTTGACTCGCCTGCCCGTGGTGGCCATTGGCGGCATTACGCGCGCCCGTGCGCCGGAGGTATTTGCTGCGGGCGCGGCGAGCGTGGCCGTGATCGGCGACCTGGTGCCGGAGGATTGCGACGGTGGGACGTTCCGGCACAGGTTGAATGAGTGGCTGCGGATTTTGTAGGTTGGAGCTATGACTAGATTGCTGCTGATTTTCGCCATGGTTGTTCACTCGCTTGGCGCCGCGGACTGGCCGGAGTGGCGGGGCATGGGCCGTGCCGGGGTCTGGAGTGAGACCGGGATCGCCCCGCAGTTTCCCGCCGCGGGTCTCAAAACAAAATGGCGCGTCCCCGTGCGGGCTGGATTTGCCGGTCCGGCCGTAGCCGGCGGGCGGGTTTTCGTGACGGACTTCGCGGCGGCCGGCGCCAAGCGCGGCACCGAGCGCGCACTGGCGATTGACGAGGCATCCGGCAAGGTTCTCTGGATCCGCGAGTGGCCGGCCAACTATCAGGGCATCAGTTATGCCACCGGCCCGCGTGCAACCCCTACCGCGGAAGGGGACCGCGTGTACATTGCCGGAGCCGCGGGCGCACTGCTGTGCCTGGACGTGAAGACCGGCGAGGTGATCTGGAGCAAGGACTATGTGCGCGACTTCCAGACTGTGATGCCGGTCTGGGGTATCGCCAGCGCGCCGCTGGTGGACGGTAACCGTCTGATTGCGATCGTGGGCGGACAGCCGGATGCGAAGGTGGTGGCGTTTCACAAGCGCACGGGCAAGGAACTATGGCGCGCCATCGCGTCTGACTCTGAACCTGGGTATTGCCAGCCCCTGATCGTCGAGGCAGCGGGCGGCCGGCGCCAGCTCATCATCTGGCATCCCGTGGCGGTCACCTCGCTTGACCCCGTCACGGGCAAAGTGAATTGGGACCAGCCCATGAAAGTGCACGCGGGCATGACGCTGGCCACGCCGGTGGTAAGCGGCGCGCAGATTCTGGTTTCGGCCTTCTACAACGGATCGATGCTCGTCGACCTGTCCGGCCGTCGGATCTGGCAAGGCAAGAGCGATAGTGAGATCAACACCGACGGGCTGCACGCCGTGGTGAACACCCCGGTGATCGATGGCGATCACATCTACGGCATCTGCAGCTACGGCCAGTTTCGCTGCCTGAATCTGCGGACCGGGGAGCGCGTCTGGGAGACCCCGGAGGTCACCAGGGAGAAAGCGCGCTGGGCGTCGGGCTTTATTGTCCGGCAAGGTGACCGGTACTTCATCAACAACGACCGCGGCGAACTGATCATGGCGAGATTTTCACCGGAGGGGTATCGCGAGATCGGCCGGACGCACCTGATCAAGCCCACGTCGGATTCCAACAACCGCCGCGAACTCGGCGCGGTGAACTGGACGCATCCGGCTTACGCCAACCGGCATCTGTACACAAGAAACGATGAAGAGCTGATCGCGGTGTCGCTGGCGCAGTGAGTGGCGGGTCCCCTGTGGTATAGTTGCAATTTTCGCAACGTAAGGAGGAGCGCCGATGGCCGCTGCGCCAAGTACTGTTTTTGCTACCAAGCCCTTGGAGCGACTGTTGCATGAAGCCGAAGGGGTGGGCGAAAAAACAACCCTGAAGCGCACACTGAGTGCTGCCAATCTGGTGGCGCTGGGCATCGGCGCGATCATCGGCGCGGGTATCTTTACGCTGACCGGGCACGCGGCCAACGCTTATGCGGGCCCGGCGATTGTGTACTCGTTTTTGTTCTCCGCCTTCGGCTGCGCTCTTGCCGGCTTCTGTTACAGCGAGTTCGCCACGATGATTCCCATCGCAGGCAGCGCCTACACGTACGCCTACGCGACGATGGGCGAGCTGCTCGCCTGGATCATCGGATGGGATCTGGTTCTGGAATACGCACTCGGCGCGGCCACGGTGGCCATCGGCTGGTCTGGCACGCTGGTTTCGATCCTCCATTCCCTCGGCATCAATCTGCCGCCGGCGTTGATTGCCAGTCCCTGGCATCCGGCCAAGCTTCCATCGGGCGAAGTCATTCACGGCATCATCAACCTGCCGGCGCTACTCATTGTGGTGCTGATCTCGCTGCTGCTGATCGTGGGTATCGAAGAGTCCGCCAAAGTGAACTCGATTGTGGTGGCGATCAAAGTGGCGGTGGTGGTGATTTTCATCGCTGTGGGCTGGAGCTTCATCGATCCTTCCAACCACACGCCGTTCATCCCCGCCAACCAGGGCGGCGACAAGTTCGGCTGGCCCGGCATTTTCCGCGGCGCGTCAGCGATCTTTTTTGCCTATATCGGATTTGACGCCGTGTCGACGGCCGCGCAGGAGGCCAAAAATCCCAAGCGCGATATGCCCATCGGCATCATCGGGTCGCTGCTGGTTTGCACGCTGCTGTTCATCGGCTTTGCCTGGGTCCTGACGGGCGTGGTGAACTACACCGAACTGAACGTATCCTCGCCCGTGGCGCTCGCGGTGGACCGCATGAAGATCGGCTGGCTGGGCTTTCTGATGAAACTCGCCGTGCTGGCCGGCCTTACTTCCGTGATGCTGGTGATGTTGCTGGGCCAATCGCGCGTGTTCTTCTCCATGTCGCGCGACGGCTTGCTGATGCCAATGTTTTCGCAACTCCACCCGCGTTTCCGCACGCCCTATCTGAGCAACATCGTGCTGATGATCTTCGTCGGCATCTTTGCCTCGTTCTTCCCCATCGACGTGGTGGGCGAAATGACCAACATCGGCACGCTGTTTGCCTTCGTGCTGGTGAGCATCGGCATCATCATCATGCGCCGCACGCAGCCGGATCTGCCTCGCCCATTCCGGACGCCGCTGGTGCCGTTTCTGCCGATTGCCAGCGTGCTCGTGAACTTCTGGTTGATGACGAACCTGGGCCTCGAAAACTGGCTGCGGCTGTTGGGATGGCTGGGCATCGGGTTGGCGATTTACTTGACGTACGGGCGGTACCATAGCCGGCTGGCGAAATAAGCAAGAATAGTCACGGTGCGCACGGATCGCGAGTAACGCCACCGGGCTTGACGCTCTTCCACATCCCCGTCCATGTATACTCTTTGCTGGTTCGGCTTCTAATTCCACTACGCCCATCGGAGGTTCCATGCCGCAGATGCGTTTGCTGAGCACCGGCGCGCTCATCGCGTTGGCCCTTTCCCCTTCTTTGACATTCGGACAGGTCTCCACGGCCACCATCTTGGGGACCATCACCGATCCCGCCGGCGCCTTGGTTCCCGAAGCGGAGGTTGTGCTCGTGAACCTCGCGACGGGAATCGAAACCCGCTCGAAATCCAACGCCACTGGTAACTACCGCATTCAGAACATCTAGGTGGGCAGCTACCGTTTGGCGGTGTCGGCCCCCGGCTTCTCCACCAAGCGCGTGGAGCGGCTGACCCTCACCGTGAACCAGACCTCGACGCTCGATTTCGCGCTGGCTGTCGGCGCGCTGGCCGAGACCGTCAACGTGGAAGCGACCGGCGTCGAGGTGCAGGGCTCGACCGCCGAATTGGGCCAAGTGCTGCAGAGCAAGCAGGTGGTTGATCTGCCGCTCAACGGGCGCAACTTCACGCAAATGATGATGCTGCAGCCGGGCGTGGTGACGGTGAACCCGCCGGGCAGCCAATCGCTGAGCTACACGCGCGGCATCGGCGAGGCGACCAATCCTTCGGTGAATGGCCAGAACAACCGCTCAAACGTCTACACGCTCGACGGCGTGGCCAACTTTGAGACGTTCGGCAACGCGTGGGCGGTGCCGCCGATCATCGACGCCATCCAGGAATTCAAACTCCAGTCTCATAACGATTCGGCCGAGTTCGGCTCCGGCTCGGGCGGCACCGTCAATGTGGTCACCAAGTCCGGCACCAACTCGATGCACGGTTCGGGTTTCTACTTTGGCAAGAACCATGCATTCAATGCCCGGCAGTTCAACCAGGCCATTGTGAATCCGTTCAAGCAACATCAGTTCGGTGGCGTATTGGGCGGACCGGTGATCAAGAATAAGACGTTCTACTTCGGCGCGTTTCAAGGATTCCGCTTCCGCAGCCCGGCGTGCCAGTACTTCTACGTCCCCACGCAAGCGATGTTGAACGGCGACTTCAGCGTCCCGGAGAAGCGCGGCGGCGACATCTTCGACCCCGTGACGACGCGGCAGGATCCGGCTTCCGGCACCTTTCTCCGCGACCCCTTTCCCGGCAACCGGATTCCCATGAGCCGGATCGATTCGCGCATGCTCAACTTCTTGAGCGGCACGGGCGTGCCGCTGCCCGTGGTGACCGATCAGGCCCGCTTCAATGCACTCAAGAACCGCGCCCGCCGGCTCGATCAAAACGAATGGCAGGTGAAGGTAGACCACAACTTCAGTTCGAACGACATGGTGTGGTTCCGCTACAGCTCGCTGGCTCAAACCGATTCGGGTCCCGGCGGCCGCACCAATCTCGTCTCCACTTCCCAGCAGGACTCCTACAACATGTCCGCCAGTTGGGTGCACATCATGGGTCCGACCTCGACGCTGCAACTTCAGTTCGGCAAGTCCATCAGCGATATTCCCAACACCGTGGCGTTTGAGAACACCCCGGCCGACCTCATCACCAAGGTGGGCCTGGGGCCGGAAATCGTGCAGTACCGGCTGGGCACTATCGTCTCTGGTTTCGCCGCGGCCGACTATTTCGGTAGGGCGCCCATCGTCCAGCCCAACCGCCCGGCCGACAATTGGCAATTCAAGGGCAACTTCACGAAGATCGCCGGCAACCACACGCTCAAGACCGGCGCCGATTTCATGCGTGCCACCATGCAGCGTCAGCAAGCCTCGCACGGCGTGGATTTCACGCGGCGCGAAACGGCGGATCTCAATCGCGCGGCGACCACGGGGGATTCGATGGCTTCGCTGCTCCTGAACGTCCCCAATTTCTCGACCCGCCGCAACATCATCGAGTCGCTCCGCTTTGGAGGAAACCTGGGCCTGTTCCTCCAGGACTCGTGGAAGGTGACGCCCAAGCAGACGCTGAATCTGGGGCTGCGTTTCGATCACGCCTGGGTGCCGCAATACGGCACACGGCAAGAACTCAACATCTTCTCCGGCAACGGCAACACGGACAACGGGCAGTACGTCATTTACGACACGCCGCCCGCGTGCAGCGCCTCGCAGCGGGCTCCTTGCATTCCCAACGGCGTCCTGCCGGCCAACGTCTCTTCGGTGAATGGCGGGACGCTTTTCCCTGGCCGCGGCTCGATGTTCGGACCGCGGGTGGGTGCAGCCTACCGGCTCACCAACAAGACGGCGCTGCGCTTTTCCGGCGGCATCTTCTACGACAACTGGGCGGGCATCTACCAGAGCATGCGCGGCACTGGCGGCACCTGGCCGGATGTTTCGGTGACGCGCCTCGGCAGCTTGAACGATCCGACGCCCGCGCGGCCTTTCCCCAACCTCCCGGCGCAGCACCCGTCGCTCGGCGCGCCTGGCCTGCCGGACCCCAAGCCGTTCAATCAGGAGTGGTGGTTCGTCGATCCCGCGTTCGAACAGGCGTCCTCGATGCAATGGAACTTCGGCGTGCAGCACCAATTGGCGCCCGCCACGGTGGTTGAGGTGAACTACGTGGGCTCGGGGAGCCGCGACCTTGCCGTGGGCGGACGGTTCAACACCGCCGTGCGCCCGGGCCCGGGCAATCTGCGCGACCGCATGCGGTTCCCCTACATGCGGCCCACGTTCTGTGAGAAGTCCACGGGGCGGAGCAACTACAACAGCCTGCAAATGGCGTTGCGCCGCAGTTTCCAGGGCGGCTTGGCGATGACCGCCGCCTACACGTGGTCCAAGTCGATTGACGTCGCCTGTTCAGGCTTCTTTGGCGCCGAGGCCTGCTCGGTGCAGAACGAATACGCGCTCAACAACGACCGCAGCGTGTCGGCTTTCGATGTGCCGCACAACCTGGTGGTGAGCTGGGTATACGATATGCCGTTCGGCCAAGGCAAACGCTACGCCACCGGCAGCAGGGCAGTCAACTACTTGCTGGGCGGTTGGCAGATCAACGGCATCATGGCGTTGCGGCACGGCATTCCCTTCCACGTCGTTGTGCCGGGCGACATCGCCAACACTTTCAATAGTGGCACCTACCTTCGAGCCAATTTGGTGGGCGACTACAAATTGACTTCTCGGACGCCGGAGGCCTTGATGAACACGGATGCATTTCGCACGCCGGATCAATTCACATTCGGCAACCTGGGGCGCAACTCGCTGCGGCCGGATTGGGTGCGCCGTTTCGACCTGTCGCTGTTCCGGCGTTTCCCGCTCAAAGGCGAACGCATGAACCTTGAGCTGCGCCTGGAGACCTTCAACGCCTTCAATACGCCGATCTTCGCGGCTCCGAATTCAAACCTCGCAAGCGGTACGTTCGGACTTGTAACTGGCGTGCAGGTCCCGCCTCGCCAGTTGCAGTTGGCCGGCAAGATCGTCTTCTAGCGGCGGCCCATGTTCTGTTGCGTCTTGTTGGCGGCCGGCGCCGCGGCGGCTTCCTGCGAGGCGCCGCCGCCGGAGTTGCGGCCCGCACGGCCCACCGAGGAGACGCACACCGCGCTCGGATTCTGGTATTTGGACCGCAACTTGGCTGGGTGCGCCGTGACCGCCGTCCGGGCGGCCGTGCAGGCCAACGGAGCTTCGGTCCGCGCCCGCTACAATCTCGGCATCGCGCTCTACGATTCGGGCGACGATGCGGGGGCGGTGACGCACCTGCGCGAAGCCGTGCGCCTGGCGCCGCGCGAGTTGAACGCGCGTCAGGTTCTCGGATCTGCCCTGCTGCGCCTGAAGCAGTATGCGGAGGCGGAAGCGGCCTTCAGCGCGGCCCTGGCGCAGGCGCCGGATTCCGCCGTGGCGCGCGAGGGGCTCGCCGAGGCCCAGCGGGCTCGCCAGTCGCCGGTCAGCGTCGCCACGCAGCGTCTGCGTGCGGGCGACTTCGCGGGAGCCGCCGAGGCCTATCGCGCGTATCTGCAGACCACGCCCGCCGACGCGGTGGCGCGGCACAACCTGGCGCTGGCGTTCTGGAAGTCCGGCCAGCGCGGCGACGCCCGGAAGGAGTTCGAGGAAGCCATCCGGCTGCAGCCGGATTTTGCCAACGCCTGCACCAACCTCGGTGTGCTGCATCAACAAGAGGGGCGCAGCGAGGAAGCCGAGCGATGGCTGCGCCGCGCCGTCAAAATCGACCCCGCCCACGCGCCCGGCCACCTGAATCTGGGCCTGGTGCTGACGGCCCAATCCCGCTTTGCCGAGAGCGAAGCCGCGCTTCGCCGCGCGCGCGAGTTGAAGCCGGACGACCACGTGACGCTGAGCGCGCTGGCCGTGGCCATGCTCCGCCAGCGCCGCCTCGAAGAAGCCGCTGCGGTGCTCCGGCGCGTCGTCGAGTTGCAGCCTCAATCGGCTCTGGCGCATCTGAACATCGGCATGGTGCTCGCCGATCTCGGACGGCGCGAGGAGGCCGTGACGGGGTTTGAACAAGCGCTGCGGCTCGACCCACAATCGGTGGAAGCGCTCTACAATCTCGGCCGCGCGCGCTTCGAACTGCGGCTGCATGAGGGAGCGCGTACTGTGCTCGAAAAGGCAGTCGCGCTACGCCCCAACCACTCGCAGGCTTGGATGATGCTCGGTATGACCGAGAGCGCGCTCGGCCGGCCCGAGCCCGCCGTGCGGAGCCTGGAGCGCGCGGTGGCGCTGGGCTGGTCCGATACGACAGTTCACCACCAGTTGGGCCGCGCGCTGCTGTAACTCGGCCGCGAGGCGGACGGTGTGTCGCAACTGAAGCAGGCGCTCGAGCGGGACGCCTCGAACACGCAGGCGGCTGTGGCGCTGATGCGCGTGATGGCGGCGCGGCAGAACGCGGCCGAGGCGGAGAACTACGGGCGGCAGGTGCGCGAGGCTAAAGCGGAGTCCATGGCCACGACGCGTGCGAGGACGCTCTCCAACTTTGCGCTGGGCGCCGCCAAGGATGAAGACTGGCCGAAGGCGATGGAGCAGCTTCGCGAAGCCATCACGGTTTGTGGCAAACACCCGGTGAGCGCCCTACTGCATAAGAACCTGGGGCTGATCCGGGCCCAATCCGGCGACGGCGCGGGGGCGTTGGCTGATCTGGAGGCGGCGCACCGGCTTGACCCCGGCGACCGCGATATTGAGTACGCGCTTGGGCTGCTGCGCAAGCGGGTGGGAGCGGGTTCGCGGTAGTGGCCTTGGGGCTGACTCAACACTTTACGCGCTGGGCAAGAGCCACCTGGCGAACCACGCCATGGCGGCATCGAGCGAATCCGGGTTCACCTTGTGTCCGGTATTGGGTTGAATGATGGCGCGCAACCGGTCGCGCTGGCCGGTTTCGGCGTAGGCGCGTTCGGCCGCCGCGAGACACTCGCGCAGGCCGGGCAAGGGGGTACGGGCGTCTAAGTCTCCATTGATTGCCAGCAGCGGGCGCGGCGCGATGAGCGGCAGCATCCGCGGGCAGTCGTAATCCCCGTAGATCCCCGGCGCCACTTTGTCGTAGAAATGCCGCAGGAACGCGGCGTCCACCGCGGGCTTGCCGGCATCGTACGCGGCGGCGTCCACTGCGGCTTGAAACGTACCCACGCGCGAGTGCCAGGCGTTGTGGTCGATAGCCCACCGGAAACTCTGTACGCCAATGCAAGGAACAGCCACGGCGATGCGCGGGTCCGCGCGGCGGCGAGATAGAGTTCCATGCCGCCCTTCGAGAACCCGATCATACCGATGCGCGCGGCGTCCACATCGAGACGCGTGGAGAGATAGTCCACCAGCCGCAGGATGTCCCACACGGTGTCGTAGAGAAAGGGCCGTTCCTTGGCCCCGCGATAGGTGCGAAGTATGGCGTCGACATATTCGGCGGAACCTTTGCCCGCGCGGCAGCGTTCGCCGTGATAGCGCTCATCGATGGCCACGGCGAGAAACCCGCGGTTTGCCAGCTTCTTGAGCAGCGCTATCTGCCCCTCTTTGTTGCCGCCGGTGCCGTGAAGCGCCACCACCACGGGCAGACGCGCGGCAGTGCCGGCGGGCTTCACCAGCAGGCCGGGTACCCGCTGCGATGCTTCGGAGGCGAAGGAAAAATGGTGGCGCTCAAAGTTTCCGTTGCCGGCCTGTGGGACGACGTTGGGGGCGGGCGGCACGCGCGGGCGGTCAATCAGCCGAAGAAACGCCTCGCGGGTTGTAGTCGGCTCGGCGGCGAGCGTAGGCCAGACGGTCGAGGCAAGCAAGGCTCGCCGGTGGATCGTCACGGAAGTCCGACTAGGCTATCGCAAGATGGCCTGCAGATGCCGCCAGACGAGTGAAACCGGCAGGCCGACGACGTTGAAGTAGCATCCTTCGATCCGATCGATGAACCGCGAAGCCTGTCCCTGAATGGCGTAGGCGCCTGCTTTGTCCATCGGCTCGCCGGACCGTGCGTAGGCCTCAAGTTCAGCGGCGGGCACGGCGAGAAAATGCACGCGCGTGACGGCGCAGTCCACGATGGCGCGTTCTCCACGGCGCAGGCAGATTCCGGTAAGCACTTCGTGGGTGTGGCCCGAGAGCGCGGTGAGCATCGCCAGCGCATCTTCAGGCGAATGGGGCTTCTCAAGGATCCGGCCGTGGAGATGCACGGTGGTGTCGGCAGCCAACACTACGTCGCCGGTGCCTTGCGATACCGCTGCCGTTTTCTCCGCCGCCAGCCGCCGGACGTAATCTTCCGCGGACTCGCCGGCCCGGTGTTGTTCCGGAATATGCGCGGGCTGAACACGAAACGCGATACCAGCCTGACTCAAAATCTCAGCGCGCCGGGGCGACGCGGAGGCAAGCACGATCATCTATCGATGATAAGTGAGGCGATGATAACCTAGGCAGCGCGCGAGGGCGCCAGGAGCGGCGCGGCGGCGGTACGCGGCTTCGAGGCTGGCGTGGCCACGGGCGTTGCCAGCAGGCTCTGCATCTGCAGCGCGTTCACCACCGAGTGGCCTGCGCCATCGTTGTTGAACACCACGTACGTGGACTCGGCAAAGCGCGCTACTGCATCGATGCGCTTGCGCCACTCGGCCAGTTGTTCCACGTTGTAGAGATAGTCGTTGCCAGAAGCGGCAGCGCCGCGGTCGTCAAACTGCTCATGCCCGGGGCCCACCCGTTGGCCGTGCAGCTTGACGTAACCCACGCGCCACGTCAGGCGTGACGTGGGCGGCGTGGCCCACACGGCGGCGGGGTGGTCAATGTTGGCGAATGAGACGTGATAGTCGATGAGCGTGCCCACGGCTTCTTCGAGGTTCCAACTGCGGTGGCGGAACTCGGCGGCCAGCGGAAAGTCGTGCAACGCGCGGCGCAACTGGATGAAAAACTCGCGGTTCTCGCGCGTGAACTTGAACGAAGCAGGGAACTGCATCACCAGGCAGCCGAGACGGTTGCGCTCGGCGAGCAGCGCAAGGCCGTCGCGAAAGGCGCGTAGGGCTGCGGCGTCCAGATTCCGTTCGTGGGTGAACTGTCGGTTCACCCGCGCCGTGAAGCGAAAGTCGCGATTGCCGGAGACATGGTGGGTCCAATTCAGGGCGACTTCCGGCTTCACCATGTGGGTGAACGACGACGTGATCTCCAGCGTGTCGAACCGCGCGGCGAGAAACTCGAGCGGGCTGAAGTCCGTACCGGTGCCGGAGGGGTAAACCACGCCCTGCCAATGCTTATGCGCCCATCCCGACGGGCCGCAGCGTACGAGGGGGAAGGTGGGGGGAGGAGAAGCAATTTGCATAGAATATTCGCTTTCTGTTCGCCTCCAGTGTAAAGCTGTTGTTGGCGGGTGTCAAGACAAATATTCGCCTCGTATTCGCCTTGTGGATCTTCTCGATTTTTTTCGGGGATGGGTAACTTCCGGTGGGCCGATCGCACCTTTACTTTCAACCCCGTTACGAATGCGGGCGCCACTCACCCCTCATCACCCAATCCGGCGCCCGCACCCCCTCACTCTCTGTTAATCGTTGAACATTCCCTCAAACAGGACGGAGCTCAGATACCGTTCACCGGCGTCCGGTAGCACCACCACGATCGTCTTGCCCGCCATGGCCGGTTCGCCTGCCAGCCGCAAGGCTGCTGCCGCGGCTGCGCCACAGGAGATGCCGCAGAGAATGCCTTCTTCCCGCGCGAGACGGCGGGCCATCTCAATGGCTTCCTCATTGTCGACTTGCTCCACACGGTCCACCATCTTGAGGTCCAGCGTGTCTGGGATGAAGCCCGCGCCGATGCCCTGGATCTTATGGGGACCCGGTTTCACGGTTTGCCGCGTGAGCGTCTGGGTCATCACCGGCGAAGCGGCGGGTTCCACCCCGACCGACAGCACGTTCTTTCCCTTGGCATGTTTCAGGTAGCGAGACACGCCGGAGATCGTTCCGCCCGTGCCCACGCCGGCGATAAACGCGTCTACTTGGCCTTCGGTGTCGTCCCAGATTTCAGGGCCGGTGGTGTCAAAGTGGATCTGCGGATTGGCGGGGTTCTTGAACTGCTGAAGCAGTACGTAGCGATTCGGGTCCGCCGCCGCAGCGGTTTCAGCCGCTCCGATGGCGCCCTTCATCCCCAGTGCGCCTTCGGTGAGTACCAGGTTCGCGCCAAACGCCTTCAGCACCTTGCGCCGTTCGATCGACATCGTCTCCGGCATGGTCAGAGTGATCGGGTAGCCGCGCGCGGCGGCGACAAACGCCAGCGCAATGCCGGTGTTGCCGCTGGTGGGCTCAATAATCTCTTTGCCGGCTTTCAGGACGCCCCGCTTTTCAGCGTCCCAGATCATGGCCGCGCCAATCCGGCACTTCACTGAATAGGCGGGGTTGCGCCCTTCGATCTTCGCGAGCACGCGCGCGCCCAGCCCTTTAGTGACGCGGTTCAGTTGCACCAGCGGCGTGCGGCCGATGCTCAACGAATTGTCGGCGAAGATCATTAGAGGGCCTCCGGAGGAAGAAGTTGTGTCATCAAATGTCCCAATTTGGAATGTACCGCGCCTGGCGTTCCTGCCATGAGCGCGCGAGTTCGGCGAAAGAGTTGCGGTCGAGAATGCCGGTGACCATGGTTTCCACTTCGGTCCACAGCGCGCCGAACGGCGTGGGCGCTCCAGCGGGCCCTTGCGGGGCCGCCGCTTTGCGAGTGCGGCCGCCTTCCATGTAGCGCAGCACTTCGCCCACTGTGATGGCGTCAGCCGGGCGCGCCAGCAGGTAGCCTCCGTCGGCGCCGCGGCGCGATTCCACAAAGCCGCCTTGCTTCAGGGCCGCCAGAATCAGCTCCAGGAATTTCCGCGGGATGCGCTGGCGCTTGGCGATGCCGGCGATCTTGATGGGCTCGCCGGGCCGCTGCATGGCAAGGTCGAGAATGGCCAGCAGCGCATACTCGCCTTTCACCGAAATGTTGAAGGGTCCCAAGCCGGGGCAATCTCCTAAACCAAATAGAGATTACTGGAATTATCAGGGGCGGGTCAACTCTTCGCCGATTGCGAGTGTTTGATCGGCAGGGATGTTGCTGCGCTTGCTGCGGGCGCCGCTGGGCCACTCGACGACGATGTCCTTGACCGTTGTGGCCGCGCCAAGGCCGAAATGCGCGACGGTGTCGCTTGACGAGAGGTAGCTGCCCGCGGCGCTCACAAACAGGTGCTGCGCCGAACCGTCGGCCAGCGAGAGGCGGAGGCGTGCGCCGATGCCCGCACGGTTTGACTTCACGCCGTGCAGCCTGATGGCGATCCAATGCGCGCCTGCGGGCGCGGCGTTGCGGAGTAGCGTGGCCGGGCGGTTGTTGTTGTTGATCGCGACATCGATGCTGCCGTCTTGATCGAGGTCTCCAAACGCCGCGCCACGCGCCGCGAGCGGTTGCGTGAAGGCCGGGCCCGCGGCCGCTGACACGTCGCGGTACTTGCTCGCGACGTTGCGCAGAAGCAAGGGTGGTTCGAGATAGCGCACATTGGGTTGCGTGAGTTCGATGTTGTCCATCACGTGGCCCTGCGCGACGAAGAGGTCCTTCCAGCCGTCGTTGTCATAATCGACAAAGTGTGCGCCCCAGCCCGAGTGCATCAACGTGGCCGTGCCCAAGCCCGTGGCGCCGGTGGAGTAGTCGAAAGATGTGAAGTTGTTGCGGTAGAGCGCGTAACGCTGGCGCGCGAGTGAGTTGATGAAAATGTCCGGGCGGCCGTCGTTGTCGTAGTCCTGAAAATCAAGGCCCATGCCGGCGAAGGTGCGGCCGTCGTCGTCATACGCCGCGCCGAGGCCGAGCGCCACTTCGGTGAACGTGCCGTCTCCGCCGTTGCGGAAGAGTTGCTGCGGAAAAGAATCGTTCGCGACGAGGATGTCGGGCCAGCCGTCGAGGTCATAGTCGTTCAGCGCGACGCCGAGGCCTTTGCCTGGATGTGCGGCGATGCCGGTGGGTTTCGATACGTCGGTGAAGGTGCCGTCGCCGTTGTTGCGGTAGAGCAGATGCGTGATGGGTTTGAATTGGTCGGGGTGGCAATACGCGCGGTGGCCGGGTTTGCGATCGCCGCAGTAGATGTCCATTTCAAACGACCATTCGACGTAGCGCGAGACGAACAGGTCGAGGTCGCCGTCGCGGTCATAGTCGACGAAAGCCGCGCCAGCAGACCAGGCGCCGCCCGCGGCGCCGGACTTTTCGGTGACGTCCGCAAACGTGCCGTCGCCCTGGTTGCGGTAGAGCAGGTTGCGGCCGAGGTTGGTGACGTAGAGGTCCGTGAAGCCGTCGTTGTCGAAGTCGCCCGCCGCTACGCCCATGCCGAAGTAGCGCCCGGCGACGCCGGCTTTTTCGGTCACGTCAGCGAAGGTCCAGTTGCCGGTGTTGCGGTAGAGGCGGGTCCAATACTTGGGCTGGGTTTTGGCAGGCTCTTTGCCGGCGGGCATGGGGTCTGCGATTTCTGCGCCGTTGACGAAGAACAGATCGAGCCGGCCGTCGTTGTCATAGTCGAACATGGCCACGCCGCCGGTCATCGACTCAGGCAGATACTTGCGCGGCGTGGGACTGGATTCGTTTTTGAAACCGACCGAGACAAGCGTTGTGAGCCACAACAGCAGCGCGCGGATCATCGGCGCGGGCTTTTGGCGAAGATTTCGAAGATGGCGGAGTTGTCGGCGTCGGCGAACCCGGCGGCCTCGGCCTCGTCCAACAGGAGGTGATGCAGTTCGCTCAACGGCAGCGAGATGCCCTGCGTCGCGGCCTCGGCGAGAATGAGCCGCACGTCTTTATGATGCTGGCGGAGGCGGGCGTCGGGCGTATCCCAGCGGCGTTCGAGCATCCGCGCGCCTTTCTGGTCCATCGCGCGCGAGTACGCGGGACCGGCGCGGAGCACTTCGAGCGCGAGTGCGGCGTCAACGCCCGCGGCTTCGGCGAACGCGAGCGATTCGGCGAGCACCGCGCGTTGCAGGCCAAGCGCGAGGTTCACCACCAGCTTCATGCGTGCCCCCGCGCCGCAAGGGCCGGCATGGAAGACGCGGGCGGCGAAGGTCTCAAGGAGCGGCGTCGCGGCGGCAACGTCCGCGTCGGCGCCTCCGGCGGTGACGACGGCCCGGCCTTCGCGGACGAGTTGGCTGGAGCCGGATACCGTGGCGTCGACATACCGCGCGAGGCGGCGTGCGTTCGCCTCCATCTCCGCTGGTTCGCCGGTTGTAGTGTCGATGACCAGTTGGCGCGGCTGCAGCGAAAGTTGCGCGACAACCGAGGCCGCGCTACGGGAATCCGGTAGGCACAGCACAATGAACTCGGCGTCGTTCACGGCGCCGGCGATGGTGGGCACGGTGGCGCGCTCCGGCGCGGTGTCGTAGGCGGCTACCGAATGGCCCGCGGCGCGGAACCGCTCGGCGAGTGCTGAGCCCAGGAGGCCCGCTCCGATCAACCCAACGCGGGCGGCCATGCTGGATTTACTTGCCGCGCCGCCGGGTGTTGGGAGTAGTGAGCAGGTTGCTGCAGAGCGGTGGTGGTGCTGCAATCGCCAGATTGGGCATGATCGAACCTTTCCCTCCAGAGTAGCATGCGGGTACGCTCAAGTAATGGCTTTTCGAAAGATAGCGTGCTGGTTTGGATTGGCGGCGGTGGTGGGCGCCGTGCCGTGGACCGTGGACGATTTGTTGCTCGCCGAACGTG
>VFZP01000077.1 GCA_016871115.1 Acidobacteriota bacterium
GATCTGGCGAGCCGCGTTGGCCGCGTGATCGGGGTCGGGATCGATACGCGACCGGCGGGCTGAAACGATATCAAACAAGTGTCAACCAAGATTTTGCACCAGAGCCATCGAAGCCGAGTTGTTCAACTCGACGACCGGCACGAGCGCAGGCGCCGATGCGGCCAAACGCCGCCGCGCGCTGCTCAATCAGGTGAAGCGGCTGGGTATCGAGCCCGCGCGCATTGCGCCCATCCACGGTCCGGCCGTCGAGTGGAGCGCGTTCCTCAAAGTGCTGGAATCGGATAAGGAGTAACCCACCGATGCGACTCGCTTTCGCCTTCATCGCCACCTCTTGCATCGCGGCGGACTGGCCTCAGTGGCTGGGCCCGGCGCGTGATGGACACGCGTCCCGCACGGAGACGGGTTTGCTCAACGAGTGGCCGAAGGACGGTCCGCGCATGCTGTGGCGCATCGAAAGATTGGGCGATGGCTACGGCGCACCGGCGGTGGTGGGCGGCCGGCTGTACGTCATCAGCAATCAGGGCATGGACGAAGAGAACCTCTCGGCGCTTTCGGTGGAAGACGGCAAGGCGCTCTGGCGCATGAAGCTCGGCCCGGTGGGCAATCCCGATCAGGCGCCTGCGTATCCGGCCGCCCGTTCCACGCCGTCGATTGACGGGAACCTCGTGTATGCGTTTAGCTCCAATGGCGATCTGGTGTGCGCCGAAATCGCATCCGGCAAAGTGCGTTGGCGCAAGAGCGTGCGCGACGGCGAGTTCGGCGGCGTGCCGGGCAAGTGGGCTTATTCGGAGTCGCCACTCGTGGACGGCAATGCGGTCCTGGTCTCTCCGGGAGGTGCGCAGGCGTCGCTGCTTGCGCTCGACAAGCGCACGGGCAAGGTGATCTGGAAGTCCGCGCTCCCGGGCGGCGAAGCGGCGGCGTACTCTTCGGCCGTCATCTCGATAGCAGGCGGACGGCGGCAGTATGTGCAGTTCATGAGCAAGGGCGTGGTGGGCGTGGATGCAAAGACCGGTGAGTTGCTTTGGCGCTATGACGAAACCAGCAAAGGTCCCGCGAACATTCCTACACCCGTCGTGTCCGGCGACTATGTCTACAGCACCGCGCGCAGCATGACGGCGGGCGCGCTGGTGAAACTGAACCCGGCGACCGGCAAGGCGGAGCAGGTGTACTTCGAGCGCGGCCTCCCCAGCGCCATCGGCGGCGCGGTGAAAGTGGGCGACACGCTCTATGGCACCACGTCCGAAGGCCTCATCGCCGCGGACTTCGCTACGGGCAAGCAGCGTTGGAAGAACGAAAGCGTGGGCGCGGGCTCGATCCTGCATGCGGCCGGCCGTTTCTATGTGTACGGCGAAGACGGCGCCGCGGCGCTGGTGGAGGCGAATCCGGAGGCGTATGTGGAGCGCGGCCGTTTCACGCCGCCCGGCAAGCCCGCGCATCCGCGCGGTGCGCGCGAGAAATCCTGGGCGTACCCGGTGGTGGCGAACGGGCGGCTTTATCTGCGCGACCTGGGCGTGATGTGGTGCTACGACGTGCGGGCGAAGTAGTAGCGGCTTCGCCCGTTACGGTACATTCACTTCCCAATGCCGCGAATAGCGCGACTTGCCCTTCGGCCCCTCCACCTCAAGCAGAACGTTCGTCTTGATTGAAGGCTTGGCGTAGATGTGCACCGGGTCCCGTTCGTGCGATGTCTCGCCATCGCCGAAGTGCCACGTCCACTTGGTCACCTCGCCCAGCGATTCGTCCTTGAAGT
The DNA here is from genome assembly GCA_016871115.1 of Acidobacteriota bacterium. Classification (GTDB taxonomy): domain Bacteria; phylum Acidobacteriota; class Terriglobia; order Bryobacterales; family Bryobacteraceae; genus VFZP01. The sequence goes on from VFZP01000077.1 coordinate 1,751, forward strand.
AGACCAGCCGCCGCGCCGGATCGACGAGTTGGAAGGAAAACTTGGCCTCGATACCAGGCAGGAATCGTTCTTCGAGCGGCATCAGGCGTGCGCCGCACAATGCCGAGCCATCCTTCACGCTCTGTGGGTTCGAAGACAACGTGCAGTTCCCGCCCGGCGCCTTCTTCTGCCCGCGGTCAAAGTCGAGCACCGCCCAGGAAAGACCGATCAACTGGTTCTCCACCAGCTTGGAGACCACCGCGCGGCTCGTGCCTTCGCTGGGCGCATAGTCAAACGGCGTGATCCAGAACTCGAGCACCAGCTTGCCTTTTTCGCCGTGCTTGAACCGGTAATCGTAGGCTGAATGGGCCCAGGGGAACTCCGCGATCCAGGGATTGGAGCCCCACACCATGCACCACTGGCGATTCACCGGCGGCGTGAAGATGTGGTAGTTCTGCGCGTGCGTGCCACCAAAGCGGAAGTGGCCTTCCACAGGGTCCTTAATCTGCGGATTGGCGATGAACGGTCCGCCAGAAAGGTCTGCGTCGAGCGAGATTTCGAAGATGTCATTCTGATAAGGGCGGGCATCGGAGTAGAGGTCGAAGTCCCAATAGTCGTCGTAGGCTTCGTAGAGAAAGTAGAGACGGTCGAGACCCTTCACCCAACCCACTTTGACCGACACGTCGAGATCTTTCGGGTCAATCCCGCGCGGATGGCCGCATTCGCTGCCATGGAGCTTGTCGTTGCGATAGGTGTACTGCTCGCCGACGATCTTCCAGTCGTCCGTCTTGCCGTCGATGTGAGGCATCAGCGCCGGTGGGAACTGAAAGATCTTGACCTCGGTTTTGCAGGCATCGAGAGCGTTGGCGGCTTCGGGCGCCAGCAGGAGCAGCAGCAGGAGGGTGTTGCGCATATGACTTGCTGCTGCGCATCGTATCACTCCTGCCGCCCCGTCAAGCACAAGATTCGTTCGAAAGTGTAACGTTAGCGCGGCGGGCTGCACGATAATCCGTCACAGTCGTTTATTCGGAGGTGATCGAGCGTGCTCAGCAAACCGTGGGGTCAACGCCGCGAGCGGTATGACTTTGTCGTGATCGGGTCCGGCTACGGTGGCGCTATCACCGCGGCGCGGCTGGCCAATGCCGACGTGAATCCGAAGCCCAGCGTCTGCATTTTGGAGCGCGGCAAGGAGTGGGCGGTGGGTTCGTTTCCCGACTCCGCCGAAGGCTACGCCGCGAATCTTCGCGGCACAGGCAATCCTCTGGATCTGTATGAATTCCTGAATTTCGACCAGATCAGCGTGCTGAAAGGCTCAGGCCTCGGCGGCACGTCGCTGGTGAATGCCAACGTCGCCATCCGTCCGGACAAAGAGGTGTTCGAGTTGGATGGCTGGCCCAAGGCGTTGACGCTGGATGAACTCGCGCCTTATTACGCTCTCGCCGACGAGGCGTTGAACGTCATGGCGCATCCCCGCGCCGCGGCGCTCGCCAAGGTTCAGGCGCTCGAACGCCGCGCGGTACAAATCGGCGGGCATGCCCAGCACGTGCCGCTGGCCGTGAACTTCACCACCGGGCCCAATCCGCAAGGTATGCACCAGAAAGAGTGCACTGATTGCGGCGATTGCTTAACAGGCTGCAACGTGGGCGCGAAGAACACGCTGTACATGAACTATCTGCCGCTGGCGCAAAAGGCGGCGCGGAGATCTTCACGCAGGTGAAGGTGGAGTCGATTGAGAAGACCGCGGACGGCTGGCTGGTGCACGGGCGCTGGCAAGAGACCAACCACCGGGACAAGAAGTTTTCGCTCGCGGCGGGGAATGTGATTTTTGCGGCGGGGTCGATCAACTCCACCGAGATTCTTTTGCGTTCCGCTGAACTGCGTAAGCTGAGCGCGTCGCCTGGGCTTGGTACGCGCTTCGGCGGTAATGGCGATTTCTTCGGCCTCTCCTACAACGGCGACCACCAGACCAACACGCTGGGCTTTGGCACACCCCCAGTGCTACCCGCGCAGTCAGACCGGACTGGCCCCAGCATCGTGGCCCTGGTGCGTCACAACGGCGGTGCCTCCATTCTCAACCGGTTTGCGATTGAAGATCTGTCTTTCCCTTCCGCCGGCATTCGCGCTGCGCAGATTGCCTTTTCTCTGCCACAGGGCGAGGATACTGACCCCGGCGACAAGCCCGCCGAAGATCGTCGGATCAGTAACGACAGGCTGGGTCACGATCCCCGCCAGGGCGCCCTCAATCACACCATGCTCTACCTCTGCATGGACTTTGACGACGCGCGCGGCACCTTTGAATTTGAGCGCCCCTTCTTTGAGCGCGACGGCCGCATCCGCATCCGTTGGGACGGCGTCGGTGAATAGCAGGTGTTTGCGCGCATCAATGCCAAGATTCGCCGCCATGCCCGCGCCCAAGGCGGCACCTTCGTGCAGAATCCCATGTGGAGCCCCCCCGCTGCGGCGGCGCCTCATCACCGCGCACCCACTCGGCGGCTGCCCCATGTCGGACGATTTCACGGCCGGCGCGACGGATCAGTTCGGCCGTGTGTATCAGAAAGACGGCAGCGTCCACCAGGGCCTCTTTGTCGCCGACGGCGCGCTGCTGCCGAGCGCGCTCGGCGTGAATCCGTTCCTCACTATTTCCGCTGTGGCTGAACGCATCGCGGCCAAAATCATCGGCAGCCTCAAGGGCCAAGCGTATCCAGCGCCGCCGGCAGCCGTGGGCTTCGGGAAATTGAGCGCCGTCGATGTCGTCGAGCAGCGCGAAGCGGAACTTGCGCGCATCTTTAAAGCCGCGCCCTCGCTCGACATGAACGTGATGATGAACCAGGGCGGCCCCGCGGTGATCGACCCGGTGACCAAACACATCCGCAACGACAATGCCTGGAAAGGCTTCTTTCCCAAGCACCACGTCCTGAATCAGATGTCGGCAGTGATCTTCACCGGCTTCCAGAGGCGCTTCAGCAAAGAAGGCTCGCGCTTCACCGGACTCACCAGCGACACCGACGGCCGCATCCGCGCGCGCAACTCGCTTGAGCAGCTTGAACTCACGAAACAGACCGGCGATCTCGCGCCGGGCCGCTACATTCTGCTGCGCTACCTCGATCCGCTGTGGCAAGGCTTCTACAACGTGTTCAAGGTGATCAACCAGGATCTGCTGATCGGCCGCGTTTACCTCGGCACCTACCCGCACGGCCAGCGCATGCTCACCTTCCCCATGACGCGCGCCTATGGCTTCCGCAACATGAAGGTGGACGACCATCGCGCGCTGTGGGACTCGACGGCTGTCACGATTCCCACCAAGGAGCAACTGGCGGGCGCGTGGCGCATGGATGTGATTTCGAACGCCAATCAGGCGGGCGGCATCGCGCGGCTGACATTCGATTTGAAGCCCGACGGGCGCCTGGAAAGCCGCTATCAGCTCGCCGGGCTGATTGAAGGCCTGGTGCTGCCCAGCTTCACGGCAAATCATTTTCAACTCACCGACTTCACCAACTTCCACGACGAGATCCGGCGCATCGACGCCGATACGCTCATCGGCAAGTGGGTGATGGAACTGCCGCCCGAAGCCGCCGCGCTCCCCGCGTGCGGCTCGCTGGGCATCTTCCATCAGGAAGCCCCCGCGCCCGGCGACCGCCGCCCGCGCTTTGGCTTTTACTATCTGCTGGCGCGCACGAACGAAACGGCCGCGCCCACCAATACGCTGCTGGCGCCGTGGCTCGATGCTCAGCTCCCTGCAGGCCTGCAGCTTGAGTTTTAGAAAGAGATGGACGGCTGGTATTTCCCTGGCCACGCTACGCCTTCGTCAGGCCGCGAAGGCGACCTCGCGCTCGCCGCGCGCGTCAGGCACGATTACATTCGCGCAATTTTGCACCAGCGCCGGCGCAGTGACGTTCGCGCTCGATGCCGCGCGATCTACGTTCCAGTATCTGCGCGTGGACCAAGCCACGGGTGAAGCGGAAATGCGCTATCACCTGGAGTTCGATGACGCCGGCGGACGCCGCTATCGTTTCGACGGCCGCAAGTACATGCAGAAAGACGAAGCGGGCGGGTTGCGCGGCTTTGAAGAGCTGATGGAAGACTACACCACGCTCTTCGTGCATGTCACCACGGCCGACAACGGTGCGGAGACCGGCACCGGTTACCTGCGTTTCCGCACGTTTGAGAATCTGGCCGCGTTCCGCAGCCTCACGCAGTTCCTCGCCTCGTTCCGCATTACCGGCACGAACGGCCCGATCCTGCGGCTGCGCGGCCAGATGAAGTTCGCCGCGTTCACTGGACAGTTTGTGCAGCGCGAGTATGACCCGGCGGGCATCACCACGCGCACGCTGCGCGAAGATGTGCGCGCCGAAGTGGTACGCGGCGCGGCGGAGGCGGACTTCTTCTCCACGCAAACCGGCGAGTCGTTGCAGGCTATTCTGCGCGCGCAGCCCACGCTGCCGCTGGCGACGCTCATCAATACGCGCAAGGAACGCGTGGATGTCGCAGGCCGCCGAGTCTGGCGCGACGTGTTCTGGAAGGGCTCGTTTGCGAAGGATTCGCCCGTGGGCGGCGAAGAGCGCGTACGCAATGCGGGCTTGGTGGCCGGTTTGGCTGGCACGGTGTTCACCAGCGGGGCGTTCTGGAAGCGCTTCGATGAAGTGACGCCCGCGGGACTTACCGGCCACGTGGTGAGGTACGATCTGCGCTGGTTGCCCGGTAAGCTGCTGGTGCGCGAAGTGGCGTATCCGAACGACAGCCACCGCTATTTCGCCAAGGGTTACAAGGTGTTGCTGCTCAACTATTCGAACGAGCCCTATCGCATCGTCTACGACACCATCAAGGTGATTGACGAGAACAGCGCGATCGGCGTGATGCACCTTGGGCAGTTCCCCGACGGCATCGAGTTTGCAACGTTCCTGATGGAGCGCCACAACTATCCGTTTGAGTTGATGTCGCGTGAGGACTACCGGCTGCTGGCAACGGACGCCTTCACGCGCGTGCCGACGCCAGCGGAGGCCGCAGGGGAGTGGACCGGGCGAGTGATCTCGCTCGTGCATCCCAACCTGAGTTTGATGTCGCGGCCAGCCCCGATACGCATTGAAGGCAAGATTGACGCGGCCGGCACGGCGCAGTTCCGGCTGGGCGGACTGGCGCAGCCGGGGCCGGGCGGACCGCTCGCGGGTTTGCGCCGCGTGGATGACGACATGCTCGTCGGGCGCTGGGACCTAGGCGCGGACCTCGGGTGGTTGGCCGCGCTGCAGGATTGCGTGGAGCGGGACGGCGGCCGCTTCTGGGTTCATTTTGTGTTGACGCGCAAGCGTTGAGACCTCAAAGCGTTCGTGCTCAGCTATCCAGAGAAGTCTGGAGGTTCCCGTGGACGCGCGTCATTCACAACACGCAGAGGAGGGCGCGGAACAACCTCCGCGCATTTTGGACCGGGCCAGTGTAAGGGTCTCCCTTGCAGCATCCGGCTGCAAGCGGATCGCAAGGCGCGTCTCGTCGAACTCGCAATCCCCCGAGCGTCCGTCAATGACGAGAAGGTAGGTTCCAGGCGGAAGACCGTCGAGCATGAATAGCCCGGCGATGTCTGAAGCCATGGCGCGTCGCTCTCCTGTCTTCGTGTGATAGGCGACGACACGGGTGAAGGCGATGGACGTTCCATCCTCGAGCAACTGGCCTGCGAGGCGGCGGACTTTACCGTCCAATGAATCCGTTGACCAATCGAATCGCAACTTGCGCTTGGCCAGCAAGGCGGGCGACTTGGCCACGTGGAAGCACTGGTTGGCTGCTTCAACGCCCAGACGATCCACCTTGAGCCAGTAGTCGCCGGGCGGCAGGTCGCGCACTCGAAATGTGCCCTCTGGGCCGGTTTCGCCGTTGACGTTGTGTGGGCCTGTAATCGCGACGCGCACCCCCGCTTGGGCAGTTCCTTCATGGGTGACGCTGATGGCAAAGCTGGGCCCGAATTCGGGGCTACTGCCACTGCACAACGGCACCGAGCAGGCGATGGCGGCGCTGGTGAAAGTCGCAAGGATAAGGATCGGTCTCATGGCTGCTGTCGCACAACGAGTTACCTTGCCATTCCACCGCAGGGTACCAGGTCCGGAATGATGTTCAAGGAAGCGGGCACAGTGGACGACTTGGCCACGCGAATTGCCACGAAGCTTTCGTGACGAGCGAGGTCTCCGTCGGCGGCCTGCATGGCAAGGACATATGTTCCGGGCGCAACTCCGGTGAAAGAGAAGTGTCCCTGCTCGTCCGTGCGCGTGGCGCGCGTGGCTGCGGTGTCGCGCGGATGGAGGAGCCGGACGCTCGCGCCCGCCATCGGCTTGCCGCGGTCTGTGACGCGGCCAGTGGCCTCTTGCGCCTCGTGCTCGTAAGGGGGCCATCGGTATTGCCGCTTGGACTGCGCAGCACGGCTGGGTCTATCAAGCACGCGGAAGCAATGCAGTGCCGCATACTGGTCGTACTTTTCCGCCGAGAGCGAATAGCGTCCGGGCGCAAGGCCGGTCACCTGGAAGCGGCCCTTGGCGTCGGTATCGCCCGCCAGCAGATCGTGCAGTTCGCCGATGCGCCTGAGTCGCGCACGCACTCCAGCAAGCCCGGCTCCGTTGTGGTGAACGGTGATGCGGAACGAAGAGCGCAACTCGAGCCCTCCTTCACGGCAATCATCGAATGAACATGCGTGCGTCGCCGCCGCCGTTGCCAGCAAAAGAAGGAGAGTCCTCACTGCGCCCCCCACTCTCGTCCGCCGTCGCCGCGCGCAAACGATAGCGCCCGGGGCGGGGGACGGTGAATCGCATCTCCACTTCCGCGTCGCCGTTCGCCAGGCGCCGCACGGCGGGTTGCATGCCCGCGGGCATCAGGAACTGGTAGTCCTCTTCGACGGGCCCGAGGAGTTCCCAAAGCACCATCGCGTTCTGATAGACGCCGTTGCGGTCCGTGCCGTGCGTGTAGAAGACCGGGGCGAGGCGCTCGGTGACGCGCGCGGTGGCCACGGCTTTGAGGCCGTCCACCTTCATATCCACGTCGAGGCCCGGCGGGCCGGGATTGTCGGCACTCGCCGGCGGCGGCGCGGCGTCCTCGCCTATACGAACGACGTCGCGATAGCCCGCGCCCGGCGGCACCGTGAGGCCCGGCCACTCGCCGGCGATATCGAACGCCACGCCCGCACGCAGGAGCCGCTCGGCTTCAGCGAACAGCTTGCTCATCACCTCGCGATACGCGCGCCCGCGCGCGTTGCGGCGCTCGAGGTTAAATTCGCCCACGCCCCAGAGCAGCCCGCGGCTCAACGACACGTGCCCCAGGTTATAGCCGGGCGGCAGCGTCAACAATACTTCCGCGCGGCGGCCGAGTTGCGCAAGATCGCGGCGGGGATGCGCCGCGGCATAGTCGCGCAGCATGCGCGCGTGCGCCAGCACTTCGGGAAACGGCACGCAGGCGAGCTGATAGTTGTCCCAAAAGTGGAAGCGCGTGGCCCCTAGATCGTACGCATGGCGCAACCACCAGCCGGCATCGCCGCGATCCACCGCGCCGTAAATGCTGACGCCCCACTGCTTGCCGCTCAACCGCGCCGCGCCGCGCAGGAACGCGAACAGGATGGTGGTGAGTGCGCGTGCATCGTCCGCGGTAAAGTGCGTAGCGTAGGCCATGTTCCACTCCGGCAGCGCACGGCGCGTGCCCATGCGGCCGGGCGGCTCGAAAACGAACGCGGCCGGGCGCACCGGATCGCGCGTCAATTGATAAGCCGCCGTGGCGGGCATCGTTTCCCAACTGTAGAGATTCGCCAGCGGCGCGGCCTTTTCAAGCGACCTCGCGTACTCGGCTTCGAACTCGGCAAATGCAATCGCGGGCGTCACCGCGCGCCGGAACGCAGGGCCCTTTTCAAAGCGCGGGCGAAGCCGGAGGTCGCGCGTGTGCACGGCGGGCTCGTCGAGAAACATCGCGGGGCCGAGATAGAGCGGGCGGTACAGATGGGCAGGGTACGGAAGCTTCGCCGCCGGCGTGCCCCAGTGAAAGAGCCCCAGCGCGTCGGCCCACGGGCGCTGCGTCTCGTCGGCGCGGACGCAGTTCACGCCCGCTTCGGCCAGCGCGCGGTAGTCGGCCTCGGTGAAGCGGACCATTTCATAGTCGCTGTGGTCCCACTTGCGGCGGTCATCTTTCTGCCGCGCATTGCTCGCTGGGCCGATCAGCAAATCCGGGCGCAACAGCACCACGCGCGTATCCGGCGGCGGACCGCCGTCCCAAGCATCAGTCTCCACGCGCAGGCGTGCATAGCGCTTGCCCAGCCACATCACACCGCCCGCATCCTCCACGGGCACGAGTTCGGTCCACGGCCGCTGTGTGGGCAACACCGCTTCGCCCGTCACCCCGTGGCGATACTCGCGCGGAGTTGCGTCGCCATCCTCCGACAGCACGTAGCGGCTCGGCGCCATTTAGACGCGCATCCCCGGCGCGGCGATGCGCATCCACCCGGCGTCGCCGCGTGTGATGACGAGGCCTCCCTCGCAGTGCGCCGCCGTTCCGGCCCATGCCGCGACAGCCAGGAAAAACGCCGCCGCCTTCATGCTACTTGCCTGTGCCCAGCACCGGCACCCGCAGCAGCGAACCCGCGCGCCCGCCCAGCAGAATGCGATGCGTGGCTTTCTGGAAGTCCGTCTCGCGCGCCGAGTAGATATCGATGTACTTCTGCGGATTGCGGTCCACCAGCGGGAACCACGAGCTTTGGATCTGCACCATCAGCCGGTGCTCGCGCCGGAAAGTGTGATAGACGTCGGGAAGTTCGAACTCCACTTTCGACGCCTTGCCCGGCTCAAACGGCTCCGGCTTGGAGAACCCGTTGCGGAAGCGGCCGCGGAACGGCTCGCCGCGCACGAGACGCTGATAGCCGCCCATTCGCAATTCCTTCGGGTTCGGTGTGGGGTTCGGATAATCGGGCGGATAGACGTCGATCAGCTTCACCACGAAATCCGCGTCGGTACCGGTGACCGTCACATTCAAACTCGCCGTAAACGGGCCTGCCACGGTTACGTCTGCGTCGAGCGGCTCGGTTTGAAACACCAGCACGTCCGGGCGCGTTGAGGCAAAGCGCTGGTCGTCGGTCATGTATTCGCGCGTCATGTTCTGCGCGATGTAGTCGACAAACGGCACCGGCTTACGCGGATCGCTGATGTACTCTTCAAAGCCTTCGGCCGCTGGCGCGGCCCACTCCAGCTTGCCGCCTGGATGCAGATAGAGCGTCTTCACCTGCGCCTCTTTTGGCGGCCACGCTTCATGCTGGCGCCATTGATTGGTGCCCGTCTCAAATACGTACGCTTCGGGGAGAGCGGGGTCCTGCTTGAACTTCAGGTGATGCTCAAAGAACGGAAACTCGATGTTCTGCCGATAGAACTCGCTGGTCTTCGCATCGAACGCCGCGTTGCCCAGCTTCTCGCCCGGATCGTTCGACCATTGCCCGTGATACCACGGCCCCATCACCAGATGGCTCTTGCCCACCGGCGCTTTTTCTTCAATCGATTGGTACACGCGCAGCGCGCCAAACAGGTTCTCGGCGTCATACCAGCCACCCACGGTGAGCATGGCCGGACGGATCTTCTGCAGATGCGCGCGCATGTTGCGGGCCTGCCAGAACTCGTCATAGTTGGCGTGCTTCATCAGTTCGCCCCAAAAAGCGCCCTTGCCTTTGAAGTACTTCTCGTCGGCGTTCGGCAGCGGACCCATCTTCAGATAAAACTCATAGCCGTTCGGCGTCTCGTACTCAAAGTCCGGGTCGCTCTTCTTGGTCGGCTCCGGGTGCGGCTTGTCGAAATTGATGAAGAACCGGAACGCATGAGCCAGCATGAAGCAGCCGTTATGGTGGAAGTCGTCGCCGATGAACCACTCCGACACAGGCGCCTGTGGTGACGACGCTTTCAGCGCCGGATGCGCCTCGATCGCGCCCATGGCAGCATAGAAGCCCGGGTAGGAAATGCCCCACAAGCCCGCGCGCCCGTTGTAGCCGGGGATGTTCTTCACCAGCCATGCAAGCGAGTCGTAGGTGTCGCTCGATTCATCAATTTCCGTCGCCCCGTTCTTCACCGGGCGATGCGGGCGAACGTTCATGTACTGGCCCTCGGACGCCCAGCGCCCGCGCACATCCTGGTAGACGAAGATGTACTTCGACTTGGTGAACGCCTCGGACGGCCCCAGGGTCTTACGCGCCTGATCCACGCCATATGGCTTCACGCTGTAGGGAGTGCGCGTCATCAGAATCGGCCACAGTTCAGAGGTGTCCTTGGGCGTGTAGACGGCGGTGTAGAGCTTCACGCCGTCGCGCATCGGGATCTGGAATTCGTGTTTCGTGTAGTGCTCGCGAACGTAGTTTTCGCCCTGGGCGAAAACGCACGTCGAAGTGAGGGGCAGCAGGCTGGCGGCAAGAAGGAGTCGGCGCATCTTCAGGCGATGGTAACAACTATTGTGGTTGGCCCCCAGGCTTCTGGCCCCGGCAGACTGCCGCGAAACAAATATTTCAGGATTCTTTTACATCTTCTTAGCGACTCGCCACCCCTTCTCGCCCTATCCTCTACACATGTTGCCTGAAAAGGAGAACCGTATGAACAAGAATCGGAAACAGTGGTTTCGCGCGGCGGCAGGCGCCGCGGTGGCACTGGCCGGTGCGACGTATTTGGTGGGCCAACTGTCTGTTGGTCCGCCCAGAACCCCCAGTTCGAGCCCCATTGCCGTGACACCCAATGACAGGTGAGTGTGGGTGGCGAACCCGGACAAGAACACCGTGACGGAGGTTGACGTCGCCGGCGACGTCAAGCGCAAGGCGCTGGAAGTGGGCGTGGGCGAGGAGCCGACGCATGCGGCCGTCGCGCCGTCGGGCCGCTGGATCTGGGTGGCGAACACGGTGAGCGGCACGGTTTCTGTGATCGACGCTGTCGATCCGCAGAACCCCACTGTGTTTGAGAACATCACCGTGGACACCGAGCCGTTCGGCCTGGCGCTCACGCCCGACGGCAAGTTTGTGTACGTTGCCAACGCACGGTCGAACGATGTCACTGTGATCGAGGCCGCGACGTACAAGATCATCACCACGATCAAAGATGTGGGTCGGGAGCCGCGCGGCATCGTCATCACCCACGATGGCGACGAGGACGACAGCGACGAAAAAATCCATGTCACGCAATTCCTCGGCACGGACCGCCGCAACGTCTTGATCGGCGCGGACGACTATAAGGAAGGCCGCGTATCCGTGCTCAGCACCGCGACGCACAGCAAGGTCAACGAAATCGCGCTGGCGCCGATGGCCGACAGCGGGTTCCGCTCGAACGGCTCGGCGCTGGGACGCATCGCCGCCGCCAACCCGGCGGTGTTTGACCGCGTCACCGGAGCGTTCCCCAATCAATTGCAAGGCATGGCCATCTTCGGCAACAAGATCTATATTCCCAGCACCGGCGCTTCGCAGGACGGGCCCGTGCGTTTCAACGTAAACGTGCAAGCGCTGGTGTCAGTGATCGACGTGGAGAAGGATGAAGAAGCGAAGATCGACGGCCAGGTGCTGACGCTCAATATGAACAGGGGCATCCAATTCGAAGCCGCCGGGCCGAACAAGATCTTTCCGTCGTCGCCACTCGCGGCGGCGTTCAAGCGCTCGCAGCGAGAAGGCTATGTGGTGTCGGCCGCGTCGAACATTCTCATCAAGCTGACGCTCGACGAGCAGGGCCGCCCCACGGTGAACGCACCGGCGGCGGCGAACGATCCGGGCGGGGTGGTGCGCATTCCGGTGGGCCAGCATCCGCGCGGCCTCGCCATCAACTCGCGTGACGACCGCGCCTACGTCGCGAACGAGGTCTCGCGCGACATCACCGTGGTGGACCTGACGCGCGACACTGCCATGGCCACCGTCCGCGCCACGGAACTCCCGGCGCGCGGTACCGACGACGTACACATTCTGTTGGGCAAGGCGCTCTTCAATACGTCGCGCGGCGTCAATATCCCTGAACTCGGGCCGGACTTTGTGATGGGAGACTGGATGTCGAGCGAGGGCTGGAGTTCCTGCTACGCCTGCCACCCGCACGGCCTTACGGACGGTGTGGTGTGGATCTTCGGCGCAGGCCCGCGCTTCACGCTGCCGATGCACTCGACGTTCGCCCCCAGGGATCCGAACGATCAGAAGATCCTCAACCACTCCGCCATCTTCGACGAAGTGCAGGACTTTGAGAACAACATCCGCGGCACCTCCGGCGGCGTGGGTCTGTTCCAAAGCGAAGATGGCTCACAGGATCCGCAGCTTGACGCCTTCAACCCGAAGAACGCCGGACGCAGCACGCGCTTCGATGCCCTGGCCTTCTACACCGCCATGGGCATCCGCGCGCCGATCTCGCCGGCCCGCCGCGTGGAGGCCGATTCGCCGCAGGGCCTCAACATCGCCGCCGCCCGCGGGCGAAGTGGTGCGGGGTCAGGTGCTGCGATACCTGCGCAAGGTGGATACGTTCGACGCGAGCCAGCGCAACGAGATCCGCCAGAACGGCGCCGCGCCGCTGGGCGCCGACGGCTACGTGCCTACGTCACTGCTGAGCGTGTTTGCCTTCGCGCCGTATCTGCACGATGGCTCGGCACTGACGCTGGAGAACGTGGTGGAAAACCGGGCGCACCGTTCGGCCGGGTCGGGCGGCGTGGATACGCTCCGCGACTCGCGTGACCGGGCGGCGTTGATCGAGTTTCTGAAGTCGATCGACGTCAATACGCCGGCGTTCGACATCCGGTAACACGACAAGGTGGTGAGTACAAGGCGCCTGGGAGCCCCAGGCGCCTTGGCGTTTTGGGCAGACCTGCACCTGCGCGTCAGAGCCGCCACCGGCGCAGCCACCGCCCAAAAGCCGCCCGCCAACCGGATGGGAGCGGCGCACGGTCGGCTTGCTCGCGATGCAACTCATACCAGAACCCCGGCCGTTTACCGGGAAGCCGGCACGATCCGCGCCGCGCCAGGCCGGCCTTCTCCAGCACACGCATCGAGGCCGTATGCGGCTCGCGCACGGCGGCCCGTACGGTGTGCAATTCAAGCCGGTCGAACGCGCAGGCAATCACCGCGCACAGGGCTTCAGTGGCAATGCCTCGGTTCCAGTAGTGGCGGCGTAGTTCGAAACCCACGTACTCGCCGCGCGGTCCGCCGAGTGAGCCGGTGCGGCACAGGCAGATGAAGCCGCACGGTTCGCCGGTAGCGGCCCAGGTGATCGCCCAGTGCCGTGTGCGGCGCCAAAACCAGACCTGCACTTGAGCGACTGCGGCAGCCCGGCCTGCCGGCAACGGCTCCTCCAGCGTGAGGCGTTTCACCTCGGGATCTGCCAGCAGTTGGGCCAGCCAGCCGGCATCGGTCCGTTCAATCGGACGCAGCCGCAGACGCGCCGTTTCCAGAACAGGAGGCGCGGGCCGGATAACTACTTCTTACCCTGCTTTTCCTTGGCCAAGCGCACCCGCGCGCCTTCCAGTTTCTTGCCGATCTTGGCCGCTTCCTGCGGGTCCTGCTCAAACGGCGGGGCCTGCTGGTGCAGCTTCACCGAGGCTTCCCATTCGGTGATAGCGCCTTTCAGGTTGCCTTGCTTGGCCAGCACATCGCCGAGGTGATCGTGAATCGTGGGATCTTTCGGCGTGCGTTCCTGCGCGCGGCGCAGGCTCTCTTCGGCCTCGTTTAGCTTGCCCAGTTTGTAGTAGGCCCAGCCCAGCGAATCGAGATACGCGCCGTTGTTGGGATCCTGCTCCAGCGCTTTCTTGATCATCTCCAGCGCCTCGTTCACACGCACGCCGCGATCCGCCATCATGTAGCCGAGATAATTCAGGGCCGACGTAGAGGTAGGGTTCAGGGCCAGCAGCTTGCGGAACTCGGCCTCGGCCTGGTCGAACTTCTTCGTCTTCTCCAACATCGCGCCGCGCATGAAGTGGATCATTTCCTTTTCATCGGGCGTGGTGGACAAACCTTCGGCGGCGTCGATGGCTTTGCTCATCTCGCCGTAATTCTTGGCCTTCTCATGCGCTTGCACCAACTGCATGTGGGTGTCGCGATCGTTCTTGCCGTCGAAGAGTTTCTTGAGCTCGGCCGTGGCCTGATCGAACTTACCCATGTCGGCCAACAGATTTGCGCGGGCGGCGCGCACGCCGCGGTCTTCCGGATACTTCTTGATCGCCGCCTCGGCTTCTTCGGTAGCCTTGCTGTAGTCGTGTGCCATGCGCCAGGTATCGATCGACTGCGCGGCGCTGGGCGCGCCAAAGGCCGGATCCAGCGCGCCGAGGTCCTGAAACACAGCGGCCGCCTCTTTGTGCTGTTCATTGATGCGATAGAGAAACCCGAGACGTTCGAGGAGCGAAGCGCGATTCTGTTTTTCGCCCGCCGAGTATGTGCGGCGTTGCGTGGCGTCCACCACCTTCTTCAGCGCGCCGATCGCCTCGGCCGTTTTGCCCTCGGCCTGGAAAATGCCCACCTCGTTGTAAGTGATCTCAAGGTTGGTAGGCTCCAGCTTCTTCGCCCGGTCGCTATACTCGCGCGCCTTTTCGAACTGGCGCATCTGACGGTACAACTGCGAGGTGCGCAACAGCGACTGCACGTCGCGCGGGTCTTCCGCCAGCAACTCTTCGTATTCCTTGAGCGCCTGGTCGTACTTCTCGGCCAGCATGAGGTTCTGCGCCAGGGCGCGGCGGATTTCGTCATTGCCCTTGGCAAACTCCAGCGCGCGCCGCAACGTTTCCGCGGCGAGGCTATGTTCCCGCATCTGCTCGTAGGCGCCGGCCAGCCCCATCAGCGTGCGCAGATTCGGGCTCTTCGCAGCCACCTTGCCCAGCAGCTCGGCGGCGGCCTTGGCGTCGCCGCGATCCGAGTAGAGCATGGCCAGCCCAGTGAGCCCGTCTTCGTTCGACTCGTCAATCTCAACGGCCATCTTGAACGCCTTTTCCGCGTCCACCGAATTCTGCGCCACGCGGTGAAGCCGGCCGAGGTTCAGCCACGAGTCAATTTCCTTGGGCGACTCTTCGGTGATCCTAGTGTACTGCTCGATGGCTTTCGTCACCATCTGTTCATTCACGCGGCCCTGTTGCGAATCGCCCACGAGGCGCAGATAGATGCGGCCCAGTACGCGGCGCGCGTTCAGATCCTTCGGATTGTCGCGCAACGACGCTTCGGCATCGGTAATGCCTTCGCGGACGCGGCCGGCCTGCAGGTACAGATCCGCCAAGCGCTCCGCGATAAACGTGGCCTCGGCGTCGGACTTCATCGCCAGGCGATAGTTGTCGATGGCCTTGTTCAGGTACTCGCCGCGATTGCCGTACGCCCCGGCCAATTCGGCGTAGAGATGGCCCATCGAGTAGTGAAAGTAGGACTTGCCACGGTCCACCGGCTGTTGCTGCTGTTGACCCGGCAGGGGCGCACTGGCCGCCAGGATCGTTATCAACCCGGCCGTGCGCCGGGCCCGCTCAAACCACGATGTTGCCATGAAAAAATTCGCCATCTTAAGTATATCCTCGCGCCGGGACGGTGCTTTGGATAGGATGCGGGCGAAGCGTCAGGCGTTCCAGGCAGCGGCTAGGTCGAGCGTGAATCCCTCCACGGGTCCTTCGCCCGCGACGGCGGCATCGCCGATGTGAGTTTCCGGCTCGCGGCCCGGCCCGTAAATGGCGACGGAACGATCCGTTGGATCGATGAGCCAGGCAAGCTCGACTCCGTTCGCGATCCACTCCGTCATTTTGTGGCGCAGCTTGCTGATGCGATCTCCGGGCGAGTGTAGTTCGATGACGAACTCAGGGCTCCGATTCGTGACCAAACGAGTGTGCGAGATCAATGCAACCTCTGCCGCGAGGCGGGCTCCGTCAGGGAGCTTGAAGCCGCCGGAAGATTCCGTCACCCTGCCTGCGCGCCGATGGTCAATGCGCCAGTTGGCCAGTTGCCTCCCGATTTCCATGTTCTTTGCGCTGGTATCCGGATCGGTCGGCGGCATGATAATCAGGTCCCCCTCGGCCGAATATTCCAGGCTGAAGTCAGCGTAGAGTTCGCAGAACTCCTGGAACTGCGCGTCGGTCAGCCCGGGCGCGGATAGCGTTATCGGGAGATAGGTTTCCTCAACCCTTACCATTTCGGCTCTATGATAGCCGCCCGGATCTACCGGATGCCGCGCGTGGCCTGAATCAGCGATTCCATGTGCGCCAGATACTTCCCCAGCGCCGCCCGGCCCGCCGCCGTCAGCCGGTACTCGGTGCGCGGAATGCGGCCTTCAAACGTCTTGTTGCACTCCACGTAATCGGCGTCTTCCAGCTTGCGCGTATGCACGCTCAAGTTGCCGTCGGTCACGCCCAGGAGTTCTTTCAATTCCGTGAACGTCAGCGTGGCGTTCACCGCCAGCGCGCTGACCACGCCGAGCCGGATGCGTTCATGAATGACGCGGTCCAATTCACTGACGGCCTTTTGAGACGGGACCGAAATCGTCGCAGCCAAGGGAGCCTCGATTGCAGTGTCGTCCCTCAGCACCGCCGCCATCGCTGCGGAAGAAGAATGTCTAGCCACCGTACCTCCTTGCAATGGCTCCGGTGCAAAATCTGGGTTGACACTGGCTTGATACCGTTTCGGTCCGCGGGTCTCGATCGAACCCGACTCCGATCACGCTGCCAACGCGGCTCGCCAGATCTCCGGCATCGTCGCCCCTGTCCCGCCTAGTTTGCTAAATTTGAATTGCCCTTTCTTGATCTTCTCCGCCAGTTCGATACCGCTGATCACAATGGTCGCCGACTCAAAGCTCTTGAGTCCCAGCATCGGCCGCAATCGCTGCTTGATGCTGCGATGATCTTGCTCGATCAAGTTGTTCAAGTACTTGCTGCTGCGGACTCGCACTTGCTCCGGCAACTCGCCGGATTCCTTCAGATCAGCTACCGCCCGATGGGAGGCCGCGTACGCGTCCAGCGTTACCTTGGCCGGTATCCGTCGGCCCTTCATCGCCTTGCGCAGAAACGCCTTAGCCGCATTGACATCCCGGTGTCGACTCAAAAAGAAGTCTACCGTCTTGCCCGCTTTGTCGACCGCTCGGTAAAGGT
>VFZP01000078.1 GCA_016871115.1 Acidobacteriota bacterium
GGCAGAAGCCACGATGCCGGAGATCTGGCGAGCCGCGTTGGCCGCGTGATCGGAGTCGGGTTCGATCGAGACGTCGGCAGCGACCGAGTTTGGCCCGACTCGAAATTTGCACCAGAGCCTCCGGAAGGCCCCAAAAGCTGACCTGGCTTCAGAAATAGAACTTCAGCGCCAGTTGAATCTGCCGTGACGTCCGCTGAAACGACGGCGGCGCGCCAGCCGAGTTGATGACGCTGGCCTGCGGATTGCCGATGGCTGTGTTCGGGTTATTGAATTGCGGCGTATTCGTGATGTTGAACATCTCTGCGCGGAACTGCGCGCGCACTCGCTCGGTCAACGCCATGTTCTTGAAGAGCGAGAAATCGAGCTGTTTGGTGCCTGGTCCTGTGACGGTGTTGCGGCCCGCATTTCCGAACGTGAATTGTGGAGGTGAGGCGAAACAAGATGTGTTGAACCAACGGAGCGGCGTGGGATTGTCCAGCTTCCAGTCGCAACCTGCCACGACGTCGGCCCGCTGGAAACCGGATCCATTCAGAGTCGAGGTCGCCATCGTCGGCGTAAGCGGCAAGCCCGCCGACAGGCGCAGGATCCCGTTGGTCTGCCAACCGCCCGCCATCCAACGCAGCGCCTTGTGCGACAACGACGAAGGCGAAGGCAATTCGTAGTTGAAGCTGGCGATCGCGGCCTGTCGCACGTCAAACGGAGCGTTGCCCCGGTCGCCGCGCAGATTCAAAACGTCCTGATGATCGCCGCCGAACTGACCAGCGTCGTCAATGGCGTGAGACCATGTGTAGGAAAACAGCATATTCAAGCCCTTGGAAAAACGCCGTTCCATCGTCGTCTGGAGAGCGTTGTAACTGGAGTTGGCACGAAACTGCGTCATCGCAATGTCGTTGTAGATCGGGAACGGACGGCGGGGAGGAATCGCCCCAGCACCTGGACGTGCCTGATTGATATTCACCTCGTCGCGAAGCTTCACACCTTTGGTCCCCACGTAAGCCACCGTGACCAGGAAGTTAGATGGTAACAGGCGCTGCACATTGAGGTTCCACTGCAGGACATAAGGCATGCGCAAGTTGGGATCGATGCCGTTGAATGTCGATCCTTCGGCTCGGAAGCTGCGATCGAATCCCTGGTCGATGCGCCGCGCCCCTGAGAAGTTGAGCTGATTGTTCGCAAAGGCGAAGGCGCCAGCAAAGGGCGGATTCACGGCCAAGTTGCGTGAGATCTCAGCCTGAGGGGCTGCGTAGAAAACTCCGAACCCGGAGCGCACGACCGTCTTGTCATTCAGCTTGTAGGCAAGACCGATGCGCGGAGCCCAATTGTTCTTGTCGACCTTCACTCCGGTGGCCGGCACTCCATCGGTGCCAACCGGTACCAGCACACCGCGTTCCGCCACGAACTGCGCCATGCGGTTGCCGACTTCGGTCCAGGGATAGGTCGGATAAAGTTCGTAGCGCAAGCCAAGGTTCAGTGTGAGGCGATTGGTGGCCTTCCAGTCGTCCTGCAGATAAAATCCGAGTTCCCGCCGGCGAAAGCCGCGTGTGCCGTTCAGAATGCTAGCCAAAAACATTTGAAATTTTGCGAGCTGAAGATCGGCCAGTCCGATGCCGGTTCCCGCGGTTGCTGCCGGGTTGTTGCTGTAGACGCCGCTGAAACTCATCACGCCGCGGACCGCGCTGGTTTGAAACGCGTTGTACCGGCGGCGGTCATAGCGAAATCCCATGCGGAGAGAGTGGCGCGAGACCGTCCAGAAGAAGTTGTCTTCGGTCTGAAAATTGTTGGTGACGAGAACTCCTGGATTGAAAGGATCGTCGCCCAACGCTTGGAAGCCGGCCACGGTGATGCGAGGCATTCCAGTGGTGAGCAGATCGCCGGTATTCACTCCGGGGATCCCAAGATCGTTCGCCACATTGCGCCCGGCGTTCGGTTGCACAAGGCCTAAGTTGAAGCGCGTGAATCCGAACCGGAACTCGTTCAGTTTGTTTGGCGCGAAACTGAAGCGGTCGATGATCGAATACTGGCCGACAGGTTGCTGCGTGGCCCCGATATTGGATGCTGCAGGAAGGGGCAGCACTGGGCCGTCGTTGATTGTCGTATCGCCGAAGCTCGCGCGGAAGACGGCCGAGTGAATCGGAGCAAAGTAGTGGTCCACTTTGATGTCCGTCTGATAGCCGTCATAAAGACGCACGGGTGCACCGGTGTAGTTATTAACGAGTCCTGCGGAATTCGGCAGGGGATAGAGGTCTGCGGTCTTTTTGCCCGCGGAGTTGAAGCGGCTCGCCGGGATGGCGTTTAGCGGGAACTGATCCCGGATGTTGCCCGTTCGTAGCGAAAGTGGATCGAAGATCCGATTCGGCGACTCGCCGAAATCTCCATTGCGCATCCGCGCGGTAGGTACGGTGCTGACGTTGGGAACAGCTTGGCGCCGTTTGTCCCACTGGGTGGACGCGAAGAAGAACGTTTTGTCCCGCGACTTGTTGTAACGGCCCAGCATCACGGGACCACCGAGCGTGAATCCGAACTGGTTCAGGATAAACTTCTGATCGTCGCCTGGCCTGGCAAAGTAGTTGAGCGCATCGAGCCGAAAGTTGCGATGAAACTCGTAGAGCGAGCCGTGGAAGTCCCGGCCTCCGGATTTCAAAACGAGATTCGTGATGCCGCCAGCCGCGCGGCCGAACTGTGCATCGGCGTTGTTAGTCTGCACACGAAACTCCTGGATGGCGTCAATGGGGGGGAAGATCACACTGCCGAGTCCGTTGTGATTTTCCGTGTTGTCGACGCCTTCGACGAGAATGCCGTTCCAATCATTGGTTCCGCGGACGCCGTTGACCGCGAAGTTGCTGACACCTCGGCGGGAAGTGCCGGGTAACGCACCAGGCGCGCGATCCTGTGTTTGCACCGCACCGGGCGCTAGGCCGATCAGAAAGGCGTAGTTGCGAGCGTTCAGGGGCAGTTCGGCGACAGCCATTTCCGAGCGGATGTTGCCCAGCGAGGTGGTTTCGGTTTCCAGCCCGGCGGCTGTGGCCGTGACCTCCACCTGCTGGGAGATGTCACCGACTTCGAGTTGGAAGTTCGCGGGAACGCGCTGGTTCACTTCGACGAGCACTGTCGACAGCGCCTTCTTGAAACCGGTACGCTCAGCGGCAACGCTATAGGTGCCGGGCACGAGGGGCGGCGACTGGAAGATACCTTCGCCATTGGACTCGAGTTCGATCACGCGGCCCGTTCGTCCGCTGGTAACGGAGATCTTGGTTCCGGGGACCTTGCCGCCGGAGGCGTCCACGATCGTGCCCACGATGAGGCCGGTCTCAATTTGCGCCCAAAGGAGAGACGCTGCGGCAAGCGCAAACAAGGCGCCTTTAATCATTATTAAGTGCCTCCATACGCAGGATCCCAGGTCCACGGAATGACTTGATTCTCCCTGGTGTGTGTAGACACAACCACATCATCCCATGAATTCAATGCGTTGGATGCGCGTCGCTCCTCCCTAGCGCGGCAACGTTACGCCATGTTACAAGGGTCAGTTCGTGCCGCTGTCAAGGGCGTCCCACAAGCTCGGCGGGTTTGCACCAGAGCCCAAATCCTCGCTCGCGCTCATCAGTTCCCGGATGTTGTCCAGGCTCAACTTCTCCCCGCCATGCATCGTGATGATCAATCACCAGATTCCGCTACCTCGATTCCTTCAGGCTCATCTTGTGTGAGAATCACACTCTCCCTTCAGGCTCATCTTGTATGAGACAAGACTGAGCCGTGACAAGTGTGATATAAACTCTTAAGCATGAAACGATTGGTTGCAGTTTATCTCCTCCTTGTCTGCCCGACTTTTGCGGCTCTCACAAAGGAGCAGAAGATTTTTGACTTTACGGTCTTAGCCCAAACATTTGCCACTAATTATGGGCCGTACCACTGGAAAGTGAGAGCCTTCAATATTGATGCTCTTAATCTAAAGCCGTGGCTTGCCAAAGTGGAGGCCACCAAAGACGACCTCGAGTTTCTGGACATTCTTGTTGATTATGTGGCGAGCTTACAAGATGGCCACGTTTCTCTTTCATTCCCGGCCAGCTTCGTTGCCACGCTGGGCTTCTCCGCCGACCTATATGACGGCAGGGTCCTGATCGATAGCATCAGTCGGAGACAGCAGCCGCTGAGTCGTTTCCCCGCGGCTATCGGCGATGAGTTGGTGTCGATGGACGGCATTCCGGTCAACCAATTGCTGGACCGCTTTGCCAAGTATAAGATGACGGGCAATCCCCGAGCCACCCGACGCTCAGCTGCCGGCCTGCTAACAATCCGACCGCAGGCAGTGATTCCGGCCGCCGCATCGCTCGGCGACACAGTAGAGGTCGAAGTTTGGCGCGCCGCCAGCGGCACACTTGAAAAGTACACGCTCCCCTGGACCAAAACGGGCATTGCGTTCACCGACCTCGGGCGCGTGCCCACAGCGCTGACAACCGCCAAGCAGGATTTCCGCCCTTCGGCGGTCGACTGCGACTCGCTCCCCCCGTACATGCGACCCCTCGCTCCACTCCTGAATTCCCGGTTGCCGCGCGATCCAGAAGCCGTTCTTAACTTCGGTAGCGACTCGCCAATCTATGCTTTCCCGGCCGGATTCCGTCTACGTCTGTCCGGTGGGCCGGACTTCTTTGCCAGTGGCACTTACATTGTCGAAGGCAAAACGATAGGCTGGATCCGTATTCCAAGTTTTGCACCGCCCAGCGAAGAAGAGGCCATCGAGACCTTTGAACGGGAAATCGCGTTCCTGCAGGAGAATACAAACGGCCTAGTAATCGATGTGATGCGGAATCCGGGAGGTTCAGTGGCCTTCAACGAGGCTCTGCTGCAACGGCTGATTCCCAACACCTTTCGCACGATCGGATTCGAACTCCGCGCAACCAACTCCTGGGTACAAAACTTTGCTGCCCAATTGTCGCAGGCACGCCTGTTCGGTGTCGAATCATGGATTATCCAGCATTTCGAAAACAATTACAAGGACGTTCTGCAGGCTAATCGCGAGGGAGGCAGCACTGGCTCCATCTCGTTGAACAAAACTGGATCCCTCATTCTGGTGCCCTCGCCAGTGACGTACCGCAAGCCCCTCATCGTGCTGGTCGATGACTTTTCGGCCTCGTCTGCGGATGCTTTCCCGGCGGTGATTCAGGACAATGGCCGTGGCAAAGTTGTCGGTTACCGGACCATGGGACTGGGCGGAAATGTGGTCGAGTTCGCCGGCACGGTGTACTCGCAGGTCACCGTAGGGGTGACTCAGTCGCTCATGACGCGGAGGGAGCCGGTGGTTACCACTGACCTGCCGACCGCACCATACGTGGAGAACATCGGCGTGCGTCCGGACATCGAACTCGACTATATGACCCGTGAAAACCTCCTGAACCGGGGCACCTCGTTCGTCAAGTCCTTCACCCGCATCATTCTCGATCAGATCGGTAACTGAATCTGCCCCACTATATTCGGTTTTATGTCTGGGATTTTAGGCAACGGCGATCGGTTGCGGACACTAGTATCCGGCTATCACAAAACGCCATCGTGTAAGGTTATTGGAATGAGACGCTTGCCGGCAGTATTAGCTTTCTCGATTTGAACTAAAATTGAGTTTTTGAGGCTTGTAGCGCTCGGTCCGCCCCAGCTGGCCACAATAGAAGATGCATGCCGGACGAGGTTCTGGTGCAAACCCGCCGGGATGGGAGAAGCTTGAAAGATGTCTCGCTTCGTTCCGGTTGAAGAGCTGGTCGCTGGCCGCCCCTTCCTCATTCACGCCCATATACTGAGCTTGGCCGGCTCGACGATGCCGAGAAGTTGGTGCGCACGGTCAACGATGACATCTATGGATCCGTGGCGCTCAGCGACCTGTTTACCAAAGCCCTCGAACGGTCTGTGCGGAGCCCGCATCCAGATCGCCTCCTCGCTCAATCTCTCTATGGGCGCGCGCTGCGTTGGCGTAGCGCTTGGCCCGGAGTCCACACGGCAGAGGAAGCAGAAGCGGAGCGGGCGCATGGGCAGGAGGTACGCCGGGAGCTAACCGCACTGCTTGAGTCAATGCCGAAAGCGTAGCTCAACCCAAAAGATCACTTCGCCGCCGCGGCGGCAGCAGCAGCAATCCGCGTGACGGCGGCCCAGTTGAACTTCATGAACTGATAGAGCGCGGCTTCGCTGATCCGCTCCTGGTCTGAGTGCGCGCCGAAACCTTTGGGGCCGTCTTCGGTGTCGATGGGCGGGCCGATGCCGAAGGCCTGAACGCCTTTAGCGCGGAGGTACGCCATGTCGGTGGCGCCGGTGCTCATGGTGGGGAGCGAGGGGATGTTGCCGTAGACTTCGCGCGTGGCGGCTTCGATGGCTTTGAAGGCGGGCGAGTCGAGCTTGGCGGGTGGGGCGCCGGGGCGCGTGTTGCGCTCTTCGCGCATGACTTCGATGGCCGGGTCTGACACCACCTTCTTCACCATGTCGATGAAGGCGCGCATGTCTTCGTCGGGCAGGGCGCGCACGTCGAGCGTGGCCTCGGCTTCGGACGGAATCACGTTCACCTGATAGCCGCCCTTGATGATGTTGGGCGAGACGCTGGTGCGGATCATGGAGCTGTGGCGCGGCTCGTTGGCGGCGAGGTAAGCCTGCACCTCGGCGGTTTTGGCCGGGTCCATGAGCGCGTTGTAACGGGCAGCGGAGGCCGGGTCGCTGATGCCGGCGAGGCGCTCAAAGTAGTAGCGCGTGGTGTCATTCAGGCGCATGGGCGGCATCCACGCGGCGACCTTGGCGACGGCTTGCGCGAGGTGCGCGATGGCGTTGGTCTGGAGCGGCACGGAGCCATGGCCGGCGGGGCCGCGCGAGACGAGCTTCAAGGCGTGCGGAATCTTTTCGGCGGTCTGCACCGAGGAGTACTTCAACTGGCCGCCGGTGCGCACGACGCCACCGCCTTCGGCGAGGCAGACTTCGGCTTCGATTTCGGGCCAGTGGTTGTCCACCATGAACTGAATGCCGACGCGGGTACTGGCTTCTTCGCCGGCTTCGAAGAAGAAGATCGCGTCGCGCTCAAGCGAGATGTTCAGGCGCTTGAGCAGGAGCGCGGTGACGAGCGCGGTGGCGACGTTGTCTTTGTCGTCGACGGTGCCGCGGCCGTAGATGTAGCCGCCTTCGCGATGGGCGCTGAAGGGTGGATGGGTCCACTTGGCGGGGTCGACGCGGACGGTATCGGTGTGGGCCATCACCAACAGTGGACGGGCGCGGCCATTGCCCTTGAGGCGCGCCACGAGATTGGCGCGATCCGGCTCCAGCGCGAAGGTTTTGGTGGCAATGCCGGCGGCTTCAAGGTGTTTGCGAAGGTAGTCGACGACGCGCGTTTCGTTGCCGGGCGGGTTTTGCGTGTCGAGCCGGACGATGGCCTGGAAGTGTTCGAGCACTTCGCGATTCACCTGAGTCCAATCGGGCTGTTGTTGTCGCTGCTGCTGCGCGAGCAGCGGATACACGAGTGGCATAAGAAGAACGCCCCGGCGAGTCATGCCGGTTAGTGTAGCGGGGTGAAGGCCGACCGCGCTACCACGCTGAGAATTTTGACGCCGGCGCGGATGCTGGCGCCGAGGTTGCCGGAGACTTTGTTTTCGCCGGCGGCGCGGAGGCCATAGGGCACAGGTAGTTCGAGAACGCGCAGGCCTTGGCGCAGGGCCTTGATCTGCATTTCGACGGTCCAGCCGTAGTTGCGGTCTTGCATGTGGAGGCGGCGAAGGGTCTCGACGCGGATGGCGCGGAAGGGGCCGAGGTCGGTGTAGCGATGGCCGTAGAGCAGGCTGATGAGCGTGGTGGCGAGCCAGTTGCCGAAGCGCTGATGCGGCAAGAGCGCGCCGGGAGCAGCATTTCCCAACACGCGGGAACCTAACACTAGGTCGGCCCGTCCGTCATATAAAGGAGCGAGGAGGGCAGCGGCTTCGGCCGGGTCTTCACTCGCGTCGGCCTGCATGAACACTACGGCATCGATAGCAGGGGGTAGCGCGGCGATCGCGGCGAGACATGCTGCACCGTATCCTCGCTCGGGCACGCGCACGACGGTGGCGCCCGCACGCCGCGCTTCGCCGGAGGTATCGTCCGTGCTGCCGTTGTCGGCCACGATCGCCAGGGCGAACAGCCCGGGCGGGACGGTGGCGAGGGTGCGCGCGATGACGGGCGCTTCGTTCAACGCGGGGATGATCAATGCGGCCTGTTGCCGCTTCTGCTCGATTCGGTCCACAATAGAAGTGCTCTAACCTACATGTCTCCCGCCGCCGATCCCGAATTGCCACCGTTGACGCCGACGCCCCCTGACAACATGGGCACGCGCGCGGCCATAGCCGCCGCGGTGCGCTGGCTGCGCGACCTGTTGTTGGCTGTCATCATCCTTGTGCTGGTGATCCAGTTCATTTATCGGCCCGTGAAGGTGGAGGGCACCAGCATGCAGCCTTCACTCGAAGACCAGGATCGCATCTTCATCAACAAGTTTATCTACCAGTTCGGCATGGGCGATATCGGGCGCGGCGATACGGTGGTGTTTTCCTATCCAGGCGATCCGAGCAAGAGCTACATCAAGCGCATTATCGGGCTGCCGGGCGATCGCGTAACGATCAATGAAGGTAACGTGAGCGTGAACGGTGCGCTGCTGACGGAGACTTATGTGCCGCCCGCGTATCGCGACACGCAGACAATCGGCGAGGTGATTGTGCCGCCCGATTGTTACTACGTGCTGGGCGATCACCGTTCGTCATCGAACGACAGCCGGTCTTGGGGACCGGTGCACCGGCGGCATATCTTCGGTAAGGCCGTGTTTGTGTACTGGCCGCTGGATAAGATGGGGCTGATCCGATAGCGATGTTGACGCGCCGCGCGTTGGTGGCGGCGGCTTGGGCCGCTACGCCCCCGCCGCCGGTGGTGGTGAGTGCAGTGGATCGCGACGGAATGCCGCTCATCGGCGGGCGGCGGACTTTTCTGCACGGCCTGTATCAACTTCCCAGTCTGGCTGCGGGCGGTGGTGACGCGCTGCGCGCGGCGGCGGACGCGGGTTTCCATGTGGTGCACGGCGACGCGACGCGGGCGAGTCTCGACGCGGCAGCGGCGGTGGGGCTCAAGCGCTGGGTGACCACTTCGGCTGCGCCGGAGCGGATTCGTGCGCGCGTGACGGAACTCGCGTTGCACCCCGCGCTGCTGTTTTGGGAGACCGAGGACGAGCCGTCGTATCAGTGGAACAAGCAAGGCGCGCGTGTTTCGCCGGCGAAGATCAAGGATGCGTATGCGCTGTTGAAGAAGCTGGATCCGGGGCGCGCGGTGTATATGAATCACTCGCCGACGAATCTGGTGTCGACGCTGCAGCAGTAGAACCCGGGCGGCGATTTTCTAGCCACCGATATCTATCCAGTGATTCCACCGGGGATTCGCACGCAGTATGCGTTGTGGCCCGACGGGCGGCAGGGCGATCTGCTGAACAATCGGTTGAGCCAAGTGGGGCAGTATTAGGTGGGGCAGTATATGGATAAGCTCCGGCAAGTGGCCGGGCCGGAGCGCGCGTGCCTGGTGGTACTGAAGGCGTTTGCGTGAGAGAACCTGCGGGAGAAAGATCGCGACGCGAAAATGCTGCTATATCCCACGCGCGAGGAGTTGCGCTTCATGGCGTTCCACTCGATTGTGCGCGGGGCGAACGGGCTGCTGTGGTGGGGGCTGCAGTTTACATCGGCAGAGGCGCCGTTGTAGGGGGACTTGGCGGCGGTGACGCGGGAGTTGCGGGGGCTGGATGCGGCGCTGGCGGCTCCGGGGCGCGCGGCGAGGCTCGAGTATCACGACACGGGACACAGCTTGGATCGCGGCGTGGAGTGGGTGTTGAAGCCGGGGCCGGTGTTGCTTGCGGTGAACGCGGATCCGAATCCGGTGGACGTGACGTTTCATGGGTTGCTGCCGGGGGGGGCGGCGCGCGGCGGCAGCGGTTTGCGCCGTTCGGGGTGGCGGTGCTGCGGTAGGGACTATGCTGAAAAGGAGGCTATGTCCGAGCAACATAGCTTGGCGGCGTTCCGGCGAACCGTTGTGGAGTCGGCATGCAAGAAGATTCTGTTTCTTCCCTACGCCATCCGGCAAATGTCGCGGCCCGATAGAAATTCGCCGGATCGTTGAGCGCGGTGAGATCATTGAGGACTACCCGGAAGCTGTACGCGGCCGCAGTTGCCTGTTGCATGGATCCGATCTTGAAGGACGACTGATTCATGTGGTGTGCTCGCCAAAACTTGAGTTCCTGGCGATCATCACGGCGTACTCACCCGAGCCAAGCGAGTGGGATTCTACCTTCAAAGTGAGAACGAAAGAATGAAGGGCGAAGCAATGCGGTGCATCCATTGCGAAGGGCCGATGAAGAAGGCGACGGCACCGTTCCATGTTGACCGGAAAGGGTGCCAGTTGTCACTGGACGCGGTACCCGCCCGGGTGTGTGGGCAGTACGGCGAGCCTTACTTTGAGGAGCGCGAGGTGCGGACGATTCAGCGGCTTCTCACGCAATTGGACAAGCAGACCGCGGGCATGGCCTCGGTGGCTTGAGTTGCTTGGGCGCTATTTCTTCGGCTTGTAGCCTTGCCACACATACTGCAGCGCCAGCGGCAGCGTCGCGGCTTTCACGTTGCGGTCGCAGTGGCCGGAGTTCTTCAAGAAGACGAACTGGTAAGGGTATTTCTTGCCGGCGAGGACCTTGGCCATGCGTTCGTTGGCGAGGACCCAGTCGTGGTAGTTGTCGCGGGTGTTGAGGTTGTCACGGTCGCTCACGTGCATCCAGATGCGGAGCGGTTTCTTGGGGCTGTTGGGGATGATCGTCTCGTGATAGTCCCACGCGCCGTGCGGGGTTTCAGCGTTGTAGGGCCACTGTTGATAGACATAGGTTCCGGAGTAGCTGAGCACGCGGCGGTATAGATCGGTGCGGTACCACGCCATCGAAAATGCCGCGGACGCGCCGGAGCTGCAGCCCATGGTGGCGCGACCGTCCGGGTTCTTCGTCAGCTTCACGTTGTAGCGCTGTTCGACGAGCGGGAGTACTTCGGTTTCGACAAACTGCGCGTAGAGGCCCGACATGGTGTCGTACTCGAGGCCGCGCTGCGAGCCCTGCGCGTCACCGCTGCCGTTGGCGATGGAGACGGCTACCATCACGGGCACCTTCTTTTCGGCGATCAGGTTGTCGAGCGCGGTGAACAGCATGCGGTCCGGCCCATCAGCGCCGACGATGAACGGCACTTCGGCGCCGGGCACGTACTGCTTGGGGACGTAGACGGCCACTTTGCGCGAGTAGGGCGCGGGGTAGCTGTCAACAATGAGCTTGGACGGATCGTTGGGGTCAGGACGGCCGAACGTGCCGGGGCGGCGCGCGATGCCGGGGCAGATCTTGCTGTCTTTCGACTCCATGACGAACTCATGCACGTCACCTTTGGGCAAGCCGTCTTTCGCGGTCATCTCGGGCGCGGGCGTGTAGGTGGGGTCGATGACGAAGTTGCCGTTTTCTTTCGCCGTGCGAAGCGCGCCGCCGGTGAGGTATTTTGACTTCACGTAGCCGGGCGAGTGTGGGTCGCGCGTGGGTGGCGGGGTGCGCTTGGGGGGCGCAGGCGGCGGCGGGGTGGTGGTGGTCTGCGCAGCGGCGGCGGCCAAGAAGAGCGACAACGACAGGGTGAGTCTCAACATAAGCTTTTGCGGGGCTCTGCCATCCTAGCGCACAATGGAGAATGGTCGAAGCCGATTGGAGCGCGTTACGCGCTGAGTTCCCCGCCCTCGCCTCGCGTGAGCGCACGTATCTGAACACCGCCACATACGGACAGACTCCGCGCGCGGCGGTGGCCGCGATTGAAGCGCACCTGGCGCGGCGCGACGAGCGGGCCTGCGCAGATTTTCTCTCCTGGTTCGACGATGCCGATGCGCTGCGGCGCGACGTGGGATTGCTGATCGGCTGCGAGGCGCGCGATGTGACGTTTCTGCCGACGGCGTCCGCGGCGCTTTCGCTGTTGCTGGCCGGGATCAACTGGCAGCCGGGCGACCGCGTGGTGACGCTGCGCAACGAATTTCCGAACAACCTCTACTATCCGGCGCTGCTGGGCGAGGATCGCGGCGTGGAGTTTGTGGAGACCGATTGGGACTGCTTCTATGACGCGTTGACGCCGCGCACGCGGCTGGTGGCGATTTCGAGCGTAAGTTACGTCACTGGGTTCCGCGCGCCGCTGGCCGAGATCGCGCGCGAACTCGACCGGCGCGGGATTCTGTTCTACGTAGACGGCACGCAGAGCGTGGGTGCGCTGCAGATGAACGTGGCTGAGTTTGCGCCCGCGATGATGTCGGTGGATGCCTATAAGTGGATGCTGACGCCGAATGGCGCGGGGTTTGTGTATGTGCATCCGCGCGTGCGGCAGTGGCTGAAGCCCGCGGTGGTGGGTTGGCGCAGCCATTGGGACTGGCGCGCGGTGGACAATCTGCACATGGGCGCGCCGGAGTTTGCCGATGCGGCGGAGCGGTATGAAGGCGGCATGCTGCCGTTTCCGTTGCTCTGTGCGATGCACGCGGTCGTGCGCATGATGCTGGACGCAGGGCCCGCGGCGATCGAGCAGCGCGTGATGGCGCTGGCCGACGATTTGCGCGCGCGGTTGCGGCACGCGGGGGCCGAGGTGCTGCACGAGGGTGCGCCGATTGTGGCGGTACGCGGGTTTGCCGATGCATCGGCGCTGGCGAAGCAGTTACGCGAGGCGGGCGTGCTGGTGTCGGCGCGGCATGGCAATCTGCGCGTGTCGACTCACTTCTACAACGACGCCGCCGATCTGGACCGGTTTGAGCACGTGCTGCGCGCGTGCTTGTAGCGCGCGCGGCTAGCTCCCATAACAGGCAAGCGAGGCGGCTGTGCGCACGTAGATGCGGCCGCCGGACAGCGCGGGCGTGGCGTAGCAAGGCTCGTCGAGATCGTTCATCGCAATGAGCTTCTAATCCGCGCCTGGCTGCACCACGACTACTTTGCCTGTCTCAGAAGCGAGGGAGAGCCGCCCGGCCGCGATGACGGGAGAGGCGTAGTAGTTGTCGAGCGCGCCTTCGAGCCTGCCCACTTTGTGCGGCGCGCCCGTGCAGGCGTCGAGCGCGGTGAGAATGCCGCCCGCGCTCACGTAGTAGACGATCTCGTCGTAAACGATCGGCGTGGCGAGGCGCGCGACGCCTTTGGTGTGAGACCAGCGCAGCCCGCGCGCCTTGGCGCCGATGCTCGTGGCTCTGATGGAGGGCGTGCCCTGGTAGCGATCCCAGAACGCCGCCCATTCGGCTGGAGTGACGTTGCCATCGCGGTCATCGGTCTCGCCACCGACCATACGGAGCGTGCGCGTGGTCTGCCACTCTTTCGGGTCCGTGGGAATGTCCGTTTCCGTAATGATGCCGTCGGCGTTGCGGCCGGGAAAAGGCGGGCGGCTCTCAAGTGAATAAACCATGGACAAGACCGCGTCGCGGTCAGCAACCACGGGACTGGAGATCATCGAGCCGGGCGGGAGCTTCTCGCTCCAGCGGCGCTCGCCGTTGGCCGGGTCGTAGGCAACGACTTCGTTGGGGGCCACGGCGAGCGCTTCGCAATGGCCGTTGGCGCCGGTGCGCACGAGTGGGGTGGCGTAGTTCAACGTAAACGGCGCGCGCGGCGATTCCCATTGCAGGCGGCCGGTGCGGCAATCGAAACCCATCGCCGAAGAATGGGTAAAGCCGTCAGCCAGTAGCACGACGGTATCGCCCGCGAGCACGGGTGACGTAGCACAGCCCCACAGACTGGAGCGCGCCGCAATCGGCGTTCGCCAGCGTTCGCGTCCGTTGGCATCGAATGAAACGAGACCATGTCGCCGAAGAAGGCGTAGACGTTGGCGCCGTCGGTGACGGCGGGGGAACTGGCCGCGTCGTTGAGCGGATTCTTGTATTCGTTGCGGCTGCGCTGGAGGGAGCGCTCCCACGCGGTCTTGCCGGAGTGGCGGTCCACGGCGATGACCTGCAGGCGGTCGCCGGTTTCGGCGGTGAGCAGGATGCGATTGGGTGTGAGAATGAGCGACGACTTGCCGGCCGGGAACGCGCGCTTCCAGATGACGTTGCGCTTGGGCCCGAACTCAACGGGGTACTCAACACCCGGCGGCGCGATGCCGGAACCGCTGGGGCCGCGAAAGCGTGACCACGGTTCGAGCGTGGCGGATTCACAACGGGTGGCAGGCGCTGCCTGTGCGGCGAGTCCGCTGGCCATCAACATCAACACGCGGCGGCGCGACAGCGTGGGCGTGGGCATGGAGAGATTATCTCGCGTACCGTCCGGGCGTGTGCGACATTGGCTGGTATGAATCTACTCGTTGGCAAAACGGCGCTGGTGACGGGCGCGAGCAAAGGTGTGGGCAAAGGCGTGGCGCTGGAGTTTGCGCGGCAGGGCGCGGATGTGGTGGTGAACTACAACGGGGATCGCGTGGGCGCAGAGGCGACGGTGGCCGCAGTGGAGGCGCTGGGGCGGCGCGCGTGGGCCGTGCAGGCGAACGTGGGCGACGCGGCGCAGGTGGCGCAGATGTTCGACGAGGCGACCGCGGCGGCATCGCGGCTGGACATTCTGGTGAATAACGCCGGCGTGCAGACGTGGAAGGCGCTGCTGGAGCTCGAAGAGCGCGAGTGGGACCGCGTGATCGATACGAATTTGAAGGGCTGCTTTCTGTGCACGCAGGCGGCGGGCCGGCACATGAAGGAGCACGGGCAGGGCGGATCGATTATCAATATCGGGTCCGGCTGCAATAAGGTGGCGTTTCCGAAGCTGGTGGACTACACGGCGAGCAAGGGCGGCATTGAGCAGTTCACGAAAGTGGCGGCTTGCGAGCTGGGGCCGTACGGCATTCGCGTGAATTGCGTGGCGCCGGGCGCGGTGGAGATTGAGCGGACGAAGGAAGAGTCGGGCGACTACGCGGGCACGTGGGCGAAGCTGACGCCGCTGGGGCGCGTGGGCTTGCCCGGCGATATCGGCGAGGCGGCGGTGTTTTTTGCGAGCGCGCTGAGCCGGTTTGTGACGGGACAGACGCTGTGGGTGGACGGCGGGTTGTTCTCGAAGCCGAGCTGGCCGTACGATGCGTAGCGGCAGGTACGCCAGCGCGCTACGCGGCCGGGAGCTTGGCGGTGTGGCGGCCCACCAGTAGCCACGTGTCGCCCTGCTTCACCCACATCATCATAAAGTGCAGCGGCACGATCACGCCGCCGGGGTTGTGGGCGTCGGTCTTGCCGTGGAGCATGGCGCTGGCGTCTTCGTTGTAGACGTGCACGGCGAGGCCGTCGCGCATCTGGAAGTCGATGTTGGAGCGCACGAGCGCAGCAATGCACTCGGCTTTGGTTTCGACTTTCGCGTTCGAGTGAGCGTACATGAGGTCCGGGTGGAGCACGGCGTCGAGCCCAGCGGCGTCGCCGATTTTGGCGGCGGCGTTGAAGCGGGCGAGGGCGGCGAGGACGGATTGTTCTGGGGCAGCCTTCATCGCCAGGTAGTCTAGCGCATTTCGCGGGGCGCTACTCGCGGATCACCATCGCGACCCCGGCGAGCACAAGCAACGTACCGAAGAAGAGTCCGGCAGGGAGCGACTCGCCGAAGATCCATGAGCTGAGCGCGATGCCGCAGATGGGCACGAGGAACGAGAACATGGAGAGTGTGCCGGCGGAGTGGTGGCGGAGCAACTCCGCCCAGACGATGAAGCAGATGCCGGCGACGATCACACCTTGATTGAGGATGGCGGCGACGGCTTGCCAAGTGAGTCCACGAGCGGCGACGACGGGCGGCTCAGACACCGCGGCCACGACGAGGAATAACGGCACCGACAGCAGCATTTGCCAGACCACGGATCGCGCAGGGTGGACGCGCTGTACCAGCCAGCGTGTGTAGACCTGACGCACGCCGAGCAAGAACGAGGAGATGACCATCAACGCGTTGCCGAGCAGCGGGCGTGGAGCGAGTGCGCGGTCTGGCCGGCCGAAGGCAAGCATGGCGATGCCCGCAAGAGCGAGCGCAAGGCCGAGGGCGCGGACCAGCGAAAGGCGCGTTTCGCTCACCGCCGGGAAGTAGCGGCCGGCGAAGTGGCCAGTGAGGTTGGCAAAGATCGCGTAGGCGTTGAGGATCACCACTCCGTAAGCGGGCGACGTCATTTCCGAGGCTTTGTTGAGCAGCGCGATTTGCATGGTGAACAGCGCGCCGAGCCACAGAAGTGGAGTGAGTTCACCCGGCGCGGGGCGCAGCGGCACACGGCGATGGAGCGTCCACGCCGAGACGAAGAGTACGCCGACGAGCATGCGCCAGAAGGCGCTCCAGAGCGGGGGCACCGAGTCAACCCCGGCGCGGATGGAGACGACGTTGCCGCCCCAGAGAATGGAGACGGCGACGGCGAGGAGCGCGCTACGGAGGCCGATGGGTTGCGGGGCGGGAGACGGTGTAGGAGACAATAGCATATTGTAGCCGTCGGCCGCGGCGCTTCCGCCCAGCAGCGAGGTTGATCGCCGAACTGGCGCACCGGAAGTACGCAGCCTGCACGAGTGGTTGCCGGCTATGGTTGCCGGCTACTACCGGCAGGCAGCAGACCCTCGCGGGATAGTTGGCCGATGGCGTCTTTGATTTGTTGCAGACTGACCGGCTTGGACAGAAAACAATCCATCCCCGCCGGGAGGCAATCTTCCTGATGGCTGGCTTGGACGCTGGGAATTAACGCAATAATCGGCAAGTGACGATCAGGCGGCACTTACGCCCGAATCTGCCGGGTGGCTTCGAAACCGTCCATGCCAGGCATTTGGCAGTCCATGATGACTAAGTCGAGGCGGGGGCTCTGTCCCTAATGTGATGCGGCCACCAGGTCAACGGCTTCGTCTCCTCCGCTGGCCAGTTCGACCTGGCACCCCAGCTTCTCAAGAAGCCTGCGGGCGACGTGGCGGTTCGTTTGATTGTCGTCCACCACAAGCACGCGCAGCAGGCAAGTGGAGTCCGCCGCGAGAGGCTCCAGCGGCGTGACCGCAGGCTCATCCCCCGGCGGATTGGCGCGCGGCAACGAGAGGACGACACGCACGGTAGTACCCACGCCGGGTTGGCTGTTCACTTCGATCCGGCCGCCCATCGCGGTGACCAGATCGCGAGACACCGTCAAACCCAGGCCCAAGCCGCCAAAGCGGCCCGAGTTGCGCTGATCTCCTTGCCGGAAGGCGTCAAACAGATGCGGCTGCAACTCAGGAGCGATACCGATTCCGGTGTCGGCCACGGCAAAACAGGTTCGGACCAGACCGTCCGCGCCAGGCTGGAACTGCACGGACAGGACGACGCCGCCGCTGGAGGTGAATTTGAGCGCATTGTCGACGAGATTGAGCAGGACCTGACGGAGCCGTACGGCGTCCGCAAGCAGCCATGGCGCGTCCGGCGGCGCCTAGAGCCGCAAGTAGAGCCGCTGCTCAGTCGCTCGCGGGCTCAGCAACTGAATAACATCTTCCATCACCGCGGGAGGGTGTAAGGGGCTGGCTTGCAGTTCCAGCTTACCCTGCGAAATCCGGGAGAAATCAAGAACGTCTTCCACAATGCGGCGGAAGCTTTACGAGCTGGCGCGAATCGCCTCGGCCAATTCGCGCTGGCCAGGCGAAAGCGGCGTTTCTAGTAGAAGCTCGGAGAGGCCTAGAAACCCGTTCAGCGGAGTCCGCAACTCATGGCTGACGGCGGCGACAAATTGCGACTTCGCTTCGACGACCTGCAGGGCCGCGCGCTGCGACCTGCGGAAGCAGTAGGCGGCCCAAATAGAGAGGGCCAGCAAGCCCGCCGCGAAGAAACTCAGGCTGTGGTATTGCGCCAGCTTGCGCTCGGCATTGAGGAGAAGGGAGCGCTCTTCGATGTCGCCGCTGGCGAGAATCGCCCAGTTGGCAAAGTGCGCCGCGAGCGTGCCGTCGCGCGACATGGATTCGATCTCGTCGCGCAGGGACTCGGCGGCCTCCCGCGCCTTGGGCCGGTAACCGATGCTGAGGGGCTGGGTAACTCCTCGGGCCACTATCCGGTCCAGCGGAACATTGGTACAGGCGGGCGGACGTTCCAGCAACAGCCGCTCACCGGCGCGGGCGTTGACGAAAAATCCGTCGGCCTCTCCCCGGCACATGGTCTCCATGGCCGCCGTCGCACCCCGCACCGTCACCAGGAGTGCCCCGGGGGCGGCAAGCCGCGCCAGTTCGATCGTGCGCCGAACCTGGGCGACGGCTATGCGGTTGGGCCGCTCGCCATCGGAGGAAGGAGACTTCTTCTGGAGGATATCCTAAGCGTAGCTCACCCAGGGCAGGGTAATCCGCAAGCCTTGGCCAAAATCCAGCGGGTCGGCAAGCGGCCAGAGTTGGGCTTCGCCAGCCATAAGAATCCCTTGTCCCGTGCCGTTCGTATGACGCTAGGCCAGTTTGACTTTGCGGCGCGCCGCAGCCGCACTCAGTACATCGAACGCCAGCCCTGACGGACCAGCCAATCCACCGGCAATGAGATAGGGAGGGTTGTGACGGTAGCCGACCACAACCGGCGCCCGTCCCTGTGCAATCGCAAGTTGTTGACTGCCGATTCCCGCCATAACCAGCAGAGCGGGCCAGCGCAACAAGCCATCGGGTGTCGGCGATCATCTGAAAAGGTAGTTTTCTGAACATCATGCCGGAGGCGGCAACATCATCGGCGCCGAAGGCGCGCTCATCATCATCCAGGCAGATCGAGATATCGTGACG
>VFZP01000079.1 GCA_016871115.1 Acidobacteriota bacterium
TGACGGTGGACTGCCCGGAGCAGTTCGTCGGCGTGGTGATTGAAAAGATGGGCACCCGTAAGGGCAAGATGAGCAAGATGGTCAATCACGGATCGGGCCGCGTACGTTCGGAGTTCATTATTCCGTCGCGCGGGCTCATCGGCTTGCGCAGTGAAATGCTGACCGACACCAAAGGCACGGCCATCATGAATTCGCTGTTCCATGGCTACATCGAGTGGCAGGGCGAGATTGCGATGCGCCCCACGGGCTCGCTGGTGGCCGACCGCGGCGGCCCCGCGACGGGCTACTCTATCTACAACCTGCAAGAGCGCGGCGAGATTTTCATTACGCCCGGTACGGAAGTGTACGAGGGCATGATCATTGGCGAGAACTCACGCGCTAGCGACCTGGACGTGAACATCGTCAGGGAAAAGAAGCTGACCAACATGCGCTCGTCGACCTCGGATGAAGCAATCCGGCTGGTACCGCCGAGAATTCTGAACCTTGAGCAGGCCATCGAGTTTGTGCGTGAGGATGAATGGGTGGAAGTCACCCCGAAGTCCATCCGGCTACGAAAGAAAATTCTCAAAGCCAACCAGCGCTAAGTATGACCCGGGACGGCTATACTAGAGCCGGAGGGTTCCGCCAATGTATCGCTTGCCGTTGTTGTTGCCTATCGCTGCCCTGCTCGCCTTCGCGGCCAGTGGACCGTTTCCAGACCCTGCTGTGGACGCACCGAAAGCCGCGGCGAAAACCCGCGCCGTAGCCGTATTTGCCGGCGGATGCTTCTGGTGTACCGAGGCTGTGTTTGAGTCTGTCGCGGGCGTGGAGAAAGTGGTCTCCGGGTACTCCGGAGGCAAGGCCAGCGACGCGCAATACAAGGTGGTGAGCGAGGGCCGCACGCAGCATGCCGAGGCCATCGAGATTACCTACGACACCTCGAAGGTGACGTTCGGGCAGTTGCTCAAAGTGTTCTTCGCCGCCGCGCATGACCCGACGACGCTCGATCGCCAGGGGCCGGATTGGGGCAAGCAGTACCGCTCGGCGGTCTTTTACAACAGCGACGAGCAGAAGAAAATCGTGGACGCCTACGTGGCGCAGTTGGGGCAGGCGGGCGTGTTCAAGGACAAGATCGTCACGCAGATCGTGCCTCTTGAGAAGTTCTACGCGGCCGAGGGCTACCATCAGGATTTTGTGCGCAACAACCCGGGCCACGGCTACGTCATGCAGAATGTGCCTCAGAAGATCAAGAAGCTGAAGACGCTGACGCCGGAGCTGGTGAAGAAATGAAGCGGCTCGACGCAGCGATGTTAATGGCCGCCGCGCCCGCGGCGTTGTGGGCGCAGGGAGCGAAGAAGAAAAAAGCGGTGAAGATCGTGGAGTTTGACGACGCGGGCAACCGCGTCGGCGCGGGCGCCGTGGAAGTGGAGCGCGTGGAAAAAAGCGCCGCCGAATGGAAGGCGCAACTCACGCCCGAACAGTACCACGTCACGCGCGAGCAGGGCACCGAGCGCGCCTTCACCGGCCAGTACGCCAAGAGCCACGGCGATGGCATCTACCGCTGCATCGGCTGCAACACGGCGTTGTTTGACTCAAAGACGAAGTTTGAATCCGGCACCGGCTGGCCCAGCTACTATCAGCCGATCGCCAAGGAAAACATCCGGGATGTCGTGGACAACTCCTACGGCATGCAGCGGGTGGAAAACGTGTGCGCGCGTTGCGGCGCGCATCTGGGGCATGTGTTCCCGGACGGCCCGAAGCCGACGGGGCTGCGCTATTGCATGAACTCGGCGTCTTTGAAGTTTGTGCCACGCAAGAAGTAGCCCGCACTTCGCAGCCCTTGTGATACAACGATAGCGATGAACCGGCGCAACCTCTTTTCCGCCGCGGCGCTCAGCGCCGCTTCCTACCGCCGCGTGCTGGGCGCGAACGATCGCGTGCAGATCGGCCTGATTGGCTGTGGGCATCGAGGTATCCAGGCGCTGCTCAAGGGCGCGCTGGAGTTTCGCGAGCAGGAGAACGTCGCTTTTCCCGCGGTGTGCGACATCTGGCGCCAACACGCCGAAGAAGCCGCGCAGGTGATTCGTCAACAGGCGGGCACCGAGGCGCGGCAGGTAAAGGCGTATCGCGAACTGCTGGCCGACAAAGCAATCGACGCGGTGATGATCGCCACGCCCGATCACCAACACGCCATCATGCTCACCGACGCCGTGCGCGCGGGCAAAGACGCCTACTGCGAAAAGCCGCTGGGCATGGAGATGAAAGAGCTGCTCACTTGCGTGGACACGGTGAAGCGTTCAGACCGCATCGTGCAGATGGGCACGCAGATCCGGAGTATCCCGAGTTCGATGGCCGCCAAGACGTTCATTCGGGGCGGCGGCCTGGGCACGGTTTTCAAAATCGAGCAGGAGCGCAACGGCGTGAAGCCCTACTGGCATGGCTACGGAGACCGGCCGCTGGTGGAGGGCGACACGGACTGGCGGGCGTTTCTATTCCAGCGCAAGCACCGCGCGTGGGAAGAAAAGCAGCACACCGGCTGGTTCGGCCATCGCGACTTTTCGCGCGGCGCGCATTCGAATCTGATGGTGCACTTCATTGATTTGGTACACCACATCACCGGCGCGGCGGCTCCCAAGCGCTGCGTGACGCTGGGCGGGACGTTTGTGTACCGCAACGACGGCTACTCGGCGCCGGATTCGGTGGAGACGATCCTCGAATACGACAACTTCCTGGTGCGCTACTCAACGGCCTTCGGCACGGGCAACGGGAACTACCTGAAGTTTTTTGGCACGCGCGGCACGATGGATGCCTCGAACTGGTCCGGCAAGCCTTTTGCGATTGAGACGAAGGGCGCGAAGAACCCGCTGCCAGCCGAGGCCGCGTCGATCCCCGAGGTGCAGTCCGATCCGCACATGCTGAATTGGCTGAAGTGCCTGCGGTCGCGCCAGCAGCCGAACGCGCCGATTGATGCGGGATTGTCGCATTCGGTGGCCGTGATCATGTCGGACGAAGCGCTGGTGCGCGGCCGACGGATGGTGTACGACGCGGCGCGGCGAGTGGTGCGCGAGGGTTAACGGCTTGCCACAGCGTGCTGGCGCAGCCACGCGTCGAGTTCGGCGAACTTCATGCGGCCAGACTCGTACAGCCCAATCAGGAAGCTTTAGGCTTCCTGATCATTGAAGTCCAGGGTGTGGCCGTTCACTCTTCGAAATGCCGCCATCAACGTAACAGCGATGCGTTTGTTGCCGTCAATGAACGGGTGGTTTTGCGAGAGGCTTTCCCAAAGCTCGGCGGCCTCTTGAATCAAGTCGGAGTAATAGCCTGACTGCGGCCGCGCCAATGCGGATTCGAGTGCGGAGAGATCGCGCAAACCCAACGAGCCGCCGAATCTTTCGATCAGTTTGGCATGAATCGCTATGGCCTTTTCGACCGTAGCGTAGCGTGTCAGTGGCCCAACCGGCGGAGCAGATCAGGGTGCTGAGACATGAATTCCTCAGCCGCGTCTGTAAAGGAGACT
Source organism: Acidobacteriota bacterium (assembly GCA_016871115.1). Taxonomy (GTDB): domain Bacteria; phylum Acidobacteriota; class Terriglobia; order Bryobacterales; family Bryobacteraceae; genus VFZP01. The sequence continues at coordinate 3,497 of VFZP01000079.1, forward strand.
TCCGGGCGGGCCAGCCTTTGTTGTTTCAGTTGCGCAATGAAACGAAGCACACTCTCCTGCTCTTGCAATGAGAGATCGACAATCGATTCGGCCAGACTTTCGGTGGTCACCAGCGCCTCCCCCCTACACTCTAACGCCGCATAACGCCGCGAACATCGAGGATCAACTGTCACAGGGCAGGAAATCGATGGTCGGGCTGCCGGGATTTGAACCCGGGACCTCTTGCACCCCAAGCAAGCGCGCTAGCCAGGCTGCGCCACAGCCCGATTTCCTGTGTGTAACCCTCTCATTCTATCAGAGCCCCTCGGGCAAAATCTCTTTCGGGGAACTTTCTAGACCCGCCAGCGCGTAGACGTTGCGGTGAATGGTCTCGCAGATGTCTCCCAGCGGCAGGTCGTTGTCGTCGTGGCCTAAGGGATCTTCGATCTCAACGCCAATTTCTTCGATGCCGAAAAAGACGTAGGCCGTTGGCAACTGCGTGGCTTCCATCGCCCGCTCGGTCAACCCTGGGCGCAGCGCAACCAAGCCCACCAACAGGACGGCCGCCACGCCGACGGCAGCCAACGACCCGGGATGGCGCATCCAACCCCACCACGAATCCCGCGCCGGCGCTGAAGCCTGTGGCCGCGCCAGTAACGCCGACAATTCCCGCCGCACGGCCGGATCGGCCAGCAACTCGCGCATCCCTTCTTCGTCGGCCAGGGTATCGAAAAGCGCCTGATTCGCCATGGCCGCGTCGAGCAACTCGCGCCGCTCGCCGGGCGTAAGCGTGCCGGCAATCCAACCGCCGATGAGGAGTTCAGCCCGGTCGCTCATGGCCGCACCTCGCCGAGTTGCGCCAGCAGTTGCTTGCGGCAACGGAAATCCCAAGTGTACACCGTGTTGAGGGTCGCCGCGCCCATCGCCGTTTGAATCTCACCGAAGGTTCTGCCGTCGAGTTTGAGGCGGAAAAGGTCGCGGCAGCGGCCGTCCAGCGCCGCGATGGCCATGCGTGGCCGCGCCAGCAGTTCTTCGCGCTCCAGCACCGCCAGTTGACTCGCCGCGCCGTCGGCCAGCGCGAGTTCGGTCACGTCGGCCATGGTGAGCTCGCCGCACCGCGCGTGTTTGCGCCGCCAGTCCTGCAGCTTGAAGCGCAGGATCTGGAACGAGACGGGCAACAGGTCGTCCACCGACTCGAGCGCCGCGTATTTGGACTCGATGACCAACAGTGCCTCCTGCGCGAGATCTTCGGCAAAGTCCTTCCCTATACGAGATGCCGCATAGGCGGCGATCCTTTCACGCAACGTAGAAAGTACCCGCTCGCGCGCCGCCGTCATCGGAAACGAGCCGCTACTACCACTCGGCCACCGAACCGTCCTCGTGGAACATACGCGCCATCGGCTTGGTGCCGCCAAACGGGTACTTCTTCAGCTTCGCTTCATCCAGATCGAAGCCCAGGCCGGGCCGCGTGGGCAGTGGGAAGCGTCCGTTCACCATGCGCATGGCCGGGAATCCCAGCCACTCTTCCCACACAAGTTCTTTCATCTCCGGCTTCACACCCGAGCAGATCTCCTGCACCAGAAAGTTGGGGCAGGCCGCGTCCACATGCACGGTGGCGATGCCGCCGATCGGCCCCTCGCAGGCATGCGGCGCCAGCGATACGCCCGCGGCTGAGGCCACCGCGGCAGCCTTCCACAACGCCGTGATCCCGCCCGTGTGATTGATGTCGCATTGGAGAATATCGATGACGCCCATCTCCACCAGTTCGCGGCACGAGTAGGACGCCACCAGCCGCTCGCCCGTGGCAATCGGCGTGGTGGTGCGGCGCGCGATCTTCGCCATCGCCTTCACGTTTTCCGGCGGACACGGCTCTTCGACGAACAACAGGTTGAGCGGCTCCACTTCCTTGATGATGATGGAGGCTACCGACGGGCTCGTCTTGGCGTGGAAATCGACGCCGATGTCGAGATCCGAGCCCATCGTTTCGCGCAGATCCTGCAGTCCTTTGATGGCGCGCGAAATCTTCGCGTTCGTCTCAATCCATTCGTAGTAGCCGGGAATGCCGGTCTTGAAGCACGTGATGCCCTCTTTCTTGGCGATCTCGCGCGATTCGAGCATCTGCTCTTTGTTAAACGCACGCAGATGGTAGTACCCACGTACGCCGCTCGGATCCATGGGTCCGCCGAGCAACTTGTACACCGGTTGGCCGAGTAACTTTCCCCGGATATCCCACAGCGCCTGATCGATCCCGGAGATGGCCGAACCCATCACCGGGCCGGCGCGGTAGAACGAATGCACGTACATGGACTGCCAGTGGTGTTCCACCAGCATCGGATCGTGGCCGATGAGAAACTCGCGGAAGTCTTCGACGCAGGCGATCGTCGCGGCGGCCTTGCCTTCCAGCGTCGCTTCGCCCCAGCCCACCACGCCCTGATTCGTTTCGATCTTCACAAATACATACGGACGGTCTGAGTCCGGAGTAAGTGAGACGCCAAAGACCTTGACGGCGGTGATGCGAACCTTGGTGCCGACGCTGGCAAAGGCCTGCGCACCAACTGGTCCGGACTGCGTGAGGGCTTGCGGAGCGAGGGCGCAACCGCAATCGGCGGCCGCGGCCGCGTGGGCGATGCCAGGGGCGGTGGCGATGCCGGCCAGGAAGTTTCTACGGCGTACCATGTCTATGCTCCAGCCTCCTGCGCGGCTTTTTCGACGGCGCTCTGATTCACCGTCACACCCCAGCCGGGGCCATTCGGCAAAGCGGCAAAGCCGGCGTTGACAGCCTCAACGTCCGTGGAGAGCAGACTTCGGCGGAAGGCTCGATCACGCTCAGACGCAGGCAACGGAATCTGTTGGATAAAGAAGTTCGGGAGCGAGGCAGCCAGATGCAGCGCCGCGGCCGTTGCGAGCGGTCCGCCGTCATGGAAGGGTGCGACGGCTACGTAGTAAGTCTCGGCGACGGCAGCGATGCGGCGAATCTGAGACAGGCCGTGCTGGGCGAGGTTTGGACGTAGTAAGTCCACACAGTCTTCGCGGAGCAAATCCATGAAACCGCCTGGACCGTCCACCCCGCGCCCGAGACCCAGCGGCGTGACGTTCTCCCCGGCAATCTTGCGCATTGCGCCGAGATTGGAAATCGGCACGGGTTCATCGAAAAACAACAGGTGGAAGCGTTCCAGCGCCTCGGCCACTGATTGCGCGTCGCCCGGCACCATGCGCCCGGCGCCGTCCAGCACAAAGTCCACGCCATCGCCCGCGGCGCGGCGCATCATCTGCATCAGGTTCGCGGTCTTTTCCACATACGCCTTGCCCGCGTTGCGCCACTCGTTCACCGGTACGTTGACGCCTACGGCTTTGTAGCCCGACTTTAGCGCGCGTTCGAGCGCCTCGGCGCCCTCCAGCATGGTGTAGGCGCGGCATTTGTTGCGCGTGGGTCCGCCGAGAAGTTGAAACACCGGCGCTTTGCTCTGCTGCGCCGACACGTCGATAAGCGCCATGTCGACGGCGGCCCGCAGGGCGGGAAGCGCCGCGAGTTTGAGCCAGGCAACCTCATACGCCGCAGTGTCGACGCCCTGGTGCGCGCGCACGGCCGACGCTGCGTCGGCATCTGAGACTACGGCGGCGCACTCGCCCCAGCCAACCAGTCCGCCAGAGGTTTCCAGGCGGAGCATTGTGTACGCGCGGCGCGAGTCAGGCTCACGCAGGCGAAAAGCCTTGAGTGACCGGACCGCAGAGGACGAAGCGGCTGAAGATGCCGTCTGCCAAGCCATCATGGACTGCAGCCGGAGCCGCTTAGCAATTTGTGCCGAAGCCATGCGGAAGAGTATATCCCGTATACTGGGCCGTGATGAAGCGGTTGACTCTTCTGGTTCTGTGCACCGCATGCGCCTGGTCCGCGCCCGCCGATTTCAATGGGCGCTGGATTCTCGAAGTGCCCGGCGAAGCGCGCGGGCGGGCGTGGTGGCTGAAAGTGGAAGGCGCGGGTACGACGGCAATGAGGGGCGAGTTCATCGGCGCGCCGGGCGGCCAACTCGATCCGATTCCGGCGCTCACGATCGACAAGGGCGGTGCGCTGATCTGGGAATTTGAACGCGTCTATGACCGGCAGTTAAACACCACGCAGGAGGGCATGTATCGTGCGCGCCTCACAGACGGCAAGCTGGCGGGCGAGTTGACGGCCGGCGGACGCGTGCTGCAGACCTTCACCGGCAGCCGCGCGCCTGCACTTCCGGATCGCGACGACGGCTCCTGGGTGAAACAAAAGCCAGTGGAACTGTTCAACGGCCGCGACCTGTCAGGCTGGCGTGTGGCCGCGCCCAAGCGCTCGCTCAACGAGTGGCAGGCCATTGCGGGCTCACTCCGCAACGGCAACGGCAAGGCTCCGGACATCGCCTCGGACCGCCGCTTTTGGAACTTTGAACTCCACATGGAGTTCCGCGTGGCCCAGCATTCGAACTCCGGCATCGGCCTCCGCGGGCGCTACGAAGTGCAGATCTATGGCGACCATGGCGAGCCCCCGTCGCTCCACGGCAACGGCGCGCTGTACTCGCGTATCGCTCCAGCCGTGAATGCCACGCTGCCGCCGGATCAGTGGCAGACCATCGACATTCGCTTGGTGGGCCGCACCGTCACGGTGGTTCTGAACGGCAAAAAGCTCATCGACAAACGCGAGATTGAAGGGTTGACCGCGATGGCCACGGACCCCTATGAAGACCAACCCGGGCCGTTGATGCTGCAGGGCGACCACGGGCCGGTGGAGTTCCGCAAGGTGACCGTCACGCCGCTGGAGAAATGAAAGTAGCCCGGGTTTCGTGCGCCTTCCGGTGGGAGCAGTCGGCCAACGCGTCATTTCCTTTCGCGGAGGTACAGCCGCCCGGTGTCAGCACTGGTCGCTTCCCATCGCTGCGGTGCCTCCGCCCGGCACTCCGGCACGGGCGCGTGGGCGTAATAAGCCAGCCCATATTGCCACTGCCGGTGGAGCCCTTCGCCGGCGCAAACGTCCGACGCCATCGACTTGAACGGCCGCGCCGTGTGACGTTCGGCTGAGCGCCCCGCCCAGTACACTAAACTTCCCATTGCCAATACGCTAACGCTAATCGCTCGACGATTGGTTGAACTGGCGAGCACGGCGGCCGCCGAGGCGGCGGCGAGCCCGATCCAAAGCCAATTACCGGTCTGCAAAGGCAGCCCCGCCAGCTTGCCCACGATGGCTCCGAGGAGCCGCGCGTCGGGCAGACAGAACAGGAGCACGGCGAGGGCGGCGACGGATGCCCGCCACGAACGCCCCACGGCTGCGGAGGAAATGCCAGACAGCGCCGCAGCGGCCGGCATGAGCGGCAGCAGGTAGCCAGGCAGCTTGCCTGAAGAGGCACTGAAGAAAACCAAACCGAAACCCAACCAAAGCAGGAAGTAACGCACGCTCGGGTCTACCCAGCGCCGGAGGCCGGCGACCGAGATGGGCGTCCACGGCAACAGCATGACAGCCAGCACAGGGAGGTAGAACCAGAACGGCTGCGGGTGCAGCACTTGGGCCTTGGCATCGAAAAACCGGGCAAAGTGATGACGTATAAACAACTCATCTATCAATTGCCGCCCATGCCTTTGATAACAGGAAACATACCATGGAAGCGAGACGGCCGCAGCCAGCAGTGCGGGGACGATCAGCTCACGCCACCGCGCCCGCAGCCACCACAGCGCGGGCAACACCAGCACCAACGGCACCAGCGCCTTGGCCAGCACGGCGAATCCCAGCATCACGCCCGCCCACCGCAGCCAGCCGCGCCACGCGAACAGCATCGCCGCGCCGAATGTGACAGCCAGCGGCAGGTCCGCCACGGCGACGTGAGAGTAGACCAGCCAGCCCACACTGGACGCAAGGATGGCGGTCGAGAGAGTCGCCGCCTCGGTATCGAACTCGCGGGCAAGGCTCCACCAGAACAGCACGAGGAACGCGACGGCCAGAACGGCCAGTGTAAAACGCGCGGCCCACTCGTCGGTGAGGCCCACCTTCCAGCCCATCGCCGTGAGCCAGTACATCAAGGGCGGCTTTTCGAGCCATGGCTGTCCGAATAGGCACGGCGAGATCCAGTCGCCGGACTCCGCCATGGCGCGGCCAATCCACACATACCGCGGCTCATCCACGCTCAGCAGGCCCGCGTTGCCCAGACCGCGCACGAACAGGAACCAGGCGGAGAACACCACCAGGAACAGTCCGGCCAGCCGAGAGAGCACTGTTTTTCAGTATGCGTCATAATCAACGGAGTGCGCTGTGTCCTTTTCTTTCTGCTGGCGGCCGCTCTCTTTGCCGACGTGCGGCAATGCGGATGCGATCCGGCCCGGCCTGAGACGCTACGCGCGCGCGAGTGCAGTCTGTGCAACGAAGCCGACAAGGCAGACCCAAAGGCCGATGTGTTTTTCCTCAAAGACATCAACCCGCGCAAGCCCAACCGGTGGCTGGCGCTGCCGCGTGTGCACGGCGCGGCGGGGCATCCGCTGCATTCGCTGCCGCGCGTGATGCAGACCAAGCTGTGGCAGGAGGCGATCGCCAAGGCCAAGGAGGTTTGGGGACCGGAGGCGTGGGGCATCGCCTATAACGGCGAAGTGCACCGCACGCAATGCCACGGGCATGTGCATATCGGCAAGTTGCTGGCTGGCCTTGCGCCGGGCAAGTTCTATGACGCGGCATCTCCGGCTGGCATTCGCATTCCTGCGGATGGCACCGGCATCTGGTTCCACCCGGTGGCGGGGGGCAAGAAGATCCGTGTCCATTTCGGCGAGGGAATCACCGAGACCGCGCTGCTGCGATAATCATGGGAAGAAGGAATCATGAGTCTAGTCGACATTTCACCGCCACCCACCGCTGAAACCGCGGTCATTCATCTCAACGCGCGCGACAACATCGCGATCGCGCGGGCGCCGCTGGCGGCGGGTCAGCGCGTGGTGCTGAACGGCCGCGAGTTGACGCTGCTCGATGCGGTGCCGATGGGGCACAAGGTGGCGATTCAAGCGGTGGCCGCGGGCGGCAACATCGTGCGCTACGGACAAATCATGGGCAGCGCGCGGATGCCGATTGAACCCGGGCGTCATGTGCACGTGCACAACGTAGCGTTTGGAGAGCTGAAGTTCGATTACGAGTTTCCGGGCGGCGAAGTGGCGTTGCCGGTGTCAACGGGCGTGCCCGCCTTCCAGGGCTATGCGCGCGAGGACGGCCGCGTCGGCACGCGCAATTACATCGCGGTGGTGGCGGCATCGAATTGCGCCGCGCACACGGCGGAGTTGATCGCGGCATCCTACCGCGGGCAGGCGCTGCCGCCGAATGTAGACGGCGTGGTGGCGTTTCCGCATGGCGAAGGCTGCGGCATGTCGATCGGTCCGGATACTCAGCAGTTGCAGCGTACGCTGGGCGGCGTGCTGAATCACCCGAACGTTTCAGCGGCGGTGATTCTGGGCCTGGGCTGCGAGGTGAATCAGATCGATCACTACCTGGGATCGGGCAATCCGCTCGCGGCGTCGAAACGCCTGCAAGGCATGACGCTGCAGAATACGGGCGGCACCACGGCCACCGTGGAAGCATCGCGCAAGATCATCTGGCAGATGATTGAACGCGCCGCGGCGGAGAAGCGCACGCCCGCGCCCGCGTCGAAGCTGGTGCTGGGGCTCAACTGCGGCGGATCGGATTCGTTCTCCGGCATCACGGCGAATCCGGCGCTCGGCTACTGCTCCGATCTGCTGGCCGAAGTGGCAGGCACAGCGGTGCTGGCTGAGACCACCGAGATCATCGGCGCCCAGCATTTGTTGGTGAAGCGCGCGCGCAATCGTGCGGTGGGCGAAAAGCTACTGCAGATGATCGCCAACTACAAGACGTATTTGAACCGCTTCGGCGGGAGCTTTGACGACAACCCTTCGCCGGGGAATAAGGAAGGCGGGCTCACTAATATTCTCGAAAAGTCGCTGGGCGCGGTGGCCAAGGCCGGCACATCAACGATGACGGACGTGCTGGATTATGCCGAGCAGATCCACACGCCGGGCTTTGTGTTCATGAACACGCCGGGCTACGATCCGGTTTCGCTCACCGGCCTCGCCGCGGGCGGCTGCAATCTGATTTGCTTTACCACCGGACGCGGCAGCGCGATCGGCTTCCCCACGGTACCGGTGATCAAGGTGGCGACGAACTCGGCGATGCACCGCCGCATGCAGGACAACATGGACATCAACGCCGGGCGCATTTCCGACGGCGACGCCACGGTGCAGCAGGTGGGTAAGGAGATCTTCGACATGCTGCTGCGCGTGGCATCGGGCGAACGGACCTGCGCCGAGCGGCTGGGGCACCAGGAATTTGTACCGTGGCGCATTGGGCCGGTGATGTAAGAAATGAAGATGACGATGCGTTTTTCCGTTTTGCTATTCGCGGCAGGCGCGGCGCTGTGGGCGCAGGCTCCGAAGAAGTCCGCGAACCCCGCGCCTGTTGGCGCGGTGATGACCACACCGCCCGGTTATCTCACCAAAGCCAAGCTCACCGAGTGGGTGCGGCACTACCGGCTGTATCCCCAGGCCGTGAATCTCGAGGTCTCCAACCCAGTCGCCTCAGACGTGCCGGGACTGCTGCTGGTGAGCGTCAAAGCGTCGATGGGCGCGGCCTCAGAGGCCATGGACTTCTACATCACGCGCGACGGCGCCAAGCTGATCGAAGGCAAGTCCTTCGACTCGCGTGAGAACCCCTTCAAGAAGACACTCGACAAACTCCGCACCGGCGGCGCACCCTCGCTCGGAACGCCTGGTGCACCCGTGGTGATCGTGCTGTTCAGCGACTTCCAATGCTCCTACTGCAAGAAGGAAGCCGACATCGTGCGGAAGGAACTGCTCAAAGTCTTCCCCACGCAGGTGCGGGTGTACTTCAAAGACTTCCCGCTTGAGTCAATCCATCCATGGGCGCGCGCGGCGTCCGTAGCCGGGCGCTGCGTGCAGAAGCAGAAAGAAGATGCGGGCTTCTGGGCGTTTCACGACGCCGTGTTTGCCGATCAGGAGAAAATCACCAACGAGAATCTGAAGGACAAGCTGAAGGAACACGCCAAGACCGCCGGCGCGGACGCCGCGGCACTGGAGGCGTGCCTCGCCGATCGAGCCGTCGACGCGGCGGTGACGCAATCGGTGGCCGAGGGCCGCGAAGTCGGCGTGCAATCGACGCCCACGATGTTCATCAACGGCCGCTCGATTCCCGGATCCATTCCGTGGCAAAACCTCAAGCAGATTATCGAACTCGAGGCCAACTATCAGGTGACAGCCAAGAACGCGGACGAGCGCTGCTGCACGCTGCCTTCGCCAAGCCTGCTCGCCATGCCGCCCAACCCGATCCTCTCGCCGAAAACGAAACCTTGATGAGACTCTCCCTCTTCCCCGCCCTTGCCTTGCTCTGCGCCGCGGCCCCGCCGCCGGATTTGCCGGCGCGGCGCTTCGATCCGCAGCAGTATCTGGCGCACATTAAATATCTCGCTTCGCCGGAACTAAAGGGCCGCGCGAGCGGATCGCCGGAGCTGAACAAGGCCGCTGACTATGTGGCGCGCCAGTTCAGGTCCGCCGGATTGAGGCCGCTCGACGGCAAGAGCTATTTTCAACAGTTCAACGTAACGTCAAGCGCGCAGCTGGGTAAGAGGAACGCCATCTCGTGGACGATCGATGGAAGGCGCAAGTCGGCCGAAGTGGCGCAATTTTTGCCGCTCCACTTCTCCTCGTCCGGTGAGTATACCGGCCAACTCGTATTCGCCGGCTACGGCATAACCGCGCGTGAGTACGGCTACGACGACTACGCGGGGATCGACGCCAAGGACAAATTCGTCATCGTGCTCCGCCATGAGCCGCAGGAGTTTAATGAAAAGAGCGTCTTCAACGGCAAGGTCTACACCGAGCACGCGCAGTTTTTCAGCAAGGCAGTCAATGCGAAGATGCACGGCGCACGCGGCGTGATTCTGGTGAATGACCTCGGCAACCATGCCGACTCCGACGAACTGGAACCGTTCACGCAGACCGCCGGGCCTACCGAAGCAGGCATTCCCTATATTCAGGTGAAGGCCGAAATTGTGAATCAGTGGCTCGCCACCGCCGGTCCGCATGGTGGGGACGTCAAATCCTTGCAAACGGAGATTGACAAGGACCTGAAAAACATGAGCTTCGGGCTGCCCGGCATGGTAACCGTGTCCGTCCACACAGACCTCCGGCGCGACTCAAAGTCCGTGAACAACGTGGTGGGTTATCTTCCCGGCGAAACGGAAGAGCATGTGATCATCGGCGCGCACTACGATCATCTGGGCCTGGGGCATCAGTTCTCCATGGCGCCTTCTCTCGCCGGAACGGCCCATGTGGGCGCTGACGACAACGCCTCTGGCACGGCAGGTGTGCTGGAGTTGGCGCGGTATTTCGGAGCTCAGCCCAAGCGCAAGCGCGGCATTCTCTTTATGACCTTCGCCGGCGAGGAACTGGGATTGTTGGGCTCGGGGTACTACGTGAACAACCCGAAGCTGCCCATCAGAGATGCCGTAGCAATGCTGAATATGGATATGATCGGGCGCATCCGGGAAGGTAAAGTTTACCTGGGCGGCCTCGGCACCGGTGTTGGATTTGACGCGATGATCGATGAGTTAAGGCAGTCATCCACCCTGCGCCTGGAAAAGGCAGACTCGGGCGGCTACGGCTCTTCCGATCACACCTCGTTCACCACCAAGCAGGTGCCGGTGTTGTTCTTCTTTTCCGGACTGCATGCTGACTACCACAAGCCGTCCGATACCTGGGACAAGATCGACGCGCCTGAAGCCGTCAAGCTTCTCAAAGTGATCGCCGGCGCAACCACGCGTTTGGCCGACGCACCGCAACGCCCGCAGTTTGTGCGGATTGCGCCGCCGCCGAAGCCGGTGTCGGCCGCGGGCAATTCCTCTGGCGGCGGTTATGGACCGTACTTCGGCTCGATCCCGGATATGGCTGAGACCAAGGGCGGTGTGAAGTTTACCGATGTGCGTGAAGGCTCACCGGCGGGTAAAGCGGGCTTTAAGGGAGGCGATATGATGGTGGAGTTCGATGGAAAAAAGATCGACAATCTCGACGACTTTACCTACGCGCTGCGCACCCAAAAGCCGGGGGAAACCGTTAAGGTGAAGGTGCTACGCGCTGGGCAAACCGTCGAAGCCGACGTACTACTGGAAAGCAGGAAGTAAGGTTGGCACTGTAGGCAGGCAGTCCTGAACACTCGTACTCGTACAATGAGCCATGGGCGCTAATGCAGGCCCAGATTTAAACCGGCAAGAGGATACCATCATGCCGATCGAAACCACCCGGAGCGCCGCGAAACGAACCTGGACACTGCCCCCTTTGATTCTGCATCCGTTTTCGGATGCCAACGGCCCAGGACGTTTGGTGGAGAGTTCCAGAGCGAGCCTGATGCTGCAGGGCCTGCTGCCCTCTGGCGACACGAGCAAGGATGATCTCGAACGCCGGCTGCTGGACGGCCGCTACTGCGAGATCCGGATGCTCTTTTATGTGGGGCGTGATCTGATGCGGTGGATCGAGCAGTGCCAGGAGTACGTGGATACGAACCTGGACCTTGCCGACAAGGGCTACAAGTTTCAGAGCTTCGCGGCGTATCTGGTGGACAATCCGCCGGCGCGCGTGGTGGCGAAGCTGAAGCAGTGGGGCGTGGCTGACTACCGCGCCATCTTCCAGCGGGCGCTGGCGCTGAATACGGTGCTGGCCGATGTTCCTGAGCGCGATGCGTTCTCGGCGGAGTTTGTGCGCCACTACTATCGCTACGCGGACCATCTGTTCCTGTGCCGCCAGCATTCTACGGTCTTCCCGGAACTGCCCGCGGAGGACTTTGACTTCGACCTGTTTGCTTCGGGCGAGTACGCCCGCATTCTCGCCAAAGAGTGGGAGTAAATCGCGCCTGATTGCCAGCCCGGCCGCTTCGCCATTTGGATCCGTAGTAAGCGTCATGGCGCGGATGCTCTCCACCGACCGAGCTAATACGCCAGCGCCTCGCCGCTCGGGCAATGCGGCGGCAACCTCTCTGGATGCGCCACCAGTTCTGCCACTCGCGCAATAGCGGCGCTATTGCAATAAGCCATGGCCTGATCTTACCGAAGGGTGGCGGAGGAACTCCGATTGATGATTCGTTCCACTCCGTCTGCTCGCCCTTAGCCTTCGTGAGATAATTCTCTGGTTATGGAGTTTCCCCGCCTCTACATGGCCCGGCAGAATTTCCCGGATCGCCGCGTTGCCGACATCCCCGGGACCGTGCAAAAGGAATTGGCCGGCGCCGGCTTCGGAGCGAATCTGAAGCCCGGCGCGCGTGTCGCCATCGGCGTCGGCTCGCGCGGCATTGCCAACATCGCGACGATTGCACGCGCCGTGGTGGACTACTGGAAGTCCAAAGGCATGTCGCCGTTCATCTTCCCTGCCATGGGTTCGCACGGCGCGGCCACGGCCGAGGGGCAGGCCGACGTGCTGGCGCACTACGGCATCATCGAAGGCACGATGGGATGCCCGGTGATCTCCAGCCTCGAAGTGGTGTCGCTCGGCAAGACGGCCGACGGCATCGAAGCGTTCATGGATCGTAACGCGTATGAGGCGGACGGCGCGATGCTATTAGGCCGCGTGAAGTGGCACACCGATTTCGCGGGCAAGATTGAGTCCGGGCTTTTCAAGATGATGGCGATCGGGCTCGGCAAATTCGCCGGCGCGCAGCGCTATCACACCTACGCCTACAAGCTGGGCCTGGAAAACGTGATCCGCGCGGTGGGCCGGCAGGTGCTCGCGTCGGGCAAGATTCTGGGCGGCCTGGCGATCTTAGAAGACGCGCATCACAACACGGGCCAGTTGACGGCCGTTCCGGTTGTTTCGATGGAGCAGCGGGAAGAAGAGTTGCTGGCGCTGGTGAAGAGCTGGCAGGGCCACATTCCCGTGCCGGCAGTCGACATTCTGATTCTCGACGAGATCGGCAAGAACATCTCGGGCGCGGGCATGGATACGAAGGTGGTGAACCGTTCGGTGACGGGCCTCACCAACTGCTGGCCGAACACGCCGATCATCGAGCGCGTCTTTGTGCGCGATATCTCGAACGTCTCCTACGGCAACGGGGTGGGGCTCGGCATGGCCGACGTGATCAGCGACCGCCTGCTGCACAAAATCGATTGGAAGCCCACGCGCATTAACTCGCTGACCGCATCCACGCCGGCGGCCATCCGCACGCCCGTGCACTTCCTCACGGACCGCGAGTGCCTGGAGCCGATGATGCCGACGGTGGGCAAGCTCGACATGAGCGAGGTGACGTTCTGCCGAATCCGCAACACAATGGAGTTGAGCCGCGCGCTGGTGAGCGAAAACCTGCTGCCGGTGATCAAGGCGAATCCGTTGTGCGAAGTGATTGAAGGGCCCCTGCCGTTTGAGTTCGACGCCGAAGGCAACCTCACCGAAGTGTTCCGCAAGGCCGAGGATCTGGTTCACCACTAATGAAGAATAATCGTCTGCAGGAGGCCGTCAAGAGCGGCCGCATTCCCGTTGGCCACATGGTGTGGGAGTTTGCCACGCGCGGCATCGCGAAGCTGCTGGAATCGGCCGATCTCGATTTTGTGCTCATCGATATGGAGCACTCCGAGTTCGATGTCGACAAAGTAGCGGATCTGATTACATGGTTCAAAGCCACCGACATCGCGCCGTTTGTGCGCGTGCCGGGATGCCACTATCACTTCATGGCGCGCGTGATGGATGGCGGCGCGCTTGGCGTGATGATTCCGAACCTGGAAACGCCTGAACAAGCGCGGCTGGCGGTGAACTCGGTGAAGTACGCACCGATGGGCAAGCGCGGCGTGGGGCTGGGCTCGGCGCACACGGACTATTTGAATCCGGACCCGGCGGCCTACTTCCGCGAGTCGAACGAGAAGTCCACGATCATTGCGCAGATCGAGTCCACCGTGGGCTTGGCCAATCTGGATGCGATCGCGTCGACGCCGGGCATCGACATTCTGTGGGTCGGGCACTTCGATTTGTCTCAATCGATGGGCATCCCGGCGCAGTTTCAGCATCCGGATTTTCTCAAGGCGCTTGACGATGTGATCACCGCGTGCAAGCGGCACGGTAAGCTCGCCGGGATTCAACCGAATTCGATGGAACAGGCCGAGCAATGGGTGAAGATCGGCTTCAACGTGATTTCGTGGAAAGTAGATTCGGGGCTCTACGGCGCGACCCTGCGGAGTGAAGTGGACGCGCTACGCAAGCAAGTTCTGAAATAGCAGCCGGCCAGCCTCGGCTACATTCCCCAATCCAAGCGCCCCTCCAACCCGAGTTCGGCATTGAGGCGCTTCACAATCGCGTTCATAGGGCGTTTGTCGCCCACAACGAAGAAACTCGCCTCCTCATCCATGATGCAGTTCGATGTGTAGATGAATGGGCTTCCTCCGCGGCTGGCAAGGTTGAGCGCGGCTTCGATATGACCGATCAGGTCAGCCGAATCGTCCGGATTCCTTGTCAGTACCAGTTCGTGTGTCTTCATGACTTCACCCTCAGCCTTGCCAGCACCAGCGCCTGCGTGCGCCATCGGCCGTTGACCTCCGCGTTGCGCTCGTACAAGCACAACGCCGCGCCGTCACGCGCCGCGGCGATGTCGGCGTAGTCGGAGCCGCCGGCTTCGAGGACGTGCTTCTCGCCCCAGGATTTGCCTTCGTCGCGGCTCACTTGCACGGTGACGTTGCGGCGCCCGCGGTCCACGCGGTTGTCGGGGTTCACAAATAGCAGGCCGGCTTTGGGATGGCGCACGATACTGCCGAAACAAACCGGCCCGGCCAGCGCGTCGTGGAACTCGGGGCGTGACCAGGCGCGGGCGCCATCTGGACTGACGGCAATAAACCTAAATCCGGCAGTTGGGGTGGCCGGTCGGGCATGAAGTGATGGATACTCAACGGGATGGGCGAAGAAAAGAGCGTACCGGTCGTTCACCCAAAAGGTGAAGAAGAAAACCCGGAGTTGCGGT
>VFZP01000080.1 GCA_016871115.1 Acidobacteriota bacterium
CCTCGGTGCGTCGCGCTGCGCGCTGGTGGGAGAGTGAGCACGGCGGCGCAGCGTGGATCGCTCTTCTGGAGTTAGCTCGATGGTTGAGACAGGGCGTGCCATGGCTAAGCATGGCACAGTTCCGCAATTATTTAAATGCAATTCAATTACAGTACACTCATAGGTATCTCCGCACACACCGCGGCGGCGGCGCCCGTGCCCCAATTGCGCCGGTCGCGGCAGAGCCTGGAACGCGCCAATCAAACGCTGTCAGCGGGTCTTCATGGCCGGGCTGTGGATCTGTACACCAGTCTTCTGGCGGAGGATCCGGAGTGGGTGGAAGCTCGGCAGCGCCGCGCGGCTGCTTATCTGGAAATGGGCGAAGGCCAAAAAGCGCTGGACGACCTCGATCTGGTGCTCCGTGCCGAGCCGGCCAATGGGGAGGCACAGCGCATGCGCGGCGATCTGATGCTGGAACGAGACCGGGCGGCGAATGCGGTGGAGTCTTACTCCCGCGCGCTGCAGGCAGGGCTGGCCACCTCAGCGGTATGTGCGAGCCGCGGCGCGGCCTAAGCTCTGCTGAAAGTCTGGGACAAGGCGGAGGAAGACTATTCGGCGGCGATCAAGCTCCGGATCGACAACCCCAAGTTCCAATTCGAACGTGGCAAAGCCCGCGCAGCCCAACGCAAGTTTCAGGACGCCATTGAAGACTACTCGGCGGCCATCGCCCTGAAGCCGGACCTTTGGGAAGCCTACGTAGATCGTGCCTATGCTCTGGGCAACTCAGGCCGGATGGATTTGGCACTGGCAGATCTGAACCGCGTCCTGGCCATGACGCCCGGCGATGCGCGGGCCCTGGGTTTCCGGGGGGCGGCGTATCTGGCAACGGGCGATCTTGAGAAGTCCGTGCTGGACTATTCCAAGGCGCTCCAAGCGGACCCAACCGATGTCACGCTGCTGCTTGGCCGCGCCGCGGTGTTTTCGCAGATGAAGGAACAAAAGAAGGCGTTGGCGGACCGGGAAGCCGCGGCACGGCTTCGTCCCCGCTCTGCCGAAGCTTACATCGCGCGTGGCGGCTCTTATCATCAGGCCGGTGACCATGAGCGCGGGCTGGCGGACCGCAGCGAGGCTATCCGGCTGGCGCCGCAATCGTCAGTCGCGTGGGTTGCGCGCGGTAACGCTTTCTTTCTTTTGGACCGTTCTGAGGAAGCGTTGGGAGACTTGCGCAAGGGGCTCGAACTCGAGCCCGGTGATCCGGAAGTGAATGACTTGATCACGCGCGCCGAAGCGCAGATAGCCGCCGACAAGCGCCAGGAGCCTGTGGAGCCGATAGCGGCCGCCGTGCGCGAAGTGCAGGAGTCGGCCCTGAGCGCTGAGACCATCTTTGAACTGCCGCGCGCCGCCAGCGTGGCTGCCTCGATCACGCCCACCGTCCGGTCTGCTCCGCCGGCCACCGCCGGGGCGCCAGTTGCAGCGGCCACCCCAGAGCCTGTGGCGGAGCCTCCGGCTGCACCTGCGGCTAAGCCCAGGGTCCCGGCGGCCGTGGTGGCTGCGCAAGATCCTGAGGAGCTTCACCGCGAGGGGCGGCAGCTCATTACCCAGCGTCAGTTCAAGCCGGCCATCGAGCAGCTTGGCGCTGTGCTGGCCATCACGCCAAAACACGCCCTGGCGTTGAACGCTCGCGGCTACGCATATTTCCTGTCTAACCAGTTGGCCCCAGCAATTGCCGATTTCGACGCGGCGATTGCAATCGACCCCAAGTACGCCAACGCATACCATAACCGCGCAGCGGCGAAGCGGAAGCTGGGGCAGACGCAGGCCGCCGACGCCGATGCGGCGACAGTGGAGAGATTGCGGGCGGGCAAGTAGGCCGCGGTCACTCGCTCGCCGCGGCTCAGGGCGGAGGTGGACTACGCCAGCAGTTCTTTCCGCACGCGGCCTTCGTCGGTCGGCCCGATCAGGCGCTGGTTCAACCCCAGATCCGGATAGCTCAGCCGGTACGGGTCCAGGCCCAACTGGTTCAGCAGCGTTGCCTGCAGGTCGCGTATGCTCACCGGGTTCTCCGCGATGTAATAGCCCATTTTGTCGGTCATCCCGATGTTGCGGCCCTTGCCGAAGCCGCCGCCCGCCATCCACATGGTGAACGCATAGGGGTGGTGGTCGCGCCCCATGTACGGACCGGAGCCCGCGCGGTTTTCCTGCATCGGCGTACGGCCGAATTCCCCGCCCCAAACCACGATCGTCTGATCGAGCAACCCGCGCTGCTTCAGGTCACTGATCAGCGCCGACATCGGCCGATCCACCGAGGCCACCTGATCGGGCAGCGCATAGCGGATATCTTCGCGGCGTGAGTTGCCGTGATGGTCCCAGCCCCAGTGGAACAACTGCACAAAGCGTACGCCGTTTTCCACCAGTCGGCGCGCCTGCAGGCAGTTGTTGGCAAAGCTCGTCTTGCCCGGCTCGGCGCCGTAGAGGGCGCGCGTGGCCTCGGTCTCCTTTGAAATGTCCATCACCGCCGGCACCGACACCTGCATGCGGTAGGCCAGCTCATACTGCGCGATGCGCGCCTCGGTCTCGGGGTCGCCGGATTGCTTCTGCTGCAGCGTGTTCAAGTCGTGCAGCGCATCGAGCGTCTTGCGGCGCATGGTGCGCGACACGCCATCGGGGTTGCTGAGATACAACACCGGGTCGCCCGCCGTGCGGCACTGCACGCCCTGATACACCGACGGTAGAATGCCGCTGCCCCACAGGCTCTTGCCGCCGTCCGGGTTGTTTCCGCCCGACGTGAGCACCACGAAGCCGGGCAGGTCCTGGTTTTCCGTGCCCAGTCCGTAGGTCACCCACGACCCCATTGAGGCCGCGCCAAAACGCGGGCTGCCGGTATGCACAAACAACTGCGCCGGCGCGTGGTTGAATTGATCGGTGTTCATGGACCGCGCGATGGTGACGTCGTCCACCACCTTCGAAAAGTGCGGCAGCAGTTCGCTCACCAAGCCGCCGGACTGCCCGCGCTTTTCAAACTGATACGGCGTGCCGAGCATCTTGGGCACGCCCTTGATAAACGCAAACCGCTTGCCGCGGAGTAACTCCTCCGGGCAAGGCTGCCCGTGATACTTCTTCAACTCGGGTTTGTAGTCGAACAGCTCTAACTGCGAGGGCGACCCGGTCATGTGCAGATAGATGACCGCTTTGGCCTTGGCCTCGCGCGGCGGCTTTTTGGGAGCCATCGGATTCTCGGCCGCCTGCACCGAATCGAGGAACATCCCGGCGAGCCCCAAGCCGCACCCGCGCAGAAAGTGGCGCCGCGTGTCTTGCAATACACACTGTAAATCCAGGTTGTCAGTTGTGATCATCGCCGGGTCACCATTTCATCGAGATTCAATACAGTGTTCGCCACCACCACCCACGCGGCCCGGTCCAAGGCATCGCTGGTCAGCTTCGTGGTCTCCAGCGGACGGGTGCCGTACAACCCGCCATCGAAGAACTGCAAGCCGGCCTCGGCATGGTTGCGCGTGATCTTCACGGCGATCACGTTGCGGCCGAGCTTGAACGCGGCTAGGCCGCCGGGCGACAGCGCATAGTCGTAGTAGCCGTTGCATTCCCAGCGCGCCTCCACACCCTGAACGCCGTTCACATACAAATACACCTGCGCATTGGTACGCACCGCCAGCCGGATGCGCTCGGGAATCGCGCCCGCCGCCGCGAGGTCCACGGTTGTGCGTAACCACAGATGATCGGTGTCCCAGTTCACCTTGAGCTTCACGTCATCTGGCGAGCGTGTGCCGGAGCCGAACGGACCGGCGGCGGAGGGCCACGCTTGGTCGTCGAAATCCGGTGCGGTCCATTGCGGTCCAGGTTCGGTGGCCGTGTGCCGCCAGGACGCCGGCTGCGTCCGCGCGTCGGCAAGCAGTGTCACATCGCGATCCTCGGCATAAAGGTTGTCGGAGAACCGCAACAGCTTGTTCGCCGCCGCCGGGTCCGCCTTCAGCTCCGCGCGCGCCTTTTTGTGTGACTCCACCAGCCGGTCCGTCTCGGCCTTGGCCGCCGGCCGCACCAACGCGGTTTGGAACAGCTTTTCGGCGGTAGCGCGCGCGTTGCCGGCTACGACGGTGCGCGCCGCCAGCTTCTCAGCGGCTTCCATCGAGACCGGATCGTTCAGCGTGGTCAACGCCTGGAGCGGCGTGTTGGTGCGGATGCGCCGCACCGTGCACACCTCTCCTGTCGGCGCGTCGTAGTTCATCATCGACGGATACGGCGAAGTCCGCCGCATGAACGTGTAGAGCGCACGGCGATACCGGTCCTCAGCCTTCGACGTGTCCCACCGGTCGCTGTTGTACACCACCGGCCACACGCCCTCCGGTTGCTACAGCATCGCCGGTGGCCCGTACATCTTGGCGCTCAGCAAACCCGACGCCGCCAGCATCTGATCGCGCACCGCCTCGGCTTCGAGGCGGAACCGCGGACCGCGCGCCAACAGCCGGTTGGCCGGGTCGCGCTGCTGTAGCGAGGGCGTGAGGCCGGAAGACTGCCGGTAGGTGGCCGACATCGCAATGGTCTTCAGCAGCCGCTTCACATCCCACTTGTTCGCCACAAAGTCGGCCGCGAGCCAATCGAGCAACTCTGCGTAGGAAGGCATCGTGCCCTGCGTACCGAAATCCTCTTCGCTCTCCACGAGGCCCTTGCCGAACATCCGCGCCCAGAACCGGTTCACAGTCACGCGCGCGGTGAGCGGATTCTCTTTCGACACCAGCCACTCGGCCAACCCCAGACGGTTCGTCGGCGCGGCGGCGGGCATGGCCGGGAACGCCTCGGGCGTCGCCGCTTCCACTTCCGCGCCCGGCGTGAGGTAGTTGCCGTGTTCGTAGATCCGCGTCTTGCGGCGCTTGTCCGGAGGCAGTTCGCGCAGCACCAGCGTAGACGTCGTGGGTGTCAGCGTCAACACCGGCACGTCGCTCGGCAAATCGTTGTCGGCGGTCTGATTGAAGAACGCGTAGAACTGGTAGAACTCTTTGTGCGTCACCGGGTCGTACTTGTGCGTATGGCACTGCGCGCACCCGAGCGACAAGCCCATCCACACCTGGCCCGTCACGGCCACGCGGTCACTAATCGCCGTATCGCGGAACTCTTCGTCGTCAGTGCCGCCTTCGGTGTTGGTCATCGTGTTGCGATGAAAGCCGGTGGCCACGAGATCGTCGACGGATGGATCCGGCAACAGGTCGCCGGCGAGTTGCGTGATGGTGAAGCGGTCAAACGGCATATTGCGTTGAACGCGCGGATCACCCAATCGCGATACGGCCAGATCGCGCGGCGGTTGTCTTTCTCGTAGCCTTGCGTGTCGGCGTAACGCGCGAGGTCGAGCCACATCTTGGCCCAACACTCGCCGTAGCGTGGCGATTCGAGCAGCGCATTCACCAGTTTTTCGTACGCCTCGGGCGACTTGTCCGCCACAAACTTCTGCACCAGCGCCGGGTCTGGCGGCACGCCCGTCAGATCCAGCGCCACGCGCCGCGCCAGCACGTACGGATCGGCAGGTCCGGACGGCTCCAGCTTCTCCTGCTCGAGCCGGGCGAGGATGAACTTGTCGATCTCATTACGAGCCCAGCCAGTCTGCTTCACCGCCGGCGGCTCTGGCCGCGCGATCTTTTCAAATGACCAGTGCCGCGCGTACTTCGCGCCTTCGTCAATCCCGCGTTTCATCAGAGCTACTTCGTCGTCGGTGAGCTGCGGACCGGTGGGCGGCATGGGCATCTTGGGATGCGTGATGCGCGCGATCACGCCATACTTCGCGCTGTCGCCCGCGACGATGGCGCCCTTCGCTGTTGCGCCGTCAAAGGTGTCCAGCCGCAGCCCCGCTTGCCGGCCGTGCTCATCAGGACCATGGCAGGCCATGCAGCGCTTCGCCAGCAGCGGGCGCGCCTAACGTTGGAAATCGACGGGAGCGGCCATCGCGGAGACGGCACACAAAGCTCCCCACCACACTAGCTTCGTATGCCCCAAACGTATCACAATGACGGAAGTGAAAAAACGCATCTTTGGCCGCACCGGTCTCCAGGTTTCCGAGATTGCGCTGGGAACCGTGGAGTTAGGTCTCGACTATGGGATCGGGGACCATGCTCACCGCCCGGCGTTTGAGGACGCGGCGCGCATTCTGCATCGCGCGCTGGACCTGGGCGTGAACCTCATCGACACCGCGCGGGCGTATGGCGAAGCGGAGACCGTGATCGGCCGCGCGCTCGCCGAACGGCGGAGCGAGTTCATCCTCGCAACGAAGGTGGCGGCGATGGGCGATCCGCGCGAGTCGCTGGAGACGAGCCTGCGCGAGTTGCGGACCGGCGTACTGGATATCGTGCAGATCCACGGGCGGGTGGAGGACGTGATGCCCGATCCTGCCGTGGTGGAAGGGCTGCACCGCGCGCGCGACGCGGGGATGGTGCGCTTCCTCGGCGCCAGCGTGTATAACGAAGCCGCCGCGCTCGCCGCGATCGAGGCGGGCTTCGATTGCATCCAGATCGCGCACAGCGTGTTGGACCGCCGCCCCGAACCCCGCGCGCTGCCCGCCGCTGCACGGGCGGGCACGGGAGTCATCGCGAGGAGCGTGCTGGTGAAAGGCGCGCTCTCGCCGCGGGCGGCGGATCTCCCGCCGGCGCTTGCGCCATTGCGCGATGCCGTGCTGCGCCTCGGTCCGCCGGAGACACTGCCTGAGCTGGCGTATCGTTATCTGCTCTCGCAGGAGCCGCCGCACACGCTGCTGGTGGGCGCAAGCAGCGTGGCGGAACTCGAAGCCGCCGTGCGTTTCGCCAGGAAAGGCCCGCTCGATGCAGCCGGAATGGAACGTCTGCGCGCCGAGCCGCTGCTCGATGCGACGTTCATCAGCCCCGCACTGTGGCCGCAGACGGCCTAGAGAGCAACGAGGGCTCCTATTGACCGCGCCCGCGCGGCCACGGCAGATTTACCGGCTCGCATCTGGCGCGCGAGTGCGGTGGCCAGCGTCTTGCTGGTCATGCAGTTGGGGTCGCGCGCGATGCACGGCGCGATCTTCATCCCGCACTGGCAGGCGCAATGTTCCTGCCGGGCGATGGCCAGCACTTGCGCCTTCTGCGCGTTGGTGAGACCGGTGAGTTTGACACCGGGCAGTTCCCCGGCCGATTCCACATCGAGAGCGGTGGATTGGGCCAGCAACAAAACAGGCCAGAGCGCGGCGGCGGCGCAAAGACGCATGTTGCTATGGTAGCCACGGCCCCGGCAACTGCGCTCCGGGCGCGGCGGCGTTCTGGAACCGCACCACCTTCACCGCATCGGAATTCCGCACGCTTGCCACGGCCATCACGCCGCGGTCCAGCATGGCGCTGGCTGTGTGCTCGGTCATCAGCGTTTCGGCGCAGGGCTGCGCTTCGCCGTCTCGCACGTAAACCGGTAACCCATCCACTTGCGAGCGCGTGCCCGGACGCATGTCCCAGCGGTCTTCGTTGAACGACGCGGCCATCAGGCTGGCGCATACCAGCGCCGCGTTGCCCCACAACATCTGCTCATGGGCGGGCGTTTCTTCGAGCGCCACGGATTCGCATGCGTCCGACTTGGCGCCATAAGGCATGCGCAACAGCACGCGCGGACCAGCCAGCCCGATATGATTGGCCGCCGCGGTGGACCGAAACATCTCCGCTTCCTCGCGTGTCGCGGCCCAATTACGCGGACTATCGAGCTCCGCATAACTGTCGCAGCCGATCCATTCCGGCCGGGCTCCGGCAAGACAAGACACGCTGAACGCCGAGGCGAGTGCGCCCAAGCCCGCCAGCGTCACCAGATCGCCATCGCTCACACCAAAGTCGAAGGCGGCCACCAGAACCGCAGGACGGCGCGCACGCACCGCCGCATAGCCGGGCAAATCTTCCAGCGCCGCGGCCGACGCACACGCGGCGGCCACAGCCTCACGCGTCGAGTCCACCAGCCAAATGCTTACCGGACCATCGGTGTCGGTGTTGCGCACCAGCCAGTAGACGCCGCGCCACAACGCTTCCATCGCCTGGAATGCCGGCGCGTGCAACACCGCGCGTACGCGGTCCGCCGTGGTTTGCTCCGCCGCCGCCTGCTGCGTCTGCTCCTCAGCAGACGGCGAGGCCACCACGTGCTTTGAGACGACTTGATTGATCCAACCGCTCAACGCATCGCCCTTTGGCTGCTCGCGTTTTTCCGAAGCCTCAAGTACATCGTCGAGAAACGACCCCGACGCCAGGCTCGCCGCCGAGACCGCCGCGGTGGTTGGCGCAGCCAGCGCCGCGGCGGCACTCACTGCCGCCGCCGGCGCTTCGCGCAGCGCCGGATAGCGCGCCAGCAAACGGTCCGGATGAAAGTCGTCTATTTCGCCGATGGCGATGCGCCCACCCGTAACATCCACCACGGGCGCAAACGCGCGCAGCACATCGTCGAAGTTATCCCGGTCCACTTGCACCGGCTTCGCCACACGGCCTTGGCCGCTGAAGTTGCCGAGGATGAGTATGCGAAACGGGTCGTCGTCCCGCGGCCGGGCCACGCGCTCCGCCGCAGGCTCACGCCCCAAGCCCACATCCAGGCTCACCGAATCCATTCCAAATCGCGAGTCTTTGGACACTGCGCGCCTCCTGTTCCTCAACCGAGCATACACGCAAACAGAAAGGGAATGTTCAAAACCGTAGAGACTCTCGCGTTGCGGCTGCCGCGGGTGGCCGCCGCGGCGAAGTAAGACGGATCACCAGTGCTCCAGGTTGACGGAGTGTTTCTGGTGGGCCTCGCCTCGCACTCCTCCGCCGAACCGAACACCCTGGTGATTCGCACTACGCCTCAAGATCGCGCGGCCATGCTGGAAGAAGCACCGGAGACGTACTACCTAACCCGGCGTAGCCGGAACCAAACAGGGCCAAACGATCAAGTTGGAGCACTTCGCAAAGTGCGTCCGCAGGCCGGTAAACATTGGCTGCGACGTTATGCTCGAAAAATATCCTGCCAGAATCGTGCAGGATTCAGATGTAGAGGTTCTAAAGGACCACTATCGCCCGCACCCGGTGGTGCTGGTGCGCTTATCACGCGTCATGCCGGAGGCACTCAGCGGGCTGTTGTCGGCGTCGTGGAGAATCGCTTCGGCGAAGAAGACGGCGCGGCGTCCAAAAAGCGCGCGGCCAAAGAAGGCGTAGGCATCATACACACCTCCTGTTTGCCGAACCACGCATAGCGATTGCGCGCCACCCAATCGTAGATCGCATCGCGGAGAAAACGCGGTACGAGCGCGCCGGCCCCGCCGAGCAACTTCCACGGAAAACCCAAGCGCCGCGCGATCCGCAGCGCCGCATTGGAGCGCGTATGCACGCCGGCGTCATCCACCAGCACCACGCTGTCCGGCACGTTCACACCGCGCAGTAGCTCACGGGCCGCGGCAGACTGCAGCGAGGCAAAGCGAAACACTTCGGCACGGTCACGCGCGATCACCCACGTCACCGACGTCTGGCACAAGTTGCACACGCCGTCGAACAGGATGACCGGACCGCCGCGCGTCATGGCACGTTACTTCCCTGCTCCGATCGCGTACAGGTGCTGGTCGCCGCGCACGATGATCAAGTCGCCCGAGAACGCCGGCGTAGCCAGAATCTTCTCGCCCACGCTGCTCTTACCCAGCAACTCATACTGCGGCCCGGCCTTCACGGCGTAGATCTCGCCGTCCTCACTCGTGGCATACACGCGCCCGGCCGCAGCCACCAACGCCGCCGTGAACAAACCGCCCGCACCCACGCGCTGTTGGTAGAGGCGCTTGCCCGTGCGCGCTTCATACACCGCCAACACGCCATTGTTGCCGAGCGTGAAGAAACGATCGCCGGACAGCAAGGGCGACGGCAGATACACGCCGCCGTTGTTGTTGCTCCACACAATCGCCTCGCTCGCAGATTGGCCCTGGGCCAGATCCAGCTTTCCGCGCGCGCCCTGCTTCACCGCATACACGGGCCGCACCGGCGGATAGCCCGCGGTGACGAAGATCAACCCGTGGCCGAACACGGGCGTGGTGCACACAACTTCGGAGTTCGGGCTCAACGTCCACAGCTCTTTGCCCGTGTCCGGATCGTAGCCGCGAATCGCCTTGGTGCCATTGGCCACCAGTTCCGCCGCCTTGCCGTCATGCGCGGGCACTAGCGTTGGCGTGCCCCACGTGGGAATCTCGTCGCGCTGGGTGCGCCACAACTCGCGGCCGTCTTTCAACGCAAACGCGGCGATGAAGGAATCCTGCTGCCGGTCCGCCTGCACGATCACGGTGTCTTTGTGAATGATCGGCGAACTCGCGGCGCCCCATTCAAAGTCGGGGTCGAAGAACCAGGCCGCGTTCTGCTTGCCGAGGTCCTTCTTCCACAGCAGCTTGCCGTCACGCGAATACGCATAGAGGCCCTCGGAACCGAAGTAGGCAATCACCACCTTGCCGTCCGTCGCGGGCGTGCACGACGCTTGCGACGATTTCGGATGCCGCTTGGTTTTCGGCACGCCTTGCGCGGCGGTCTGTTCCCATGCAAGTTTGCCGGTGGCGCGGTCGAACGCCATCACCTTCCACACGTGCGGCGTCGAGTCCTTCACCGGCTCCACGTCGCCGTACAAGCCGATGCGCAGGCCTTGCTTGGGATCGCCGGAAATCGCGGTGGTGACATACACTCGGTCGCCGGAGACGATGGACGATGAGACGGCGAGCCCTGGGAGCGGGGCCTTCCAAACAACCTTTGACGCGTCCCACTGTACTGGCGGCGTGGCTGCATCGGCCACGCCAGAACCAGCGGGACCGCGAAACTGCTGCCAGTCCGTCGCCGCGGCGAGCGCGAGCGCGGTTGTGAATTCCAACGCGAGAGTCTTCATTGCGGTGTCACTACTTTCCTAAACGCAAACGTCCCGCCGCCTTGCCGCAGCGTGAACGCGCCGGCCTCGCCAAACTCAAGTTCGATGCGCGCGGGCGCAAATTCAAACAGTTTTTCCGATTTGGCTTTCGTCGTAAACTCGGGCTGACCGTCGGCTCGAGCCGTCAGCTTGCCGTCCTTATGTCCGATGCGGATGGCAATCGGCAGTGCCTCGGTGCGATAGGCGCCCGCGTAGCTTTCGAGGACCTTCGCGTCCACCGCGACGCCCGGCGCGGGCGGATGCGCGCCCGCTTCCTTGAGGAGGCTAGCGATGGCGGAATCCGACTGTGCGCGCTCGAACGCCGCATCCAGCGCCTTCTGCGACGGCTTGCCAGCCGCGATCGCCGCCGCCACGAGTTCCGCATTGCGCAGCCCCACGGCGACTTCGAGGTTCTGGTCGTGCGCCGCGCTCTTGGCCAGCACAGCATCTTCACCGCGCCCACATGCTTACGGCTGGCGGCAAAGCCAATCAGCGAGCTCTTATAGAACGCGTCAGTCGCATCCACCTGCGCGCCGTTTTCCAGCAACAGCTTCACCACGTCGGCGTGGCCGTTCATTGCCGCGAGGTAGAGTGGAGTCTGCCCGTAGCGCGTCTTGGACTCCACGTCCACCTTGGCGCTAATGGCGGTTTTCACGCCGGCGAGTTCGCCTTGGCGCGGGGCCTGCAGCAGATCCTGCGTGGCGTCAAAGCCGAAAAGAGCATAGGGAGCGAACAGCAGCATTTGCAGCCGTCTCATGGAGGAGCACCTCCTTGGGTGTCTTCGGATTGGTTAGTCGTTGTCGGTGGCGGCAGCTTCGGCTTGTTTGCCGGTCAGCAACCGGGCATCGCGATACAGCCGGTCGAGGTCATAGTAAGACCGCGCGGATTCGGTGAAAACGTTGACAACGAGGTCGCCAAAATCCACCAGAATCCACTCTCCGTTATTGTAGCCTTCCACGGAGATGGGCGGATCTCCCGCAGCCTCCATCAGGCGCTCCACTTCGTCGGCAACAGCCTGCGATTGACGCGGATTGCCGGCGCTGCAGATCACAAGAAAATCGGCGAAACTCGACTGGCTTTCGCGCAGATCGAGCGCGCGCACGGCCGTGGCTTTCTTATCCTCGGCGGCCCGTACACAAATCTGCCAGGCATCGCTGCCGGGAGCTGATGCGGTGGCCGGGGCTTTCTTGCGGGGGGCGGACTTGCCAGCCGCGGCAGCCTTGGGGACTGCGGCGGCGCGCTTCTTGGTTGCGGTCTTGGTGGTGGCCGTCTTGCGGGCCTTCTTCAGAGGGGGAATGAGCAGCTCCTCGCCGTATCGTACTACAATTACGGTAGCCCCTGATGGCAATTCGCGCACTCTTCGTGATGCTCGTGGTGTCGGCCGGCGCGGCTTGGTGCGCTGGGCGCGAAGCGCTGGCGTCTGCTGATGTGCTGCGCGCGCAGCAGGAAGTGGATCGCGTCAAGCGCATGGTGACGATGGGCGCGCTGCCGCGCAAGGCCCTGGAAGAATCGCAAGCCGCACTCACCGAGGCCAAAGATCGCGACTTGCTCCAGTCCACTCTTTACGCCAGAGATGGGTTGAATTCGATCACCGAGGAAAAGTCACGCGACATGATGGGCGCAGCCGAGCGGCAAGTACAACGCTCGCGCGAACGGCTGGCGGCGGCGGAGAAGAAGGTGGATGAGGGCGTGGCTCCGCTCACCAGTCTGACACCGTATCTGGAAGAGTTCGAGCGCAATCGCGTGGTGTGCAGCCAGGCCGTGGCGCATGCCCGGCTGGTGCATGAGATGCAGGAAATGATCCGGGCCGAGCGTGAGTTGCAATCAAGGATCGACCAGCTGACGAGCGTGCGCCCGGGCGCCTATCGCGCTGCTGAAAAGTTTGACGGCAACGGCAGCTTCACCGCGCTGCATCTGCGGGCGATTGAGCTTGGTTTTGTGAAACAGTTTCGCCGCGTCATGCCCATCAGCGCCAAGGGTGACTCAGAGATGCATCGCGGCATGGGGTACGACCACCGCGGGCGCGTAGACGTGGCCGTGCTGCCGGACTCCACCGAAGGCATGTGGCTGCGCAAGCAACTGGAGCTGATGCGGATTCCCCACATCGCCTTCCGCGGCTACGTGCCTGGGCAGGCCACGGGGGCGCACATCCACATCGGTCCGCCGAGTTTGCCCTATCGCCCGCTCACCACGGCGACAGGCCCGACAATGTCGCCCGCGCGGCCGGGCTTCTGAGGAGCACGCGCAAGACGGAGCCGGCCGCCGCCAGTCAGTCCTGCCATGTGTTCCTGAGCCTTTGGCGCTGTGGCTCCGCGGCCCGTTTTGCGCTTCTGAGAATTCCGTGGCTTTTTCGCACGCGCACCACGATGCCGTGCGGATCGCTCTCCTCCGACCCATTGAAGCCATTGCGCAACTCGGTGCGCCGCAGGTGGATCAGTTCGCCTGACGCGCCGCCATGCGTCACCGACATGATCCCCAGTCCCGGGGTGCTGCCGGCCGAGGCATGCGCGCCGGTCTGCGGTTGCGGCCCGCGCAGGGCGATGTAGATGCGATTGCCGAGCGGCGATAATGCGACGATATCGGGCGTCGGATCGGCGCTGAGCGGCCCGGCGAGCGGAATCGTACGCACATACTTGAAGTCGAACGAACGGTGCACCTCGGCGACATTGGCCAGGCGGTCGAAGACCCAGATGTAGTAGCCGTTCCCCGTGGCCGTCATGCCGTGCGCATCGCGATCGCTCCCAGCGTTCCCATCGCGAAAAAGCGGGCGGATGCGCGCATCGTTGGCGGGCAGAAAATCAGGCGCGGCCGGAAACTTGTCTTCGAGCGTGTAGAGCATGAACTCGCTTTCGTTCGTGGTGGTTGTGCCGGCGCCGCCGTTCAGGTAGACCTTGTTTCCCACTTGAATGCCGCCGCAGCCGTCGCGGCCGTAGAGCGCATTGCCGTACTCGGCCACGATTGCCATCGGCGTCGTAGTGGGGTCGCCGACGAACATGCCGCCACCGCGCAGGGTCACTACCACGCGGTTCTGAAAAGTGACGATCGGGCAGATCGGCGCGTTATCGGGACGGTTCGCCGGGCCGAAGTAGGCTGGATCGCTAGCGTTGATGGGCGTGGCGGTTTCGCACGGCAGCCCGTTCGGGGTGCGGCAGTTCGCCAGGTCGAGCGTACCGGCGGTGTCGTGCGTGAACTCATCGCACGCCGGATCGTAGTTGATGCGCTCCAGTTTCTTGCCGTTCTGGTTGGCCACGAGGATGGCGCGGCCGTCGATGGCCCAGGTGGCGGCGTGAGCTTGACGGGCGCCGCCCGGTCCGGCGGACCTACGGAACAGCGCTTTGGGACGCCGCGTGGCTGCATCCAGAATTGCGACATGTCCGCTGCTGACGAAGGCCAGAGCCATGTACCGGCTGTCGGGACTCGGGTAGGTCATGTGCGGCCGGACTGCGTTGGCGCCGGTGTTGTTATTGCCGCCCGTGAGCGAGTACATCTCGGCGAGGTCGATGGTCTGGGCCCGGTTGGTGACCGGTCCGCCCTCGGCTTCCAGATCTTCACTGTCCCAGATATAAAGGCGGCCGCCGTGGGTGCCGCGCTGCGCTCCCGCCGAGTAACCGGCGGTGTTATTGTGTTCGGTCATCCAGACTTCATAACCCGCATTCTAGGCGAACGAGGCGGAACTG
Organism: Acidobacteriota bacterium; assembly: GCA_016871115.1. Classification (GTDB taxonomy): domain Bacteria; phylum Acidobacteriota; class Terriglobia; order Bryobacterales; family Bryobacteraceae; genus VFZP01. Next base: position 14,532 of record VFZP01000080.1, read on the forward strand.
AGCGCCACCGCGAGTCCGGTCAAGGCAGAGACTCTATTGACAATTGCCACTATGCGATCCTCCGTTAACGAATCGCCGCAGTATTTCACACGGACTCGCCGAGAAGCAAGCTGCTGTGGCAGCGGCGCAAAGTGACAAACCCCGCCGGGCGGGAAGGCCGGCGGAGTTTGTCAGCTTCAGTCACAGGAGGAGGAAGGGGCCTAACTGAAAATCGTGGCTAAAACCGGTACTCCTCGCGGCGCACCACCGAGCGGGCGGGCGAGGGCGAGCCAGCACCACCGCTGCCGCCGCCAGAATGTTCGTCCAGCGCGGCGTTCACGGTCATCTCGCGTTTCTCACGCGTGAGCGTGATGGCCACGGTCTTCTTTTCTTTTCCGCCAGCGCGCAATACGTCGGACAACTCGCGCGTGGAATCGATGGCCGTCTGGTCAACCTTGGTGATGACGTCACCCGCCCGCAATCCGCTTTTTTCAGCCGCCGAGCCTTTGTTCACCGCACGCACCAGCACGCCTTCCTTCACGCCGAAATAGTCAGCCAGTTGGCCTTCCACTTTTTCCGCTTCAATGCCGAAGCGGGCGCTGCGCAGGCCCATGTAGGCACGCGGCGTATCGGGAATCCACATCTCCACGCGCGGCATCTCGGGCATCGCGGGCGCTTTGATCGCGCGGAGTTTGCGCGCGGCCACGGTGGCGCTTACCGTGGCTGTCGAGCCGCCGTCCTTGCGCACCAGCAGCCTTACCTGGCGGCCGGCGGGCGTTTCGCGCACCAGGCGGATGAACTGCTCGGTGCCTTCCACGCGCTGGCCTTGGTACTCCAGCACCACGTCGCCCTTCTTCAGCCCGGCTTTTTCCGCAGGACTGTCCGGCTCCACGTTGGTGATCTCCACGCCGGCTTCATCCTTGAGCTTCAACGCGGCGGCGCGGGCCGAGTCGATCTCCACCACGTTGACGCCGAGAAAACTGCGGTTGCCGCCGGCGATGGCAAACGATCCCGGCATGACGGGCAGAGGCGCAGCCGGCGGCCCGGGCGGACGCTGCTGCGCCAATTTGTACTCGGCGGCCCATTCCTTCCACTGCTTGCTCCACTCGCGCATCGCGTCGGCGTAACGGCGCCAATCTTCAGATGCTGCTGGCTGCCCTACGGCGGCCGGCGAGAGCGAAAGGCCCAAAACCACTGCCGCAACCATCTTTTTCATTGGATTCCACATCGCAGTTTCTGCTCCTCGGTTGAATAGACGCCGCGGCGGAGCGAATGTCACGCGCTTCCTACTCACGGCGGCGCAGGTAGACGACGCCTTCACCCGCGGCCACGCGCAGCACCGGGCCGCCGCCGTTGAGTGACCCGCGCGCCGTCAGCCGGGCCTCGCCGCCTTGCCACGACTCGCGCACGGGAATCTCGGCAAAGTCCGACACAATGCGGCTCCGCGGCGAATCGGCCACGGCATTCACCGTAACCGCAAGGCCGCCGGGGATCCACACGGTGATGTCGCCGCGCGCGGCGCTCAACAGCGAATTCAGCAGCGGCCGCGTGCTTAGGAGATCCGCCAGTATGCTGCCCACCGTCGTCGATACTTCCACGCGCCCGGTCATGCCCGCCAGCTTCACCGCGCCCGCGGCGGACTCACACCGCACACTCTTGGCGTGCCCAATGAGAATGCCCCCGCCCGCCGACTCGGCCACCACTTCGCCGGCCGCACGGTCAATCCGAATCAGCCCGCCGCGCGTGCGCACCTGCACGGCGGAGCCCGCGCGTCCCACTTCAATGTTGCCCGCACCCGTCATTGCGGCCAAGGCGCCGGCGACTTCCTCCACCAGGATTTCGCCGCCCCCGGTTTCGAGCGTGGCGGACGACAGTGCCTGCCGCAGGCGCATGCCGCCGCCGCCGGTCCTGGCCATGATCGCTCCGTGAATCGCGCCGAGAATCACTTCGCCGCCCCCGGTGCGTACGGAGACCGAGCCTTGAATGCGGTCGCAAATCACTGACCCGGCGGTGGAGAACACGTTCACCGGCGCGCGCACATCGCGCACGGCCACGTCTCCGTCTTCGCTTTCCACCACCACTTGCCGCAACTGGCGCGGCGGCTGCACACGGACGTCCACCTGCATGCGCGCCACGGTGCGAGAAGGCAGCGAGAGTGAGAGCTGATCGCCTTTCCAGACGGGTGCCACCGGCAAGGACGCGAAAAAAGCGCGGGCTTCTTCCTCGCCGCGCGCCATTACGCGGCGCGTCACCTGGTAGCCGAGGCTGGAGCCGCCGTCGCCTTTAAAGACCACGTCTCCCGGAACCTCGATGCGCAGAAACGGCGCGCCCGGCGCGGGTACGGTGCCGCCCGTGCGCTCCACCCACCACGGGCCTTCGCGCATCAGCACCGGCTGTGCGCACAACCAGACGGCCGTGAAGCAGACTCCGAGCGTGGTGCGTGGGAACAGGCGCATGATTGAGCTGTGTCGGCCGCGGATCAGAACGTTTCCCACGAAGCGTTCATCGCCTCGAGGGCCCGCTGCGACCGGGACCGGATGTAGGTATTATCTTCGCGCTGCATCAGGCGCTGCAACACGTCGACCGTGTCTTTCTGGCCGGGCTGCACAAACAGGTCGATCGCCTGCGTGCGCACGCCGGAGTTGTCGTCGCGTTCCAGCGTCTGCCCCAGCAACTGCCTCACGCCGGGATCGGCGGCAAACGGGCGCAAGCCTTCGAGAGCCTTCAGGCGGACGCCGGGATTGGGGTCGCGCTCAAGCGCCGCCATCAGCGCGCGGCGCACGTCTTCGCCCGCGGGCTGGCGGCGCAGCAGATCGACGGAAGCAAACCGGAGCCCGGCATCGGACGGATCCTGAGCGGCGGCCAGCAGCAGTTGACGGATCCGCGCGTCGTCAATCGCGCCGTCGACTTCGCGCTGCCGCGTTTCGTCAAGCACCAGCCGCACGCGGCCCTGGTTATCCGCCGCCACTTCCCGTACCCGCACCAGCGCGGGCGCCACGGCCTGTTGCTCCAGCTGCGTTGTCAGGACCGGGCGTTGCCCCACGCGGCCGGCAGCGAATCCAACCATCAGCATCCCCGCCGCCAGCGCCGGCTTCCATCCGGAGACGGCCATCCACGCGGCGGCGCGTTGCCACCAGGAGCGGATCGGCATGGGTTCAGCGGCCAGCGCGCCGGCCAGATCGCGGCGGCACGAAGTAAGCAGCATGGCGGGCAGTTCGGCCGTAGAGTCGTCCATCAGGCGATGCAACTCGCGTTCGCGCCCCAGCGCGATTCGGCACCGCTCACACGCGGCGCAATGCGCTTCGAGCGCTTCTTCCTGGGCCGGCTCCAGTTCGCCGTACAGGTACAGCGAAAACTGTTCTTCGCATTGTTGGCAAACCGGGCTCATACGAAATCTCCCAGCGCCGTGCGCATCTTCTGCGTGGCGCGGAACAGACAATTCTTGGCGGCCTCTTCGGTGGTACCCAGCACTTCGCCGATCGCGCGCAGGCGCATGCCCTGATGATGTCGCATCTCAAACACGGCGCGCTCGCGCGGCGTCAGGCCTTCGAGCACGGTGGAGATCCGGTCCTGCAACTGGCGGCTCATCAACTGACGTTGCGGGTCGCTGGCCGCGGCGCGTTCGGCTACCTCGCTCGCCCGGTCCTTGACTCCGTCTTCGGTGGCAATCACCGACGGCTCCTCGCGCCGCACTTTGCGTTTGCGGAGCAGGTCCAGGCAGAGGTTGGTGACGATGCGGTACAGCCAGGTGTGGAAGCTGCAATCGAAGCGAAAGTTATGCAAATTACGGTGGACGCGCAGAAACGCTTCCTGATAAATGTCGCGGGCGTCTTCCTGCGAATGAAGAAGGTTGTAGG